>NZ_DEYV01000005.1:0-403163 GCF_002364655.1 Pseudomonas sp. UBA3149
TGCGGTAAGCATCGTCAAGGCTGGTGCGAAGATCGCAGGTTACGATGCCGGTCCGGTGCGTGCACCGCTGACTGATCTCAAGCCTGACGAGTACGAGCGCCTGGCTGCGCTGATGGACAAACTCGGTCCGCAGTAAGTGTGTAAATGGCTGACTGGTTTTAGTAGACCAGTCAGCCATTTTTGTTTTATTGTGTTCTGAAATGATTGCGCTATCATTTGGTTGTGTAAGCAAAGGCGATGTTCTCGCCTGGCTATAAAAGACTACCCGCGACAAGAATAACGAGTGGGGGCAGAGTGAATATCAACCGAGTCAGTGTGACATCGCTTGCCTTATCAGGCACTTCATTGCTCGGTGCTCTTGGCATTCGCAGACCCCGCATTCTGCGCGCGATCAGCTTTTCTGAACGCTTATCTTTAGTTATCCCGCTTGCCATGGTCGGCTCCCTTATCGGAACGCTGAGGGTTGCCAGAACCTGTCATTTGTCTAGTGGCGAGTCGATCAGGTGCTCTTTATTGCAACCAGTGGCGAAGCGTGGAGAGGCGTCCGCGTGTGTATCGGTGACTCACCGCGCAGGTATGGAGATGGATGAGTTGACCGTCGGTTTACGTTGAATAACAGAACGCGGGCAGAGCATCGCTCTGTTCGCATGCCTTAGCCTGAGTGAGTATAAGAAGGAGTGAGTCATGCAGTTGATTGAACACCAGGACTCGCCTCGTTACATCCGACTTCATGCTGACGATAACGTCGCAATCGTTGTAAACGAGCAAGGTGTTGCAGCCGGTGGCCAGTTTCCAGACGGTCTCGTGACCATTGAGGCCGTTCCGCAAAGTCACAAGGTAACGCTGGTTGATATCCCCGAAGGCGGCGCTGTTCTGCGCTATGGCACAGTGATCGGATATGCCCTGAAACCCATTCTACGGGGCTCCTGGGTGAAAGAGGAGTTGCTTAGCCTGCCTTCGCCGCCCCCGCTGGACAACCTGCCGCTGGCAACTGATGTACCGCCTACCCAGCCTCCGCTGGAAGGTTTTACCTTTGAGGGTTTCAGAAACCCGGACGGTAGCGTCGGGACGCGCAATATCCTGGGCGTGACCACCACGGTTCAATGTGTGACCGGTGTGCTTGATCATTGCATCGAGCGTGCCCGCAAGGAGCTGCTGCCCAAGTATCCGTATGTGGATGATGTCATCGCATTGACTCACAGCTATGGTTGCGGTGTAGCGATCAACGCCCCCGATGCTGTCGTACCCATTCGTACGCTGCGTAACATCAGTCGTAATCCCAACCTCGGTGGCCAGGCGCTGGTGATCAGCCTGGGATGTGAAAAGCTTCAGGCCAGCCAGATCATGCCGGACGATGAATTGCCCTCTGGTATCGATGAAGAGGAATGGCTGTTCCGCCTCCAGGATTCCAATACCGGTTTCAGCGGTATGGTCGAGCAGATTCTTGGCATGATCGAGGATCGCCTGAAGGTACTCAATGAGCGCCGTCGTGAGCCATGTCCGGCTTCCGATCTGGTGGTTGGGATGCAATGCGGCGGCAGTGACGCGTTTTCCGGGGTAACAGCCAATCCGGCATTGGGTGTTGCGGCTGACCTGCTAGTGCGTGCAGGGGCTACCGTGATGTTCTCGGAAAACACCGAGGTGCGCGACGGTATCCATCTGCTGACCTCGCGGGCGGCTACACCTGAAGTCGCCAAGGCCTTGGTTCGTGAAATGGATTGGTACGACCGCTATCTGGATCGCGGTATGGCAGATCGCAGTGCGAACACCACGCCCGGTAACAAGAAGGGTGGCCTGAACAACATTGTGGAAAAAGCTATGGGCTCGATTGCCAAGTCGGGTTCCAGCCCTATTGCAGGGGTGGTATCGCCAGGCGAGCGTGTCAAGGGTAAAGGCCTGTATTACTGCGCAACGCCTGCCAGTGACTTTATCTGCGGTACATTACAGCTGGCCGCTGGCATGAACCTGCATATCTTTACCACAGGTCGCGGAACGCCTTATGGTCTGGCCATGGTGCCCGTCATCAAGGTGGCAACGCGTACCCAGTTGGCACAGCGCTGGCCGGATCTGATCGACGTAGACGCCGGTCGGGTGACATCGGGCCGAATGACACTGGAAGAGTTGGGTTGGGAGATTTTTCATCTCTACCTGGATGTTGCCAGTGGCCGCAAAAAGACATGGGCTGAGCACCACAAGCTGCATAACGATCTGACACTGTTCAATCCGGCTCCAGTGACCTGATGGCTAAGTGAAGTACAAAACAGCGGAGCCTGGTGCTCCGCTGTTTTTTGCCTATCAGGATAAGCGCCTGGTTCGAGACAGCGAATTGAAAAGGCGTTCCTCATGCAGGACGCTAGCTAGGTACAAGGCAAGCTGACCTCTCGGCTCCAACGCATGACTAGCCCCGTCTAGTCAAATCAGTCCAAGGCCCTGATCTGGACTTTCGCAACGCCATCAGAAATCAAGCCGATTGAACTGGCCGCATTGCGTGACAGATCAATAATCCGTCCACGTACGTGAGGACCACGGTCATTGATGCGTACGACTGCACGCTTTCCGTTGCTCAGGTTGGTCACCTCGACTCGCGTGCCAAAGGGCAGCGTACGATGAGCGGCTGTCATCTCCGAAGGATTGTAGCGTTCTCCGCTGGCAGTGCGGCGTCCGGCATGGCGTTTGGCGTAGTAAGAAGCGAGGCCGGAGTCCTGGTAACCATGAACAGCAGCAGGTGACATGGGTGAAGAATAAGGCTCTCGGTTGGCACACCCGGCAAACAGTATGGTGAGCGATAGAAGAGCAATGCGTAGGTTCCATGACATATCGAAAGCTTCCTGGCGATTTGATATCAGATTGGCTATATGACTCTCTTGAGTTCAAGCCGTTTCGCTGTAATTACGTGCTGAAACACATTCCAGGACTAGTCCGACATTCAGCCCTGAAGATTGTATAAGCGTGCGTAATCTACAGGCGCAGGCCAAGTCCATCGCTCAGAAAGCTCGACTGCTTCGCATCGGTTGAAAAAGAAAAATGAAGAAAGAAGAAGTAGATTCGTGAGTGGCATAGCCATGACGCAAGGTTGCGTCATGGCTATCGGAGGAGGTTAACCTTCCAGCTTTTTCTTCAGCAATTCGTTGACTTGCTGAGGATTGGCCTTGCCTTTGGAGGCCTTCATCGCCTGGCCTACGAAGAAGCCAAACATCTTTCCGCGCTTGGCCTCATCACTGGCGCGGTACTGCTCTACCTGGGCTGCGTTGGCTGCCAGAACCTCATCCAGCATGGACTCAATAGCGCCGGTGTCGGTTACCTGCTTGAGGCCTTTCTTTTCGATGATCTCATCGGCAGAACCTTCGCCGGCAGCCATGGCTTCGAACACCATCTTGGCGATCTTGCCGGAAATGGTGCTGTCCTTGATACGCAGAATCATACCGCCTAAGTGCTCAGCGGAAACCGGCGAGTCGGCGATATCCAGGTCCTGCTTGTTGAGCAGGCTGGAAAGCTCACCCATGACCCAGTTGGCGGCCAATTTGGCATCGCCGCTGACCTGTTGGACCTGCTCGAAATAATCGGCCATTTCACGGCTGGAGGAGAGGACCGTCGCGTCATACGTAGATAGGCCAAAGTCACGCTCAAAGCGCTCACGCTTCTGCTGCGGCAGCTCCGGCAGCAGGCTGCGGGTCTCTTCAAGGAAGCTTTCTTCGATCACCACGGGCAGCAGGTCGGGATCAGGGAAGTAGCGGTAGTCATTTGCCTCTTCCTTGCTGCGCATGGAGCGAGTCTGGTCTTTATTCGGGTCATACAGGCGGGTTTCCTGAACAACCTTGCCACCATCCTCAATGAGCTCAATCTGGCGTTGGACTTCGCGGTTGATCGCCTTCTCAATGAAGCGGAAGGAGTTAACGTTCTTGATCTCGGCGCGTGTTCCGAACTCGGCCTGGCCCTTCGGGCGAACCGAGACGTTACAGTCGCAACGCAGTGAGCCTTCGTTCATGTTGCCGTCACAGATGCCCAGGTAGCGCACCAGTGCATGAACAGCCTTTACATAGGCGACGGCCTCCTTGGCGCTGCGGATATCCGGCTCGGAAACAATCTCCAGAAGTGGCGTGCCGGCGCGGTTCAGGTCGATGCCCGTCATGCCCTGGAAGTCCTCGTGCAGGCTCTTGCCCGCATCTTCTTCCAGATGCGCACGGGTGATACCGATGCGCTTGACGGTACCGTCGTCTAATGTAATGTCCAGGTGGCCCTTGCCTACGATAGGCAATTCCATCTGGCTGATCTGATAGCCCTTGGGCAGGTCAGGGTAGAAGTAGTTCTTGCGCGCAAAAACGTTACGCTGGCCAATGTGTGCGTCGATGGCCAGGCCAAACTTGACGGCCATGCGCACTGCTTCCTGGTTGACTACCGGCAGTACGCCGGGCATGCCCAGGTCGATCAGGCTGGCCTGGGTGTTAGGCTCGGCACCAAAGGTGGTGGAGCTGCCAGAAAATATCTTCGATTTCGTGGAGAGCTGTGCGTGAATTTCCAGCCCGATCACGGTTTCCCATTGCATGTGAGTCGTCCTCTGCCTTCTATTCCAGGAACCCAGTCGGGGCTTTCGTATGCCAATCAGTTGCCTTCTGGTACTGATGGGCGATGTTGAGCAGGCGGCCTTCCTGGAAGTAGGGGGCCAGCAGCTGTACGCCAACGGGCAGGCCGTCGACAAAGCCGGCCGGCATCGAAAGACCAGGAACGCCGGCAAGGTTGGCAGTGATGGTATAGATATCCATCAGGTATTCAGCCACAGGATCGTTGTTCTTCTCGCCGAGTTTCCACGCCACGCTGGGCGTCGTCGGGCCGAGAATGACGTCCACGTCATTAAAGGCGGTCATGAAGTCATTCTTGATCAGGCGGCGGATACGCTGTGCCTTCAGGTAGTAGGCATCATAGTAACCGGCAGAAAGTGCATAAGTGCCCACCATGATCCGGCGGCGAACCTCATCACCAAAGCCTTCTGCGCGAGAGCGTTTGTACAGGTCGGTCAGGTCTGCCGGGTCTTCACAGCGATAACCGAAACGTACACCGTCATAGCGCGACAGGTTGGAAGACGCTTCCGCCGGTGCGATCACGTAATAGGCAGGAATCGCGTGCTGCATGTTTGGCAGGCTGATGTTCTTGACGGTTGCGCCCAGCGCCTTCAACTCTTCTACAGCCTTGAGCGTAAGATCTGCGATACGGCTGTCCAAGCCCTCACCGAAATACTCTTTCGGCAGGCCAATGCGCAGGCCTGCAAGAGGCTTTTCCAGGCAGGCCAGATAGTCATCGACCGGTTGGTCTACGCTGGTGGAGTCCTTGGGGTCGAAGCCAGCCATTGCCTGCAAGAGTAGGGCGCAGTCTTCGGCGTTGCGAGCCAGCATGCCGCCTTGATCGAGGCTGGAGGCATACGCAATCATGCCCCAGCGGGAAACGCGTCCATAGGTAGGCTTGAGGCCAGTCAGGTTGGTTAGCGCCGCAGGCTGACGGATCGAGCCGCCGGTATCGGTACCGGTTGCAGCCGGGACGAGGCGAGCCGCTACTGCCGCCGATGAGCCACCTGAAGAACCGCCTGGAATACGAGAGGTATCCCAGGGATTCTTGACCGGGCCGTAGTGGCTGGATTCGTTGGCCGAGCCCATCGCGAACTCGTCCATGTTCAGCTTGCCAAGGCTTACCACGCCGGCATCGGCCAGTTTCTGAACGACGGTAGCGTTATAGGGCGCGATGAAGTTGTCGAGCATCTTCGAACCACAGCTGGTGCGAATGCCCTGGGTGCAGAAGAGGTCTTTGTGTGCGATCGGTGCCCCCAGGAGCGCGCCGGTTTCGCCCGCTGATCGGCGCTGATCGGCGATTTTGGCCTGCTCAATGGCCTGTGTTTCTGTCACGGTGATAAAGCTGTTGAGCTGTGGATCAACCCGGGCGATGCGGTCCAGCAGGGTGCGAGTCAATTCCTCGGCAGAAAATTCCTTTGCCGATAGCGCACGGCTGATCTCGGCCAGGGTCAATGTATGCATAGGGGTGTCCTTCATTACTCAATCACCTTGGGTACCAGGAACAGGCCGTTTTCGACCGCCGGGGCGATAGTCTGGTAGGCGTCACGCTGATTGGTTTCGGTGACTTCGTCGGGTCGCAGGCGTTGTACGGCTTCCAGCGGATGCGCCAGGGGTTCGACGCTATCGGTATTGACGGCCTGCATGCGATCAATCAGGCCGAGGATGTCATTCAACGTCCCGGTGGTCCGTTCAATATCGGCATCGTTAAGACCTAGTCTGGCCAGGTGAGCGATCTTTTCGACGTCGGAGCGTTCGAGCGCCATCGGATTCTCCAGCAATATCGGGGCTTGACCATGGCGAAAGTCATAAATCGAGAGATTTGCACGGTAGGCGGTCAAGCACCGCGTTAAGAAAGGCCTAAGAGGGCCGCAGAAACGAGCAATCTAGCACATCACCGCCTTGCTCAAAATCCCTGCCGTTGTTAGAGTCTGCCGCAATTTTTCCCACGCGTTTCATCTGCGTGCCTGACGCCACCGCCTAGGGTCACTTCATGTTCAAAAAGTTGCGTGGCATGTTTTCCAGCGATCTGTCGATCGACCTGGGTACAGCCAATACCCTCATTTATGTCCGGGATCGCGGTATTGTCCTTGACGAGCCATCCGTTGTTGCCATTCGTACGCATGGCAATCAGAAGAGTGTAGTTGCCGTCGGTACCGACGCCAAACGCATGCTGGGTCGTACGCCTGGCAATATTTCTGCGATCCGACCGATGAAGGATGGTGTGATTGCAGACTTCAGCGTTTGTGAAAAAATGTTGCAGTACTTCATCAACAAAGTGCACGAGAACAGCTTTCTCCAGCCAAGTCCTCGTGTACTGATCTGCGTACCGTGCAAGTCCACCCAGGTCGAGCGCCGTGCCATTCGCGAATCGGCTCTGGGCGCTGGCGCCCGTGAAGTCTTCCTGATCGAAGAGCCGATGGCAGCTGCCATTGGTGCAGGTCTTCCGGTTGAGGAAGCGCGTGGTTCGATGGTAGTGGACATCGGTGGCGGCACCAGCGAGATCGCCTTGATCTCCCTGAACGGTGTTGTCTATGCCGAGTCCGTACGCGTAGGCGGTGACCGCTTCGATGAGGCGATCGTGACCTATGTCCGCCGCAACTACGGCAGCCTGATCGGTGAATCTACCGCTGAGCGCATCAAGCAGGAAATCGGTACGGCCTACCCGGGCGGTGACCTGCGTGAAATCGACGTCCGCGGCCGCAATCTGGCTGAAGGCGTACCGCGCAGCTTTACGTTGAACTCCAACGAAGTGCTGGAAGCCCTGCAGGAATCGCTGGCGACCATCGTCCAGGCGGTCAAGAGCTGCCTGGAGCAGTCCCCGCCGGAGTTGGCTTCGGATATTGCCGAGCGCGGTCTGGTCCTGACCGGTGGTGGTGCTCTGCTACGTGATCTGGACAAGCTCCTGGCGCAGGAAACCGGCCTGCCGGTGATCGTGGCGGAAGATCCTCTGACGTGTGTTGCCCGCGGTGGCGGCAAGGCGTTGGAGATGATGGACCGTCACGCTATGGATCTTCTTTCCACCGAATAAGTCGCATGCATGAATATCAGGGCCTGCATGGCGGGCCTTGATGTTGTCATGATTGACGCTTCGAGGACGAGACCATCAAGCGTATATTTTCCAAGGGTCCTTCGCTTGGCGTCCGTCTGCTGGCTCTGGCTGTTCTGTCTGTCAGCCTGATGGTGGTAGATGCCCGCTTCGATTATCTGAAGCCGGTGCGCAGCGAAATGGGCCTGGTGCTTACACCATTCTATTGGGCAGCCGATCTCCCGGTTCGTGCCTGGCAAGCCGTGCGCGATCAGTTTTCCAGCCGTACTGAAATCATGGCTGAAAACGAGCGCCTCAAGGCTGAAGCACTGCTTATGCAGCGTCGCCTGCAAAAGCTGGCGGCCTTGACCGAGCAAAACGTACGCCTTCGGGAATTGCTCAATTCTGCCGCCCTGGTGGACGACAAGGTGCTGGTCAGCGAGCTGATCGGCGTCGATCCGAATCCGTTTACTCACCGTATCCTGATCGACAAAGGCGCGAAGGATGGGGTCTTTATCGGCCAGCCGGTGTTAGACGCCAGTGGGTTGATGGGGCAGGTGGTCGAAGTCATGCCCTATGCCGCCCGTGTCCTGCTGTTGACGGACGTCACCCATAGCATTCCTGTTCAGGTCAACCGCAATGGTTTGCGTGCTATCGCCATGGGAACTGGTAACCCTGAGCGTCTTGAACTGCGCCATGTGGCCGATACCGCCGATATCAAGGAAGGCGATCTACTGGTCAGCTCTGGTTTGGGGCAGCGGTTTCCTGCGGGGTACCCGGTCGCAACCGTGACCGAAGTAGTGCATGACTCAGGGCAACCGTTTGCCATTGTGCGAGCTGTACCCACTGCCAAGCTGAACCGCAGTCGCTATGTGCTATTGGTCTTCAGTGATCCACGTACACCTGAGGAACGGGCCTACGATGCTGCCCGGGCCCAGGAAGAAGCGGATCGCAAAGTGTCCCAGGAGCAGCAGGGAACAACGCCAGCGGCAACCTCGCCCGCCCAGGTTAATAATCCCGCTCAGCCAGCCAGTGGTAATAACAAGACACCAGCGACCAACGCGGCGGCTCCGGCTGCTCAGTCGGCCAAGCCCCAGACTCAGCCCGCGAAGCCTGCCGCCAAGCCGCAGTCCAGCCAAGCCCCGGCCGCCTCGACACAACGCGCCCAGGAGGCCCGTTAATGGCCTTTCGGATCGGCCATAACGGCTGGGTTATCTGGCTGACATTGTTGGTGGGGCTGTTGCTTTCGGTTGCGCCAATGCCGGACTTCATTGAAATCGGGCGGCCCTTATGGCTGTCCATGTTCTTGACGTTCTGGACGTTGGCGCTGCCTCACCGGGTAGGCCTGAGTACGGCCTGGGTTTTCGGATTGGCAGAGGATGTGCTGTACGGAAATCTGCTTGGCCAGAATGCCCTGATTCTGAGCCTGGTAGTTTTTCTGGTGCAATCATTACAACAGCGGCTTCGCGTCTTTCCCATTTGGCAGCAGGGCTTTGTGCTGCTGGTCGTCTATGGCATCTCGCAGCTGGTTCAGCTCTGGCTGAATACGTTGACGGGTAATCGTCCACCCACCCTGGTATTTCTTGCACCCTCCCTGGTCAGCGCCTTGCTCTGGCCTTGGGTATATCTGGTGCTACGTGATTTGCGAACGCGTTTCAATGTAAGTTGACGTGGCGTCGGCGGCTGATCTGCTGACGTGAGCGTTTCAAGGAGCCTTCTATGCCACGTCTGTATCTTGCTTCCGGATCTCCACGCCGTCGTGAGTTGCTTGAGCAAATCGGTGTGCCGTTCGAACGTCTTTCGGCCGAAATTAATGAGGCCGTGCTGCCTGGCGAGACAGCAGATGCCTATGTCGAACGTCTTGCCAGAAGCAAGGCACAGGCAGGTCTGGCACTTTTGTCTGGTGACACGGTTGATTGCGTCCTGGGAGCCGACACTAGCGTCGTGTTGGATGGGCATATTCTGGGCAAGCCGGAAAGCCGCGAGCATGGCATGGACATGTTGGTTCGCTTGAGCGGCAAGACGCATACCGTTCTGACCGCAGTTGCCGTAGCCAGTAAAGATCTGTGCCTGGCGCGCGTCGTGTCGAGCGAAGTAACGTTCAGGCCTATCAGTGAAGACGAGCGTCAAGCCTATTGGGCAAGCGGTGAGCCGGCCGACAAGGCAGGCGGTTACGGAATCCAGGGGCTGGGCGCTGTCTTTGTTCAACATATAGCGGGAAGCTATAGCAGCATCGTCGGACTCCCCCTTTGTGAAACAGCGGAGCTGTTATCAACGTTTGGCATACCATGCTGGCAGCCCAATGTACCTCGTTGAAAAGGTTAATACCCTAGATAGCGCCGATACCGATAAGCTGCAAGACACCTCGAATAATGGATAAGTCTATGAGCGAAGAAATCTTGATCAACATCACCCCGATGGAGTCTCGGGTGGCGGTTGTTGAAAACGGCGTTCTGCAAGAGGTTCATATCGAACGCACGATGCGCCGGGGCATTGTAGGCAATCTGTATCAAGGCAAGGTTGTCAGAGTCCTGCCTGGGATGCAGGCGGCCTTTGTGGATATTGGGCTGGCCAGGGCCGCCTTTATTCATGCTGCCGAGATTTCTACCCGCGAGGGCAGTGCTGTCGAAAGCATCAGTGCCCTGGTTCATGAGGGGCAAAGTCTGGTCGTTCAGGTCACGAAGGATCCAATCGGAACCAAGGGGGCGCGCCTGACGACGCACCTTTCAATTCCCTCACGCTATCTGGTGTACATGCCCAAGACCAATCATGTGGGCATCTCGCTGAAAATCGAAGATGAAGCCGAGCGTGAACGGCTCAAGAACATTGTTGAAAAGTGCATCGCCAACGAGTGTATCGAGGAAGCCGGTGGCTTTATTCTTCGTACGGCGGCGGAGGGCGCGCGTGA
Organism: Pseudomonas sp. UBA3149; assembly: GCF_002364655.1. NCBI lineage: Bacteria > Pseudomonadati > Pseudomonadota > Gammaproteobacteria > Pseudomonadales > Pseudomonadaceae > Pseudomonas > Pseudomonas sp. UBA3149. Next base: position 10,493 of record NZ_DEYV01000005.1, read on the forward strand.
AGATGAAATCAAGGCGGATATCCGCTACTTGCGGCGGCTGTGGGCTCAGATTCATTCTCAGATGAATAAGGTGCCTGCGCCTACGACCATCTATGAAGACCTTGACCTTCCATTGCGTACCTTGCGGGATCTGGTCAGTCCGCGCAGTGAAAAGATTCGTGTGGACTCTCGGGAAAACTTCCAGCGAATTGGCCAGTTCGTATCCGAGCTGATGCCTGAAGTATCTGATTGCCTGGAGCATTATCCTGGCGAGCGTCCGATTTTCGATTTGTATGGCGTCGAGGATGAAATCCAGAAGGCGCTTGAGCGAAAGGTCATGCTCAAATCGGGCGGGTATCTGATCATCGATCAGACCGAGGCGATGACTACGATAGACGTGAATACAGGTGCATTCGTAGGGCACCGTAACCTGGAAGAGACGATCTTCAAGACCAATCTTGAGGCAGCTACGGCAATTGCCCGGCAGTTACGGCTGCGAAACCTGGGCGGCATCATCATTATCGATTTCATCGACATGGAAGATGAAGAGCATCAGCGCCAAGTGCTTCGCAATCTGGAGAAGCAGCTGGAGCGCGATCACGCCAAAACCAACATCATTGGCATTACTGAGCTTGGTCTCGTCCAGATGACGCGCAAGCGCACACGTGAGAGTCTGTCGCAGGTCCTGTGTGAGCCTTGTCCGGCGTGCCAGGGACGTAGCATGCTGCGGACGGCTGAAACTATCTGCTACGAAATCTTCCGTGAAATTCTGCGCGAAGCACGCGCTTACCAGGCAAACTCCTATCTCGTGTTGGCCAATCAGAAGGTGGTAGACCGTCTTCTTGATGAGGAGTCAGGCAATGTAGCGGACCTGGAAGCTTTTATCGGTCGAACGATCAAGTTTCAGGTCGAACCTATGTACTCCCAGGAGCAATATGATGTTGTACTGCTGTAAGCCGCTGAGCTTAGGCTGATGACAGGGTTGGGCCGCTTCATCGGAACACTCCTGCGCCTTGGTTTCGGTCTGTGTGCTCTGATCCTGATCCTGCTGGCGCTTTATGTCAGCGTAGGGCGCCAACTCATACCGGGCGTTGCCGAGTATAGAGCCGACGTTGAGGCGCGCTTGAGCAGCGCCTTGAAGCAGCCTGTACGCCTGGGCGCCTTGAAGGGAAGCTGGCAAGGACTCAATCCTGTCATTGACCTGCAGGACCTGGAACTGGGTGAGGGCAGCCAGCCTCTGCATCTGGAGCGAATCAGGGTTGTGCCGAATATGTTCCAGAGCCTCCTGCACTGGCAGCCCATACTGAGTTATGCCAGCCTCGACGGTGTACGACTCGAGTTGCTGGAAGAAGCGGATGGGCTCTGGCGTATCGCAGGACTGCCCCAGCGTGATGATGAGCAAAAGCCTTTTGATCCCGCACCGCTTCTCAAGTGGCTGCCCTCGCTTGGGCGACTATCAGTACTCAATGGACAGCTCAGCGTTTTATCCCACGAAGGAAAAGTGTTTACGCTGCGCTATGTCGAGGCAACGCTGTCTACGAGACGTAACGGCGACGTCCGCCTCGATGCGCGTTTGAATCTACCTGACGGGCAGCCCTTGGCCTTGGACGTCCAGGGGCAGGTCGATTTGGCGCATTGGCAGGACAGCCGATTCAAGAGCTATTTGAGCCTGCCCCAGACGGACTGGGCACAGTGGGTGCCACGTACTCTGACGCGGCAGTGGCAGCTGCATGAGTTACATGCAGGAGGAGAGGTCTGGCTTGACTGGGCTCATGGAGTGCCTCAAGACGCAGCCTTGCGACTCAATGCGGCTCGGCTGGTGGCTTCGTATGGTACCCGTGCGCCTGCTGGTCTTGATGACCTCGCCCTGAACCTTGCATTTACCCGCGAGAAAAACGGCTGGCGAGCCATCGGTTCCGATCTTGCGGTAAGCCTTGGGGAAAAGCGTTGGAGTGGTGTGACATTAGCGGTTCAGCGCAATGATACAGCGGATCGCTGGCAGGTACGTGCCGACCGGCTCGATCTGGCACCATTGACGGCCGCCGTCCAGGCACTTGCGCCTTTACCTGAAAATGTGGCGTCAGCGTTATCGGCACTTAGTCCGCATGGTGCGCTACGTAACATCTCGCTGGACTACCAATCCCAGGAAAGTCTTGCTGATCGTCTGGCGTTTGCAGCTAACCTGGAAAAGGTAGGGTTCTCGGCCTATCACGGTACGCCGGCTGTCGAGAATGCCAGTGGTAGTGCAACTGGCGGACTGCTGCATGGCGAATTGCGGCTGGATACCACCAACTTCTCGCTGCATCTGGCCACCCTGTTTCCTGAACCGTGGCAGTACCGTACAGCCAAAGCGCGCTTGAATTGGTCTTTAAGCGATGACAGCTTTACCTTGTCGAGTCCATTGATGCGCGTCTCGGGTGAAGAGGGTGATGCCGCCGGTGACATGTTCATCCGGCTGGCGCGCAAGCCAGGCATTGAAAGCTACATGGACCTGCGTGTTGGGCTGCGCAATGGTGATGCGCGCTATACCGCCAAGTATCTGCCTACCCGGACACCCGCGATGAGCGGCCCTCTGGCTGACTGGCTCAAGACCGCGATCAAGGGTGGCCATATTGATGAAGGTATTTACCAGTATCAGGGTTCCCTGATGCACGATGCACCGCCGGGTGCACGTACCATGAGTCTTTTCTTTCGCGTCCACGACGCATTGCTTGCCTACCAGCCGGGTTGGCCAGAGTTGCGTGAGGCCAGCGGCGATATAGTCATTGAAGATGATGCCATTCGCATTCAGGTACCGGAGGGGCGAATCCTGGATACCCAGGTCAGCAAGGCAAATGTCACCATCCCGCTGCGACACGATGGCAGTACGGTCCATCTGTATCTGAAAAGTGACTTGGACAGTAGTGTAAAGGACGGGCTCACGATCTTGCAGGAGACGCCGTTACCGACAGCCGAGACATTCAAGGGATGGCGGGGGGAAGGGGCTCTAAAGGGTAAGCTTGACCTGGATTTGCCTTTTGATCATGGGCTACCGCCCAAGGTGATTGTGGATTTCGTGGCTAATGGGGCCCGGTTACAGCTGGCAAATCCCATGCTCGATGTCACCAATATCCGCGGTGCGTTTCGCTATGACACGACACGAGGCTTGAGCGCACCGGATATCAAGGCGCAGATATTGGGCAGTCAGGCCCACGGCAAGGCGTTCGCCGAAGGGAACCAGACCGATCCCAAGACCCGCCTCGTGGCTGAGGGCAAGGTAGCGCTCAGTCAGCTTACCCAATGGCTGGGTGTTGGAGGCCGGCCCTTGCCAGTGTCAGGCGATATTCCGTATCGCATGAGCCTGACCCTGGCAAACGAGGCCAGCGAAATCGTAGTAGCCTCGAATCTTCAAGGGGTAGCTATTGATCTGCCAGCACCGTTTGGCAAGGATCCGCAGACCGCCCATGACGGTTTTTTCAGTATGACACTCAATGGGCCCGAGCGTCGTTATGAGGCGACGTATCAAGGCTTGGCGGATGCCGTTATCGTCGCACCGCCGGATCGCTTGACCGAGGCCCGTGGTGAGGTTGTTCTGGGAAATGGCACAGCCAATCTCCCGAGCGGTCAGGGAATCCGGGTTCGTGGCGCCCTGGATCGTCTCGTGCTGAGTGAATGGCAGGTCGCTATCGAAAAGTACGTTACGCCTGGTAAGGAACCGGCTACGCGCTCCGGTGGGGGGCCTGCCTCGCCCGACTCCATATTCTCAATACTTGCGGGCGGGCAGCTCAAGGTAGTGCATTTCGAAGGTTTCGGTCAGACCGTCGAAAACCTCGCTGTTCAGCTGGAACCACAAAGTAATGTCTGGGTGCTTACGCTCGATAGCTCGGTCATTGCTGGCCAGGTACGGTTGCCGGAAGACCGCAAGGTACCCATTACGCTTGCGCTCAAACACTTGGACTTTCCCAGTCATGCTGCTCCGGCAGGGGGCGCCAAGCCCGTCGAAAGTCCTGATCCCCTGGCGAATATCGACCCGCATGGCCTGCCAGCAATGGACGTATCGATTGATACCCTTTCGCTGGGCGGTGAGCCTGTTGGCGCACAGCGACTCAGGATCCGGCCAACGACGGCAGGAGTGCGCTTTTCAGACCTGAACCTCTATCTGAAGGGGCTGAAGGTCGAAGGTACGATGGATTGGGAGGGGTTGCCGGGCACTACGCGTACACGGTATAGCGGTCGTCTCTCGGGTGACAACGTCGCCGATGTATTGCTGGCCTGGAAGTTTGCATCCAGTGTGACCAGTCGCGAGTTTCGTCTTGATGCCAACGTCAGCTGGCCTGGATCGCCAGCCTGGGCGGGGCTGAATCGTCTGTCCGGCACACTGGATGCCAGCCTGCGTAACGGACAGTTGCGTCAGGTTGAAGGCTCTGCATCAGCGCTCCGGGTGTTTGGCCTGCTCAATTTCGAGGCCATACGGCGGCGGCTGCGGCTGGACTTTTCCGATATTTTTGGCCGCGGCCTGAGTTACGACACGATCAGCGGGTTACTGGAGGCGCAAAACGGTGTTTTTCTAACCCGGAAGCCCATCATTCTGGATGGCCCTTCTACCGATATGCAAATGCAGGGGACGCTGGACCTGGCTCATGATCAGGTCGATGCCCATTTGCAGGTTGGATTGCCCTTGACCAACTCGCTGCCTATCGCGGCATTGATTGCAGGAGCACCTGCCATAGGCGGAGCCCTGTTCATTGTGGATCGCTTGATTGGTGACAGGGTAACCCGCATGGCCAGTGTGAACTATCACATCCACGGGCCCTGGCAAAATCCACAGATGACACTGGGCAAGAAGTGAACCCTGCGCAAAGAAATGCGACTGTTCTGCCATGACAGAAGAAGTCGGTTGAGCGTAAGCGGATCCTCTGCGTAGCATAGGCAAGTCAATACGAGGTGGGCTATGACGTTTGCGGTAATCCAGATGGTCAGCCAAGACGACATAGAGGCCAATCTTGCTACGGCATACCGTCTGCTTGAGCAGGCGGCCAAGGCTGGAGCACAGCTGGCGGTCCTGCCCGAGAATTTCGTTGCGATCGGTCACTCCAATCCAGCCATGATCGGCCAGGCGGAGGCGCTAGGAGCAGGGCCAATCCTGCCTTGGTTAAGCTGTTCTGCTCGTGCATTGGGGCTCTGGATTGTCGCCGGGACATTGCCGCTTCCTCCAGATGATCAGCCATATGCCAAGCCAAGGGCGTGCTGCCTGTTGATCAATGGTCAAGGGGAGCGAGTAGCTCGTTATGACAAGCTGCATCTCTTCAATGCCCGTGTGGATGACCGGCAGGGTAGCTATAGAGAGGGTGATCACTATGCGGAAGGCCAGGATATCGTCGTGGCGGATACCCCTGTAGGGCGGCTTGGCTTGACGGTTTGCTATGACTTGCGTTTCCCTGAGTTGTACACCTCTCTACGTGAGGCCGGTGCCGAGTTGATTGCTGCGCCTTCGGCATTTACGGCTGTTACGGGAAAGGCTCATTGGGATATCTTGATACGTGCCCGGGCTATCGAAACGCAATGTTATATTCTGGCCGCTGCGCAGGGAGGTCTGCATCCACGAGGTCGGGAAACCTGGGGTCACTCCGCTATTATCGATCCTTGGGGGCGCGTCCTTGAAGAGTCGCCTACAGGGGAAGCTGTCATGATTGGACGGCGTGATATTGGCCAGCAACAAACATTACGCGAACGGATGCCGATTGCTCAGCATCGTCGCTTTGGTTTTGCAACATCGCCCTTGCCAAGCCACGAATGACCACAATCGACTTGATTGGGCATTTCCATTAAGCACAACGCGCAAGACGCGCTAAGGTCAATAAAGAAGATCTGTGTTGTTTCAACGTGTTGTGCACGCCTTGCATAAGACCTTTCGGCTATTGGAGTAAGCATGAGCCAATACCTGACTTCTGTCAGTCAACATCTTCTCAATCCAGGTGGGCTTGAAATCGACAGCCTGCCAGTGGTTCTTCATCAACTGGCGGGACCAGGAATCGACGCCGCCGATCTGTATTTCCAAAGCATGATTTCCGAGTCTTGGCTGCTTGAGGACGGCATCGTCAAGGAAGGTGGCTTTCATATGGACCAAGGTGTTGGTGTCCGTGCTCAATCAGGTGAAAAGACCGGGTTTGCCTATAGTAACGCCATCACGCTGGATGCCTTGAGCCAGGCTGCCCAGGCCGCACGTTCCATCTCACGCAGTGGGGATAACGGCAAGGTTCAGGTATTCAGCCACATCGAGCCGGTACGGCTTTACCCCGAAGAAAACCCACTGGATGTCTTGAGCCGTGCAGAGAAAGTCGAGCTGCTCAAAAATATTGACGTAGCCACGCGGGCTCTGGATCCCCGTATCCAACAGGTTACGGTCAGCCTTTCCGGTGTCTGGGAGCAGGTGCTTGTCGCCGCCAACGATGGAACGCTGGCGGCGGATGTACGCCCTCTGGTGCGCTTCAATGTCAACGTGGTCGTCGAGCAGAGTGGCCGCCGGGAACGTGGCAACAACGGCGGTGGCGGACGCACGGATTATCGTTACTTCCTGCGTGAAGACCGTGCCATGAGCTACGCGCGCGAAGCGGTGCGGCAGGCCTTGGTAAATCTGGAGGCTGTTGCCGCTCCAGCGGGTACGCTACCGGTTGTGTTGGGCTCGGGATGGTCTGGCGTCCTGTTGCACGAAGCTGTAGGTCATGGCCTGGAAGGTGATTTCAACCGCAAGGGCAGTTCGGCTTATAGCGGACGTATGAACGAGCGTGTAGCTTCATCGCTATGCACCATTGTCGATGATGGCACTCTCCCTGATCGCCGTGGTTCGGTATCGGTCGATGATGAAGGCACGCCAGGTGCCTACAACGTGCTTATCGAGAATGGAATCCTCAAGGGATACATGCAGGACAAGCTCAATGCCCGGCTTATGGGAGTGGCACGTACCGGCAACGGGCGCCGTGAATCCTATGCGCACCTGCCCATGCCTCGCATGACTAACACCTATATGTTGGCGGGTGAAAGCGACCCGGCAGAAATCATCGCCTCGGTCGAGCATGGCCTGTATTGCGCCAGCCTGGGGGGCGGTCAGGTCGATATCACCAGCGGTAAATTCGTCTTTACGACCAATGAGGCTTACCTGATCGAGAACGGCAAGGTGACCCGGCCGGTGAAGGGCGCCACGCTGATAGGAAACGGTCCGGAAGTCATGACTCAGGTATCAATGGTCGGCAATGACCTGTCGCTGGACAACGGTGTTGGCACGTGCGGGAAGGAAGGCCAGTCAGTTCCGGTTGGCGTAGGCCAGCCAACTCTGAAAATTGATGCCATCACGGTAGGAGGAACGGGTGCCTGACAGGCAGGCAAGGGCCGCGTATTAACGCAGGCCCCGCTTGGTATCATCCAGTTCACGGATGTACTTGAACAGTTTACGTGCCGCTGACGGCGGCTTGTTATGCGCCTGCTCGTGTTGGGCGTGACGGATCAACTGGCGCAGGTGCTGGCGGTCAGCGTCCGGGTAGTCTTCGACAAAAGCCTGCAGGACCTCGTCGCTACCACCCAGCAGGCGATCCCGCCAGCGTTCAAGGGCGTGAAAGCGCTCGTTGTACTGGCGGGTCGAGGAATCGACTTGTTCGATCATGGCCATGATCGCATCAAGATCCTGATCGCGCATCAGTTTGCCCAGGTACTGGGTATGTCGCTTCCGGGCGACGTTGGCTTTGTGCTTGGGAGCCTCGGCCAAAGCGCGGCGCAAAGGCTCGGTCAAGGGGAGGCGGTCAAGCAGGTCAGGGCTCATCCCGGCGAGGCGCGCGCCAAGGTCCTGCAGGGCATGCAATTCGCGCTTGATCTGCGATTTGCTCTTCTCTCCGGAGAAGGAGTCGTCGTCAAGAAAATCAGACATGAGGGTGGTCCATAACTAAAGGTCGCCATCATAACGAGTTGAAGGTCGGTTGTCCGGTCCGCCGGGCTGCCAACGCTGTATAGGAGAGAAGCATGAATCAATCCGTGGAAGCTGTCGGCCCGGCTGCCTTACCTGCCTTGCGTGAACAGGTCGAGCGCATTTTGGCGGAGGCGCGTCAGCAGGGTGCCACTGCTTGTGAGGTCTCGGTATCTGTTGAGCAGGGGTTATCTACAACCGTTCGCAAGGGCGAGGTTGAAACGGTTGAGTTCAATCGTGATGAGGGCTTCGGTATTACCTTGTACGTAGGGCACCACAAGGGCTCGGCCAGTACGTCCGCAACGGGCGAAAATGCTATCCGTGAGACCGTAGCCGCGGCTCTTGCCATTGCCCAGCACGCTTCCGAAGACGAATATTCAGGCTTGGCCGATCCGGAAAAAATGGCCAAGAGCCTACCTGACCTGGACCTGTTCCATCCCTGGAGCATTACGCCTGACGAGGCGATCGAGAAAGCGCTTATTTGCGAGTCAGCGGCCTTTGCAGCCAATCCCAAAATCACCAATGCTGATGGGACAAGCCTCAACACTCATCAGGGTTGCCGTATCTATGGCAACAGCCATGGCTTTATCGGTGGGTATGCCAGCAGTCGACACAGCCTGAGCTGCGTCATGATTGCGGAAAGTAATGGCCATATGCAGCGCGATTATTTTTACGACGTCAATCGTGTGGCTGAAGAGCTGATGGACCCTGTCTATATTGGTCAGCGCGCAGCAGAACGGGCGGTGAGTCGCTTGGGGGCTCGTCCGGTTCCGACGGCCCAGGTTCCTGTGCTGTTTGCGCCTGAACTGGCCTCAGGATTGTTCAGTAATTTCCTGGCCGCTATTTCTGGCAGCAACCTCTATCGGAAGACGACCTTCCTGGAAGGCGCAATGGGGCAGCAGCTCTTCCCTGAGTGGTTATCTGTCGATGAGCGTCCACTAATTCCTAGGGCATTGGGTAGTGCATCGTTCGACAATGAAGGACTGGCGACCTATGCCAAGCCCTTTATCGATAAGGGTGAGTTGGTTTCCTATTTGCTGGGCACCTATTCCGCCCGCAAACTGGGGATGCAAAGTACAGCCAATGCCGGAGGCGTGCATAACCTGTTTGTCAGTCACGGCAGTGATGACCAGGCGGCCCTGATCCGTCGCATGGGCAAAGGACTTCTCGTAACCGAACTCATGGGGCAGGGGGTCAATCTGGTAACAGGCGACTACTCACGGGGCGCTGCCGGTTATTGGGTCGAAAACGGCGAAATACAGTTTCCGGTGCAGGAAGTCACTATTGCGGGGCGTCTTCAGGATATGTTTCGCAACATCGTTGCGATCGGTTCGGATGTAGATCATCGCGGTGGTATTCGAACCGGATCGGTGCTGATTGAGTCCATGACTCTGGCCGGACGTTGATTCAAACTTTTGCGCCTGCCAATCAAACTACTGTAGGCAGGCGTAAAACGTCGCTTTCGTTTGTCGAATCTGTTAGATATGTTATTGATAAAGAATCTCATTTCTTATGAAGTCTGGTTTTATGGGGTGACAGGTCTTTAATTCTGTCCAGTTAACCCATAGCTAATAACTTTCAGCGTCAAGCCTCACTGGCGCGCTTCACTCAGCAGTAAACACGTGAACGTTCGAGCAACACGGGTCTGCCCTTAGGCAGACGATAGTTATTCTCACATCAGGAGACGACATCATGCCTCATACGCTTCCAGCTTTACCCTATGCCTACGATGCACTGGAACCTCACATCGATGCGCAGACAATGGAAATTCACCATACCAAGCATCATCAGACCTACATCAATAATCTGAATGCTGCGCTCGAGGGGACCGGCCTTGAGTCCTTGCCGGTAGAAGAACTGCTGACTCAACTGGACAAGCTGCCTCAAGATAAGCGTGGTGTGGTAGTAAACAACGGCGGCGGACATGCCAACCACTCTCTGTTCTGGACCGTTATGACTCCGCAAGGCGGTGGTAACCCGGAAGGTGAATTGGCTCAGGCGATCGATTCCCAGTTGGGCGGTATGGACGCATTCAAAGAAGCCTTCACCAAGGCTGCGGTGTCTCGCTTTGGCAGTGGCTGGGCATGGTTGAGCGTGACGCCTGAAAAGAAACTGGTTGTTGAAAGTACACTCAACCAGGACAGCCCCATCATGAATGGCAATACGCCTATTCTGGGCCTGGACGTATGGGAGCACGCATACTACCTGCGTTATCAGAACCGTCGTCCGGAATACATTGGTGCCTTTTACAACGTAGTCAATTGGCCTGAAGTTGCTCGTCGCTATCAGGCAGCAATGGCCTAACGGGGTACAAGCGTCGTGATCTTCGCGGTGTAAGGGATTCTTGCACCGCGTCTTCCAGTCCTGTCTTTCTTGCCTTGGCAGGTTTATGCGCTCAATACAGGCCTTTCTCTCAAGCTATCTCGGATTGACGTTGTGTCTTATCCTGCTTTGCATTGGGATCACATTTCATCAACTTGATGCACTCCAAGCGTTATTTCAAACATCGTCCATGCAGAATGCGCTCAAAGGCGGCATGCTTTGCGCATTAGGGACTGCACTCGGGGCGCTTCCTGTCCTTGCGCTTTCCCGTATCTCCGAGCGTCTATCCAATACCATGTTGGGCTTTGGTGCAGGCGTCATGCTTGCGGCTACTGCCTTTTCCCTTCTATTGCCTGCATTGGATGCAGGGGGCTCGCTAGGGTATTCCAAGTGGGGCAGTGGAGCGGTAGTCAGCTGTGGAATCATGCTAGGCGTGCTTGGCATGCTAGGGTTGGAGCGTGTCATGCCGGAGCAGGAGTTAGAGCAGCGTGATTCTATTTCCGCCGTAGAGCCGCGAATCCTACTGTTCGTTGCAGCCATTATTCTTCATAACATTCCCGAAGGGATGGCTGTCGGTGTAGCCGCAGGTGGTGCTGTTGAAGGGGCAGAGAGTCTGGCGCTTGGGATCGCCCTGCAGGACTTTCCGGAAGGGATGGTGATTGCGCTGGTGTTGGCTGGAGCGGGCGTAAACCGGTATAAAGCGGTGGGCATTGGCGCAGCCTCAGGGCTGGTTGAGCCGCTTTTCGCAGTCATTAGCGCCTGGCTGGTCAATTTCAGTCAGATGATGCTGCCTTGGGGGCTGTCGCTGGCAGCAGGTGCCATGTTGTTTGCCGTAACCCACGAAGTCATTCCTGAGGCGCACCTTAAAAAGGGTCACCGCAGTGCTGCCACCGTCGGGCTCGGCATTGGTTTTTGTCTGATGATGGTAATGGATACCGCATTAGGGTAGGGGAGCGTAGGCGATCATTCGCCTTCGTCGAACCGGTTGTTGATCAATTCAATCAATGCCTGCAAGGCTTCTTCGCTCTGTTCGCCTTCCGTTGCCAAGTGAAGCATCGTGCCTTTGCCAGCAGCCAGCATCATGACAGACATGATGCTTTTCCCATCGATTGTGCTTTCAGGGCTTCTACCGACTCTGACTTCGCACGGAAAGCGCCCAGCCACACCGACGAACTTGGCCGCTGCGCGTGCATGCAGCCCTAGCTTATTGATGATGGTGATTTCTTGGGCGGGCATTACGTTGAGTGTCCTTAATCGCTATTGTCCAGGTAGGTCGCGGTGGCGAATCTGGACTTTTTTCAGTTTTGATTTGAGAGCTGTTCCCAGTCGCTGGGCAATGTAAACCGAGCGGTGGTGGCCTCCCGTACAGCCAATCGCAATCGTTACATAAGAGCGATTGTTAGCGGCGAAATTGGGCAGCCATTTAGACAGGTAATTATAGATGTCTTGGTAGAGCTCTTCGACCTCGGTTTGCTCCTCCAGATACTCGATCACGGGTTGATCTAGACCTGAAAGCTCCCTGAGCTCTGCTTTCCAATAGGGATTGGGCAGGAAGCGGATATCGAAAACCATATCTGCATCAACCGGCAGGCCTCGTTTGAAACCAAACGACTCGATCAGAAACGCAGTGCCAGGCTCGGGTGCATTGAGCAAGCGTAGCTTGATCATGTCCTTGAGCTGATAAAGATTCAGATGAGTGGTGTCGATCTTCAGGTCAGCCAGATCGGCAATAGGCATCAGCAGCTGACGCTCATCCTCGATGGCTTCAGCCAGCGAACGATACTCGCTCGTAAGCGGATGACGACGGCGGGTTTCCGAGAACCGTTTGAGCAGTGTCTGATCATCTGCGTCCAGATACAGCACATCGCAACGGATATGACGTGATCTGACTTGCTCAAGCAGCTCGGGAAAGCGTTGTAGCTGGCTAGGCAGGTTGCGGGCGTCGATAGACAGGGCTATCTGAGACTGAGCCCCTTCGGATTCAGTCAGGGCGCGCTCGGACAGGTCCGGTAAAAGACCGGCAGGTAGATTATCGATGCAATAAAAGCCGTTGTCTTCCAGCACATCTAGTGCTGTGCTTTTGCCAGATCCGGAGCGTCCACTGACGATAATCAGATGCATGTTAATGACCGCTTTGGGCGTCGATAACTATTTGATAGAGCCCATTGCTAGTAGTTGCATGGCGCAGTCGGTCGCGGATTTCAGCCTTATCCAGCATGGCTGCAATCTGGCGCAACAACTCCAGATGCTGCTCGGTAGCGGCTTCGGGTACGAGCAGGACGAAAATAAGGTCTACTGGCGCTCCGTCGAGTGAGTCGAAGTCTACCGGTGTTTGCAGGTGGCACAGCACACTAATAGGCTCCTTGGAGCCACTCAGGCGGCAGTGAGGAATAGCTATTCCATTGCCGAAACCGGTCGACCCTAACTTTTCTCGGGCCATGAGGCTTTCGAAAATTGAGTGAGCGTCTTGCCCTGGCAAGTCAGTCGCAGCAATTTCAGAGATCTGCTGAAGCACGCTTTCTTTACTGACCCCTGGCATGCTCACGTGTGAGCGGCCAGGGGTCAGAATGGTTTCTAATCGAATCATAGGGTGATGTTAAGTCTCAACGGACGCCCAACCCTTGCTGCCTCTCGAGCTGTTTCTCTTTGTGTTTGATCAACTGGCGGTCGAGTTTATCGGTGAGAAGGTCGATGGCAGCGTACATGTCTTCATGTTCGGCATTTGCAACGACAGACGCACCTGCAACATGCAAGGTGGCTTCAACTTTCTGTTTCAGTTTATCGACCTGCATGATTACCTGAGCACTGGTAATGCGATCGAAGTGGCGTTCAAGTCGGGCGAGCTTTTCTCCAACGTAGCTGCGAAGGGAGTCGGTAACATCCAGTTGATGCCCACTGATGTTGACTTGCATACCGCGTTCTCCTTATTGCCGTGGTGTAACAGGCAGGCATTAGGCCTGCCGAAGAAACACTGTTGAGCGATAAGCGCCTCTTTCCCCCGCGCTCGCAGTCCGCTCGTGGCGAGCCGCCTAAGTCTAGACCAGCCTTTTCCGTTCACTCGATGGAGCAATGCCCAGCGACTCACGGTATTTGGCTACAGTCCGACGCGCGACCTGTATGCCTTGTGACTCCAGTAAACCAGCGATCTTGCTGTCGCTCAATGGCTTTTTTGCATTTTCGGCGGCAACAAGTTTTTTGATGATGGCGCGAATGGCGGTCGACGAGCATTCACCGCCCTCAGCCGTGCTTACGTGACTGGAGAAGAAGTATTTCAATTCGTATATGCCACGAGGCGTGTGCATATACTTTTGGGTGGTCACACGAGAAATTGTGGACTCGTGCATGCCAACCGCCTCGGCAATATCGTGAAGTACGAGTGGTTTCATGGCTTCTTCGCCATACTCTAGAAAGCCACGCTGATGCTCGACGATTTGCGTCGCAACCTTCATCAGGGTCTCGTTACGGCTCTGCAGACTCTTGATGAACCAGCGAGCTTCCTGCAACTGGTTACGCATGAAAGTGTTATCTGCACTGCTGTCGGCACGTTTCACGAAACCGGCATATTGTGAGTTTACGCGTAGCCGCGGCACCGCCTCCTGGTTCAGCTCAACCAGCCAACGGTCATTGTGTTTGCGCACGATGACATCAGGAACCACGTACTCGGCTTCACCTGATTCGATCTGGGAGCCTGGTCGGGGGTGCAGGCTTTGAATCAGCTCGATTACGTCACGTAACTCATCTTCCTTGATCTTCATGCGGCGCATGAGCTGGCTGTAATCACGGCTGCCTAGGACGTCCAGATAATCTGTGACCAAGCGCTTGGCTTCCGCCAGCCGTGGTGTTTTGCCTGGAAGCTGATTGAGTTGCAGCAGCAGGCATTCCTTGAGATTACGTGCGCCTACGCCTGCCGGTTCGAACTGTTGAACACGGCGTAAAACTACTTCGACTTCATCAATCTCTACCTCAAGCTCAGGATCTAGCGAGGCGTGTATGTCTTCGAGTGATTCTTCGAGGTAGCCATCATTATTGATGCCGTCGATGATCGACATGGCGACCATGCGATCCACGTCCGACATCGGGGCCAGATTCAGTTGCCAGAGAAGATGGCTCTGCAGACTTTCACCTGTCGATGTTCTGGATGTGAAATCCCATTCATCGTCGTCAGAGCTCGGAAGGCTGCTCGCGCTTGTCTGATAGATATCTTCCCAGGCGGTATCGACGGGAAGCTCATTGGGGATACGGTCACTCCATTCGGACTCGTCCGACTCAGAGGTCTCTATCGAGGGAGCCGTATCCTTGAACGTAACCTCCTGGCTACCAGGATTCGATAGCTCCTCGCCATCGGCAAGCGGGTCGCTGTGATCAAAATCATCGCCTTCTTCTTGCCGCTCGAGCATGGGGTTGGATTCCAGGGCTTCCTGAATTTCCTGCTGGAGATCAAGCGTCGAAAGTTGAAGCAATCGAATGGCCTGTTGCAGCTGAGGAGTCATGGTCAGCTGCTGGCCCATCTTTAAAACTAACGATGGTTTCATGGCTGCGGGCTTAGCACCTTAATCTACAGACGCGAACTGCGCCACGGAGCCCACCAGATAATTTGGTAGGGATGAGCAAATTATATGCCTGGTTTTTACCCTTTTGCCTAGAGGCGGAATTCGTGCCCCAGATAAACTTCCTTAACCAGGTCGTTGGCCAGCACGCTTTCGGCATCGCCTTCAGCAATCAGCTGTCCGTCATTCACAATATAAGCCATCTCACAGATTGTGAGGGTTTCCCGAACATTGTGATCCGTGATCAAAACGCCAATGCCTTTGGCTTTCAAGTGGCGAATGATTTGCTTGATATCACCCACTGAAATAGGGTCGACACCGGCAAAGGGCTCATCCAGCAGAATGAACTTGGGCGCCGTGGCTAGGGCGCGAGCAATCTCGACGCGACGACGTTCCCCACCCGACAGGCTCATGCCTAGGTTGTCACGAATATGGGTGATGTGAAATTCTTGAAGCAGCGACTCGAGCGCCTGGGTGCGTCCGTTTCGGTCCAGGTCCTTGCGTGTTTCAAGGATGGCCATGATGTTGTTGGCCACGGTCAGCTTGCGGAATATCGATGCTTCCTGGGGGAGATAACCGATACCTGCCTGCGCTCTGCCGTGCATAGGCAGGTTGGTGACATCCTGGTTATCGATTAGGACACGGCCATGATCGGCGTTGACCAACCCTACGATCATATAAAAGCATGTCGTCTTGCCCGCACCGTTAGGGCCGAGCAGTCCCACGATCTGGCCGCTTTCGATGGTCAGGCTGACATCCCGGACCACTTGGCGACCCTTATAGCTCTTGGCCAGATGCTGGGCTTTGAGCAGTACTGTCATTGAGCTTGCCCCGGCTGCTGGTCTTTGTTCTTGGGCTGGATGACCATGTCGATACGCGGTCTTGGTGTGGTGATCTTGTTACCGTTTGCACGGCCAGCATTCACGATCTGGCGCTGGGTGTCGTAAACGATCTTCTCGCCTTCGAACGTATTGCCTTGCTGTTCAACGCGTGCCTGGTCGATCAGAACGATTCGGTTTTCATCCGCATAGTACTGGATAGTCAGGCCGTAAGCCTTCACCGTATCTTTGTCCGCAGATGGCTTCTGCTCATAGTGAGCCGGCTTGCCAACGGCAGTTGCAACCTTGATGTTGCCGTTGTTGTCCTGGGTGATGGTCACGGTGTTACCCGTGATCTTCATCGTGCCTTGGGTAATGATGACGTCGCCTCGATAAACCGCTACGTTCTGCTTGTCATCGAGTTCGGCGCTGTCGGCCTGTACCCGGATGGGCTGGTTGCGGTCAGAAGGCAGAGCCCAGGCGTTAACGCTTCCGAACGTAGCGCCCAGGGTTAAAAGAAGGGGTAGAGATTTAACGAACCTCATGCTGGCCTCTTACATTGGACAGCAGGAGCATTCTGCCGTCATTCAGGTACGCTTTCATGCCTTTCGCTGTGGTCACGCTATTAGCGGCCTCAATCTTAACGGCTTGCTCAGTCTGCGCATAATTTTTGTCAGGAAAAACAGTCATTCGCGTCGTCGTCATCACGATAGGGCGGCCCTTTTCGTCTGTACGCTCGACCCTTACATCATCGATCAACTCAGCCTGTGTACCTTTTGGCGCCACCTCGGCCCTTGCGCTGCGAACATGCCAGGGCAGGTCAGTACCGCGGTATGCCAGCATATCGGGTTTCGAAACCAGTGTGACATCGGTGGCCTGAACGTGATCAAGCCGTTCGGCTGTCATCTCGTATTGTACCTTTCCATCGGCACGGTACTGGATCGTTTTGACATTTGTTGCATAGGCATCAATGGCATTATCGGTCTGGGCATTGCCTGCCGGGTCATCGATAAACCGTTGCGGCAAGAGGTTCCAGTAACCGATAGCGACCAGCGCCAGGGCAATCAGGACATAAAGTACAGGTTTACGCAGTGTACGGAACATGACAAAAGGCCTGCAAAAGCATTGTAGTCAAACGGCGGCATAAAGCACGGCAAAGGCTCTGTACCATTTGAAACGTAAAGCATTTATGAGTGCTATCACTGCCATACAGCAGCAATGATGGGCTGTCTCTCGATATGAGCTGCATTCACATGACGCCTGCGCGAAGCAGGTCGTGCATGTTCAATGCCCCCAGAGGGTAATCTTTCTCGTCGACCACAACCAAGGCGCTAATCTTGTGATCTTCCATGACTTTCAATGCCTCGGCTGCCAGCATCTGTGGGCGTGCTGTACGACCATGCTCCGTCATGACGTGGTCTATGGTCGTTGAGCGTACGTCAATTCCGCGATCAAGCGCACGCCGAAGGTCCCCATCAGTAAAAATACCTGCCAGTCGGCCATCAGGTTCCGTGACGACGGTCATGCCAAGCCCTTTTTGGGACATCTCAAGTAATGCACCGCTAAGCGAAGTGCCTCGTGGCACTTGAGGTAATTCCTTCCCGCTATGCATGACATGCTCGACCTTGAGAAGCAGGCGTCGGCCCAAAGCGCCGCCGGGGTGAGAAAAGGCAAAATCTTCAGCCGTGAAGCCTCGTGCATCGAGCAAGGCAATGGCAAGCGCATCCCCCAGAACCAGACTGGCAGTGGTGGAGGAGGTCGGTGCAAGATTCAGCGGGCAGGCTTCCTTGGCAACGCCTGCGTCCAGGTTGACAGTAGCTGCCTGGGCCAGAGGTGACTGGGGATTGCCTGTCATACTGATCAACGTGATTCCCAGTCGCTTGATAAGTGGCAAGAGCGTCACTATTTCAGGGGTAGAGCCAGAGTTGGACAGGGCCAGCACAATGTCCGCCTGGGTAATCATCCCCATGTCGCCGTGGCTTGCTTCGGCGGGATGGACGAAAAACGCGGGTGTGCCTGTGCTTGCCAGCGTGGCCGCAATCTTATTGCCGATATGTCCGGACTTTCCCATGCCCAGTACAACGATGCGGCCCTTGCAGTCCAGCATCAGTTCACAGGCTTTGACAAAGCGATCATCTATACGCCCACGCAATGCGTTCACGGCTTCCACTTCATAGCTGATGGTACGATTTGCGGATTCGATGAAATTTGCAGCGTGGGTCATTTGTCTACCAGTTTGCTGGGCAGCAGATTGATTGAAAACGCAGAATTATAACGACAATCAATCCCCCCTCCTATGAAAACGATTGAATTATGTTCATGTTGGGGAGGTAGCGCTGAAATGTTATGCTATGTCCTTGTCGAATAGGCCCTTAAAAGTGCCTTGGATGCTATTCGATGCGTCTGCCAGGAGGGCTGTAAGCTAGGAGTTTAGATGAACACCGATAGCGAGTATGCGGTCGAGCTTAAAGGCGTTACCTTCAAGCGAGGCGAGCGTACCATCTACGAGAATGTTGATATCCGCATCCCGCGTGGCAAGGTGACCGGTATTATGGGGCCTTCAGGGAGCGGCAAGACAACGCTGTTACGCTTGATTGCAGCCCAGTTGCGCCCTGAAAAGGGTGAGGTATGGGTTAACAATCTCAATCTTCCCACGCTGTCTCGAAGTGACCTGTTCAATGTGCGTAAGCAGATGGGCGTTCTGTTTCAGAGCGGTGCACTGTTTACTGACCTTGATGTTTTCGAAAACGTGGCCTTTCCTCTCCGGGTTCATACCAAGCTGCCTGAGGAGATGATCCGGGATATCGTCCTGATGAAACTTCAGGCGGTCGGTCTGCGGGGCGCTATCGAGTTAATGCCCGATGAGCTGTCCGGAGGCATGAAACGTCGGGTGGCTTTGGCTCGGGCGATTGCATTGGATCCTCAGATCCTGATGTATGACGAGCCTTTCGTGGGACAGGACCCCATTGCCATGGGCGTACTGGTGCGCCTGATTCGTCTGCTCAATGATGCACTGGGATTGACCAGTATCGTTGTGTCACATGATCTGGCCGAGACGGCAAGTATCGCTGACTATCTTTACATTGTCGGGGATACACAGGTGCTGGGCCAAGGAACCCCCGCAGAGCTCAAGGAGTCGTCTGATCCACGAGTGCTTCAGTTCATAAAAGGTACCCCGGATGGCCCGGTACCGTTCCATTTCGCAGCGCCTGACTATAGCGAAGATCTTTTGGGGAGGCGCTAATGCGTCACATTTCACTGCTTGAGCGCATCCGCTTATTGGGGCGCACAGGCCTGGATGTATTGGCTGCAGCCGGTCGTTCTGTTCTTTTGCTATTGCAATCCTTGTTTGGCCGCTCCGGCGCAGGCAAGGGTGGACAGTTGCTGATCAAGCAGCTCTATTCGGTAGGGGTTTTATCGCTACCCATCATCCTAGTTTCCGGTCTTTTCATCGGTATGGTTATAGCACTTCAGGGCTATAACATTCTGGTTACCTATGGTTCGGAACAGGCGGTTGGGCAGATGGTGGCGCTTACCCTGTTGAGAGAGTTGGGCCCTGTAGTTAGTGCGCTTCTGTTCGCAGGTCGCGCAGGTTCCGCGTTAACGGCTGAAATCGGCAACATGAAGTCGACAGAGCAGTTGTCCAGCCTCGAAATGATCGGTGTTGATCCGCTCAAATATATAGTGGCTCCGCGCCTGTGGGCGGGCTTTATTTCCTTGCCTCTGCTCTCGGCCATCTTCAGTGTTGTAGGTATCTGGGGCGGTGCGATGGTTGCGGTTGACTGGCTCGGCGTCTACGACGGCTCGTTCTGGAGCAACATGCAGAACAGCGTCCAAATGGCGGATGTCATCAATGGCATGATTAAAAGCCTTGTCTTTGCCTTTGTGGTGACCTGGATCGCCGTGTTCCAGGGGTACGACTGCGACGCTACTTCCGAAGGGATCAGCCGCGCGACGACCCGAACAGTTGTCTATGCCTCTCTGGCAGTGCTGGGTCTCGACTTTCTTTTGACTGCTTTGATGTTTGGAGATATCTGATGCAAACCCGCACCCAGGAAATTGGTGTCGGCCTGTTTCTGCTCGCTGGCTTGCTGGCTCTCTTGCTGTTGGCTTTGCGAGTGAGTGGCTTGAGCGTTGTCGAGCACAATGACACCTATAAAGCGTATGCCTATTTCGACAATATCGCCGGTCTGACCGTACGTGCAAAAGTCACGATGTCAGGCGTCACGATTGGCCGAGTCACCGCAATCGATCTGGATCGTGATAGCTACCGTGGTCGAGTGACCATGCAGATCGACCAACAGGTCGATAACATTCCGGTCGATTCCACCGCCTCCATCCTGACAGCAGGTCTGTTGGGTGAAAAATATATTGGTATTAGCGTGGGAGGGGATGAGGAGGTTGTCAAAGATGGCGGAACTATTCGTGATACTCAGTCGTCGCTGGTATTGGAAGATCTGATCGGCAAATTCCTGCTCAACACCGTCAACAAAGATTCGTCTGGCGATAAGTAAGAAGGACACGACATGCTCAAATTATTGCGAAACAGCGTTCTGGCCTTGCTGGCCGTAGTGCCATTGCTGGCCTCTGCAGCGCCTTCGGCTCACGATGTCATTCAACAGACTACAGATAAGTTGCTGTCTGATCTGCAAACCAACAAGGAAACGTACCGGAGCAATCCAGATGCTTTCTATAACTCTTTGAACGAGATCCTTGGTCCGGTCGTTGATGCCGAAGGTATCTCCCGCAGCATCATGACCGTAAGGTACAGTCGTCAGGCATCGCCTGAGCAAATGGCTCGCTTCCAGGAGAACTTTAAGCGAAGCCTGATGCAGTTCTATGGTAACGCACTGTTGGAGTACAACAATCAGGGTATCAAGGTTCTGCCAGCAACTGACAATGATCCCGAGCGTACTAGCGTAGGTATGGAAGTACGTGATAGCCGCGGAACTGTCTATCCGGTCTCTTATACTATGGTAAATATCAATGGCAGTTGGAGAGTGCGTAACGTAATCATCAACGGCATTAATATCGGTAAGCTGTTCCGTGATCAGTTTGCCCAATCTATGCAGGCTAACGGCAATAACCTGGACAAGGTTATCGATAGCTGGGCCAATACCGTGGCGCGTGCCAAAAACTCTCCTGAAGCTCAAAAGGCCCAGGCTGGCTCATGAGTACGCAGGCGCATCTAGGAGAGAAGGTGCCGGGCGTCATGACGCTGTCTGGTTTTCTCGATCATCAGACGACGGTAGCGCTGCGTCAGGAAGGGCAGCGCTATATACAGCAGAGTAGTACCGATGTGATCGTGATCGACTGTGCTGGTGTCGAGCGCTCCAACAGTGCAGGGCTTTCCTTGTTGCTGTCCTTTCAACGTGATGTGTTGCAGGCTGGCAAAAAACTTGAGGTTTGGAATTTGCCTGCAGATATGAAGCAGATCGCAAGTGTGTCCGGTTTGCTGGACATTCTTCCTCTCTCTCATTGAATATCCCATCGCCCTCTATCTGCAACCTTGGGGTTCGCAGTTGGAGGGCTTTTTTGTATTATGTCTGGCTGCGGAATAGGCTGCCAGGAGGTTGAACATGCAGGCTGAAGAAGTTAAACGCTTATTGGAAGCACAACTGCCGGAAACTCAGGTTGAGGTAGAAGGCGAGGGCTGCAACTTCCAATTGAACCTGATTGGCGATGAATTGGCTGCTATGAGCCCAGTAAAGCGCCAGCAGCAAGTCTATTCCCATCTCAATGCATTGATCGCTGATGGCAGCATCCATGCAGTCACTATGAAATTCTATACGCGCGCCGCTTGGGCTGAACGGGCTTGAGTTCGGCGCCGCCGAGATACCTATGGATAAATTGATTATTACCGGTGGCGCCAGCCTAAACGGAGAGATCCGTATTTCAGGCGCAAAAAACTCTGCCTTGCCGATCCTGGCTGCCACCTTGCTTGCGGATACGCCTGTAACTGTTTGCAATCTGCCGCATCTGCATGACATCACTACCATGATCGAATTGTTCGGTCGTATGGGGGTGCAGCCGGTTATCGACGAAAAGCTCAACGTTGAAGTAAATGCTTCGACTATCAAGACGCTTGTAGCGCCCTATGAGCTGGTCAAGACCATGCGAGCCTCTATTCTGGTGCTGGGTCCGATGCTGGCTCGTTTCGGCGAAGCCGAAGTCGCACTGCCCGGCGGATGTGCCATTGGCTCGCGTCCGGTCGATTTGCATCTGCGCGGCCTTGAGGCGATGGGTGCCCAGATTGAAGTCGAGGCAGGCTATATCAAAGCCAAGGCTCCAGCGGGCGGCCTGCGTGGCGCACATTACTTCTTTGATACCGTCAGTGTAACCGGTACTGAAAACGTTCTGATGGCGGCAACGCTGGCCAAAGGACGTAGCGTCATCCAGAATGCTGCACGTGAGCCGGAAGTCGTGGATCTAGCCAATTGCCTGATCGCCATGGGAGCCCATATTGAAGGTGCCGGTACCGATACCATTACGGTAGAAGGTGTCGAGCGTCTGGGTGGCGCCCGTTATTCCGTACTGCCCGACCGTATCGAGACGGGTAGTTATCTGGTTGCGGCGGCGGCTACCCGTGGTCGCGTCAAGCTCAAGGATACTGATCCTTCCATTCTCGAAGCCGTTCTGCTCAAGCTGGAAGAGGCAGGTGCCCACGTTTCTACTGGATCCAATTGGATCGAGCTGGACATGAAAGGGAATCGACCCAAGGCAGTCAATGTGCGTACTGCACCGTACCCTGCATTCCCAACAGATATGCAGGCGCAGTTCATCTCCATGAACGCTGTGGCAGAAGGCACAGGAACGGTAGTTGAAACGATCTTTGAAAACCGCTTCATGCACGTCTATGAAATGACTCGCATGGGCGCTCAGATCGCTGTGGAAGGTAATGCTGCCATCGTAACCGGCATTCCTCACCTGAAGGCTGCACCCGTAATGGCTACTGACTTGCGTGCATCGGCCAGCCTGGTAATCGCTGCGCTGGTAGCGGAAGGCGATACCCTGATCGACCGCATCTACCATATCGATCGGGGTTATGAGTGCATCGAGGAAAAGCTACAACTTCTGGGTGCTAAAATTCGCCGTGTTCCGGGTTAAGGGCTCATGCTGACTATCGCGCTTTCAAAAGGCCGAATCCTGAACGATACGCTGCCGCTTCTTGCGGCGGCGGGTATCGTCCCAACTGAAGACCCCGATAAAAGCCGCAAGCTGATCATCCCCACAAGTCTGGATGATGTGCGCTTGTTGATCGTACGTGCGACTGACGTGCCGACCTACGTTGAGCAAGGCGCAGCTGACTTGGGTGTTGCGGGAAAGGATGTGCTTATGGAGCACTCTGGCCAAGGACTCTACGAGCCGCTGGATCTGCAGATCGCCAAATGCCGGCTGATGACAGCGGGTGCAGTAAATGCTCCAGAGCCACGTGGCCGCCTCAAGGTAGCGACCAAGTTTGTCAATATCGCCAAACGTTATTATGCCGAGCAGGGACGTCAGGTCGATATCATCAAGCTCTATGGCTCCATGGAGCTTGCACCTCTAGTGGGGTTGGCTGACAAGATCATTGATGTGGTCGATACAGGTAATACCTTGCGCGCCAATGGGCTTGAGCCACAGGAGTTGATTGCCCATGTTAGCTCTCGATTGATCGTCAACAAGGCTTCGATGAAAATGCAGCACGCGCGTATCCAGGCGCTGATCGATGTGCTGCGTGCTACGGTCGAAGAGCGACACCAGGCCTGACCTTTCGCACGGCTGATGCCGTGCCTGCCTATCCGTGTCATAGCCAATTTTCTCAGGTACCCGCACGGCAGGGCTGATACTCTAGCGGTGCCTGAGACTAGCCATTGATAAGAGGCTTCGCTATGACCGCACCGATTACGCTTCGCCGACTCGACGCTGCCGATCCTGATTTCGCGCGTCATCTGGATCATCTGCTGAGCTGGGAAAGTGTTTCTGACGCTGGCGTCAATCAGCGAGTCCTGGAGATTATCGAGGCTGTTCGCACCCGAGGGGATGAAGCTCTGGTGGAGTTCACACAGCGCTTTGATGGCGTCCAGGCTAGCTCAATGTCTGATCTGATTCTGCCTCGCGAAAGACTTGAGTTGGCTCTTACGCGCATTACCGATGAGCAGCGAAATGCTCTTGAGCATGCAGCAGATCGTGTTCGCAGCTATCACGAAAAGCAAAAGCAGGACTCCTGGCGTTATACGGAAGCGGATGGCACCGTTCTTGGGCAGCAAGTGACGCCGCTTGATCGGGCTGGGTTATATGTACCTGGCGGCAAGGCTTCCTATCCCTCTTCGGTGTTGATGAACGCCATTCCTGCCAAGGTTGCCGGTGTTGCTGAAGTTGTAATGGTCGTGCCAACGCCTCGCGGTGAAATCAACGAGCTGGTGCTCGCTGCCGCGTGCATTGCAGGCGTGGACCGCGTTTTTACTGTGGGTGGTGCGCAAGCAGTAGCGGCACTGGCTTACGGTACGCAAAGCGTCCCTCGTGTGGACAAGATCGTAGGGCCAGGCAATATCTATGTTGCAACGGCCAAACGTCATGTCTTCGGACAGGTGGGTATCGACATGATTGCCGGGCCCTCCGAGATTCTAGTGGTCTGTGATGGCCAGACTGATCCAGACTGGATCGCCATGGATCTGTTTTCTCAGGCTGAGCATGATGAAGATGCCCAGTCGATTCTTGTCAGTCCTGATGCCGAGTTTCTGGACAGGGTTGCTGAAAGTATCGCTCGTCTTCTGCCTACAATGGAGCGTGCTGAAATCATCCGAACGTCCTTGGAAGGAAGAGGTGCTCTGATTCATGTTGCCGATCAGGCTCGGGCCTGCGAGGTCGTCAATCGCATTGCGCCTGAGCATTTGGAGCTCTCTGTAGCTGATCCTGAAGCCTGGTTGCCGGGCATTCGCCACGCGGGCGCGATCTTCATGGGGCGTTATACCGCTGAGGCACTGGGGGATTATTGTGCAGGGCCCAACCATGTTCTACCCACGTCCGGCACTGCACGTTTCTCTTCTCCTTTGGGCGTGTATGACTTCCAGAAGCGCTCGTCCTTGATCTTTTGTTCCGCGGATGGCGCTTCAGTGCTGGGGCGTACCGCCTCGGTGCTTGCGCGTGGGGAGTCCCTGACAGCTCATGCGCGCAGCGCTGAATACCGGATCAAGGAGTGATGTCATGAGTCGATTCTGGAGTCCCTTCGTCGAGAAGCTGGTGCCGTATGTACCTGGCGAGCAGCCCAGGATTGCCAATCTGGTAAAACTCAACACCAACGAAAACCCCTACGGCCCTTCGCCCAAGGTTATTGATGCGATACGGGCCGAACTGGGCGAGGGCTTGCGGCTGTACCCTGATCCCAATGGGGATCGGTTGAAGCAGGCGGTAGCAGAGTATTATTCAATCAATGTCGAGCAAGTGTTTGTAGGCAATGGTTCGGATGAAGTGCTTGCCCATATCTTTCACGGCTTGTTTCAGCACAAGGCGCCCTTGCTGTTCCCGGACATTTCTTACAGCTTCTACCCGGTGTACTGTGGGTTGTATGAAATTCCATTCGAAGCGTTGCCACTGGATGAACACTATCAAATCAATCTGGAAGACTACATCCGGCCTAACGCCGGTATTATTTTCCCCAATCCTAACGCGCCTACAGGGTGTCTGGTAGGGTTGGAGCACATCGAGTCGCTTCTGCAAAAGAACACGGACTCGGTTGTGGTGGTTGATGAAGCCTATGTGGATTTTGGTGGCGAGACTGCTATTTCACTGGTGGGTCGTTATCCAAATCTGCTAGTGACTCAAACGCTCTCCAAGTCTCGCTCCCTGGCAGGCTTGAGGGTTGGGCTGGCAGTAGGTCATCCCGATCTCATCGAAGCATTGGAGCGGGTCAAGAACAGTTTCAATTCATACCCGCTTGATCGGTTGGCGCTGGCAGGCGCCGTCGCAGCGTTTGAAGACAGGGACTATTTCAGTCAAACGTGCGGAGCAGTGATTGAAAGCCGAACGGTGCTGGTAGCCGAATTGGAAGCACTGGGTTTCCATGTGCTGCCCTCTGCTGCAAATTTCGTGTTCGCTCAGCACCCTTCGTATGAGGGGGCTGAATTGGCGGCTGCACTGCGTGAAAGACGCGTCATTGTGCGTCATTTCAATAAGCCTCGAATCGATAAGTTCTTGCGTATCACTATTGGTACGCCAGAACAAAATGCTGTTTTGATCGAGGCGTTGAAGGGCTACGGACTCGCCTGATGGAAGAAGAAGCGGCGCCTATGGGGCGCCGTTTTTTTGTGCTGACTCATCAGGGGAGGGCCCGGATGACGTGCTGGTATCAATGGGTGGCCTTAAACCTATGATTCCGGTCAGTTTGAGCGGCTTGCCATTGCGAAGCACTTCTATCGAGATTTTGTCTCCAGGTCTGCTGCGTGCGACCTGATTCATGGACTGGCGACCATCGATCGCAGGTTCGTTGTCTAGCTTAAGCAGAATGTCGCCTGGCTGCAGGCCGGCACGTTGTGCCGGACCGTTGGGGTAAACCCCAGAAACGACAATACCGGCCTGATTAGGCAGGTTGAACGAGGCGGCAAGCTCTGGGGAAATACGTTCTACCTCAACACCTAGCCAGCCGCGAATTACCTGGCCGTGGGCAATGATTGATTGCATGACGTCCATGGCCAGTTTGATGGGTATGGCGAAGCCGATACCCTGCGAGCCACCGGATAAAATCGCTGTGTTGATACCAATCAGATTGCCGTTGGCATCTACCAGTGCCCCACCAGAGTTACCCAGGTTGATGGCTGCATCTGTCTGGATGAAATCCTCATAGGTATTTAGCCCCAGCTGGTTACGGCCTGTGGCACTGATAATGCCCATGGTCACCGTCTGACCTACGCCGAACGGGTTGCCAATAGCCAGTGCCACATCCCCGATGCGAATGGCTTCCGAATGGCCGATGGAGATGGCCGGAAGACTATTCAGATCAATCTTGAGAACAGCCAGATCTGTATCGGGATCGCTTCCTATCAGATGCGCCACCGTCTGCCGGCCATCCTGTAACGCCACGACAATGGTATCGGCGTCGGAGGTGACATGGTTGTTGGTCAGCAGATAGCCTTCATGGCTCATGATCACTGCCGAACCCAGGCTCAGCTCTTCGTTACTCTTTGGTGGATTCTTATCAAAGTAGGGTTTGAATAAGGGGTCATCCTGAATTGGCGCGCTGGGCTTCTTGGGATGCTTGGTCGAACGTAGTGAAACTACGGCCGGAGCTGCCTTGCTGGCGGCATCAGCATAAGAGACCGGGCCTTGAGTGCGAGGGGAGGTCTCAGTCGTCTGCTCGAAGTGTACCTGCTGCTTGGGCAAGCCTACCCATTCAGGAAATCGAATGACTACCACCGCTGCCAGCAGGATGCCTACCACGATGGGCCAGCCGTAGGAGCGCAAGGCCTTTAACATTATTACCAATCCTTGTTGCGAGGCCTGTGTACGGCCGATAAGGTGCGGCCATTATACGGAGCTGCCTTTGTCTATAAAGACATGCGAACCGATTGGTAGAGCCTGTTTAATGGAGAATATAACCATGACCATAGCCTTGACGACACTGCTGGATGAGGCGAACCGCTATCTTGATGCTGCTGCAATCAAGGATTACTGCCCCAATGGCCTGCAAGTGGAAGGTCGCGCTACGGTGGCTCGTATCGTTAGCGGTGTGACCGCAAGCCAGGCGTTGTTGGATGCCGCGATAGAGGCGGGAGCCGACATGGTGCTTGTGCACCACGGCTACTTCTGGAAAAGCGAGGATCCGCGTGTCATCGGAATGAAGCAGCGTCGACTCAAGACCTTGATCATTAATGACGTGAGCCTGGTGGCTTATCACCTGCCGCTCGATTTGCATCCTGTGGTGGGTAATAACGTTCAGCTGGCCGAGCGCTTGGGTATCACGGTTGAGGGAGGGATCGAGCCAGGTAATCCACGCTCTATCGTTTTGCAAGGGACACTAAGTGAACCGCGTACCGCTGCCGAGTTTGCAGCTCATATCAAGCATGTTCTAGGGCGCGAACCTCTCGTAATCGAGGGTGATCGCCCCATCAAGCGGATCGCCTGGTGTACAGGGGGAGCCCAGGGTTATATCGATCAGGCTATCGCCGCTGGTGTTGATGCCTATCTTACAGGTGAAGTATCGGAGCAGACCGTTCACAGTGCGCGTGAAAATGGCATCAGTTTTTTTGCGGCTGGCCATCATGCGACCGAGCGTTACGGCGTTCAGGCTTTGGGAGAGTATCTTGCAGGACGTTTTGGCATAGAGCATGTCTTCATCGACAGTTCGAATCCGGCTTGAATATATATATAGAACACTTGGTTCTAAGCAGGCTCCTGAATAGAAGAGTTATGCTGTGGTATCGTGAGTGTTCGTCCACGGCCCGCTGGCCGTCCCTCCGCAATTCCGTGAGTAGCCATGCTCGATAAACTGACTCATTTGAAACAGCTCGAGGCGGAAAGCATCCACATCATTCGTGAGGTGGCCGCCGAATTCGACAACCCTGTGATGTTGTATTCCATCGGTAAAGATTCCGCGGTAATGCTACATCTGGCGCGTAAAGCCTTTTTTCCCGGCAAGTTGCCGTTTCCTGTTCTGCACGTCGATACAGGCTGGAAATTCAAAGCCATGTACGAGTTTCGTGATCGCATGGTCAAGGAAATGGGACTGGATCTTCTGATTCACCAAAACCCAGAAGGCGTCGCTCAGGGAATCAATCCCTTTACACATGGTAGCGCCAAGCATACCGATGTGATGAAGACTCAAGGCCTCAAACAGGCACTGGATAAATACGGCTTCGACGCTGCCTTTGGCGGCGCACGTCGCGATGAAGAAAAGTCTCGTGCCAAGGAGCGCGTCTATTCGTTCCGTGACACTAAACACCGCTGGGATCCAAAGAACCAGCGCCCGGAGTTGTGGAATATCTACAACGGCAACATCAATAAGGGCGAATCGATTCGGGTCTTCCCGCTTTCGAACTGGACCGAGCTGGATATCTGGCAATACATCTATCTGGAGAGTATCCCGATCGTTCCGCTGTACTTTGCGGCAGAGCGGGACGTCATCGAGAAGAATGGCACGCTCATCATGATCGACGACGAGCGTATTCTCGATCACCTTTCCGACGAGGAAAAAGCACGTATTCAGAAGCAGCAGGTCCGCTTCCGTACCCTGGGTTGCTATCCACTTACCGGGGCGGTCGAGTCTTCTGCGGCTACGCTACCCGATATCATTCAGGAAATGCTGCTGACTCGGACCTCCGAGCGTCAGGGTCGAGTCATTGACCATGATGCGGCGGGGTCAATGGAAGAGAAGAAACGTCAGGGGTATTTCTAATATGTCGCATCAATCCGAACTGATTAGTCAGGACATCCTGGCATACCTGGCCCAGCACGAGCGCAAGGAGCTACTTCGCTTCCTGACGTGCGGCAACGTAGATGATGGCAAGAGCACCCTTATTGGTCGCCTGCTGCATGATTCCAAGATGATCTATGAAGATCATCTTGAGGCAATTACTCGCGACTCCAAGAAAGTCGGTACCACAGGCGAGGAAGTGGATCTGGCGCTGCTGGTGGATGGCTTGCAGGCCGAGCGTGAGCAGGGCATCACCATTGATGTGGCGTATCGTTATTTTTCTACGGCCAAGCGCAAGTTCATCATTGCCGATACTCCTGGTCATGAGCAGTACACTCGCAATATGGCAACCGGTGCGTCCACTTGTGACCTTGCGATTATCCTGATCGACGCACGTTACGGTGTGCAGACCCAAACACGTCGTCACAGTTTTATTGCATCGCTGCTCGGCATCAAGCACGTTGTGGTTGCGGTGAACAAGATGGATCTGCTGGGCTTTGACGAAGCGGTTTTCAACCGGATCCGCGAGGATTACCTGAGCTTTGCCGAGCGCATCAATCTGGGCGCCAAGAACATTCACTTTGTCCCGATGTCAGCGCTCAAGGGCGATAACGTGGTCAATCGCAGCGAGCAAACGCCCTGGTATACCGGCAAGCCGCTGATGGAAATTCTGGAAACCGTCGAGATCGCAGCCGATCGCAATGTCACCGACATGCGCTTTCCGGTCCAGTACGTAAACCGTCCAAACCTGAACTTCCGCGGATTTGCCGGTACTCTGGCCTCTGGCGTGGTGCATAAGGGTGATGAGGTTGTTGTGCTGCCATCAGGCAAGGGTAGCCGCGTGAAATCCATCGTCACGTTCGAGGGCGAGCTGGAGCAGGCTATTCCTGGTCAGGCCGTTACGCTGACGCTTGAAGATGAAATCGATATCTCCCGTGGAGATCTGCTGGTTCATCCAGATAATCGACCCCACGTGACGGATAGCTTCGAAGCCATGCTGGTTTGGATGGCTGAAGAGCCCATGCTGCCTGGCAAGAAATACGATATCAAGCGTGCAGCCAGCTATGTCCCCGGCTCTCTGCCCAGCATCGTGCATACGGTTGATGTAAACACGCTGGAAAAAGGTCAGGCCAGCCAGCTCAAGCTGAACGAGATTGCGCGGGTCAAGGTCAGCCTGGATGCCCCTATCGCTCTAGACAGTTACGAGCGCAACCGTACCACGGGTGCCTTCATCGTTATCGATCGGCTTACCAATGGTACGGTCGGCGCAGGCATGATCATCGCGGATCCCAAGGTGGGCGGTACTGCCGATCAGCATGGCCATCAGCTACATGTCTCCACTGAGGAGCGCGCGGCTCGGTTCGGCCAGCAGCCTGCTACGGTGCTCTTTACAGGTCTTTCCGGCGCAGGCAAGAGCACGCTGGCGTATGCAGTCGAGCGCAAGCTGTTCGATGCCGGACGTGCGGTGTATGTACTGGATGGGCAGAACCTGCGTCATGACCTTAACAAGGGGCTTCCGCAGGATCGTGCAGGGCGTCGTGAGAATTGGCTTCGGGCGGCCCATGTGGCCCGTCAGTTCAATGAGGCCGGCCTATTGACCCTTGCCGCATTCGTAGCACCGGACGCCGAAGGGCGTGAGCAGGCCAAGACTCTGATTGGTCCTGAGCGGGTCATTACAGTATATGTTCAGGCCTCTCCACAGGCATGTCGTGAACGCGATCCTCAGGGGCTGTATGCGGCTGAGGGTGACAACATCCCGGGTGAGTCCTTCCCCTACGATGTGCCGCTAAACGCCGATCTGGTAATCGATACGCAAAGCCTTTCCATCGAGGAAGGAGCCAGGCAGGTAATTGCCTTGCTGCGGGCCAGAGGTCATATCTAGGTGTTAATAAAAAGCCCGGCTATTGCCGGGCTTTTTATTTATCTTTTCAGCGGTGATTCTTAAGGCCATAGGCCTCATCCAGCCCGCTGTCAGTATCGCCCTTTGGCGCGTAGTCCTTGGGCGCCTCTGCAGGACCGTCCAGACGGTCGCGTGGTGATGGGTAGTTGTCATGGCTATGCAGGGCCGCTTGTAGGCGCTGGCGTGTCAACTCGTCCAGAGCCAGGCGATCCGCACCTTCGGAAAGGTGACGCTGCACATCCTGGTAATTCTGGGTGAGTTTTTTCACAAGTCCTGCCGTTGTGCTGAAGTGGCTAGTGACCTCATGTTGATAACTGTCAAAGCGCTGCTGAAGCTCGTCAAGCTGGCGTTGTACTCGGTTGGGCGCGGTGCCAGGCATCAGGCGCGCAATCAGAAAGCCGATGCCTATACCAACGAGCAGGGCAATAACAGGCATTAGCCAAATAGTCAGGGACTGGTCCACGAATCTTCCTCTCTGAACGTCTTTTGCATTACGGTAACGGCTTCTTGCTGCGCTTGTACACTGTCCCATGTTAAATAGTGAGTGCAGTCAACGAGCTAGACGAGTCGACCCGATAGAGGGTCACGGAGTTCAGGTGTGTCTACACGAGAAAATCCAGTTTCGATCGAAGGGCCTTCAGGGCCACTCGAAGCCTTGCATCTTGATCAGCCTGACGCCCATGGCGTAGCGATCATCTGCCATCCGCATCCCCTGTTTGACGGGACTATGCACAATAAGGTCATTTCTACGCTGCAACGTGCTGTAAGGGATGCAGGCTTTTCCACGCTACGTTTCAACTTTCGAAGCGTAGGACAAAGCGCTGGAAGCTACGGTGAGGGAGCAGGTGAGATTGATGATGCCTATGCGGCTGCACAGTGGTTGATAAGGCAGCACCCAGGGGTACCTTTAACCGTCATGGGGTTTTCATTCGGTGCCTGTGTGGCGGGATGCCTGGCAGGGCGTCTGGAAGGAGACGGGCAGGCATTGACTCGTCTGTTCATGCTGGCTCCTTCTGTCGAACGCTTCGATATTGAAGGTAAGCTACCGCTGCGCTGTCCTTTGACGGTCATTCAGCCCGAGGCCGATGAAGTCGTCACGCCGGAAAAGGTCTATGCCTGGTCTGAAGCGTTGCAGCAGCGCCATGAGTTGATCAAAGTCCCTGAGTGCAGCCATTTCTTTCATGGCAAACTGACCGACCTCAAAGCGCTGGTCCAGCCTCGACTGGACTGATTAAGCCGTTGCGTCCGAAGACGCCGTAATTGGCGGCCATGCCTGATACTGGCCGCCCTAGATGAGAATGCACCATACGCCATGACCACACGTATTCTGACCGGTATTACCACAACCGGTACTCCTCACCTTGGTAATTATGCAGGCGCCATCCGTCCTGCCATTGTAGCCAGTCGCTCGGCCGATACCGACTCGTTTTATTTCCTGGCGGATTATCACGCCTTGATCAAGTGCGATGATCCGTTGCGTATTCAGCGCTCTCGCCTTGAAATTGCTGCTACATGGCTGGCGTGTGGTCTTGATCCTGAAAGGGTCACGTTCTATCGCCAATCTGATATTCCAGAAATACCGGAGTTGACATGGCTGTTAACCTGCGTCACCGCCAAAGGCTTGCTCAACCGCGCTCATGCTTACAAGGCTTCCGTTGACAAGAACGTCGCTGCTGGCGAAGACCCGGATGCTGGCGTCACGATGGGGCTATACAGCTATCCGGTCCTGATGGCAGCAGACATCCTGATGTTTAACGCTCATCAAGTACCGGTAGGTCGGGACCAAATCCAGCACGTTGAAATGGCACGTGACATCGCTCAACGCTTCAATCATCTGTTTGGTGCCGGCAAGGATTTCTTTGAGCTGCCTGAAGCGCTTATCGAGGAGACGGTTGCTACGCTGCCGGGGCTGGATGGTCGCAAGATGTCCAAAAGCTACGATAACACGATCCCACTTTTTGGGACCGCCAAGCAGCTCAAGGAGGCGATTGCCCGTATCGTCACTGATTCGCGAGAGCCGGGCGAACCCAAAGATCCGGACAGCGCTCATTTGTTTACGCTTTATCAGGCATTTGCTACAGCCGAGCAGACGGCCGAGTTCCGTCATGATCTGCAGGGTGGTCTGGCTTGGGGGGAGGCCAAGCAGCGTCTGTTCCAGCTTTTGGAGGCAGAGCTGGGCGAGGCAAGAGAGCATTACAATGCATTGATTGCCAAACCAGACGACATTGAAGACGTTCTTCTAGCCGGTGCTACCAAGGCGCGCAAGATAGCTACACCGTTCCTGGGTGAGTTGCGCGAGGCTGTGGGGCTTCGCTCCCTGAATGCCCAGGTCAAGACTGAAAAGACCAAGAAGAAGGCCGCGAAGCGGGCGCGTTTCGTTAGCTTCCGCGAACATGATGGTACTTTCCGCTTCAGACTGCTGGCCGCCGATGGCTCTCAACTGCTGCTTTCTCGCACCTTTGCGGATCCAAAAACCGCTGGGCAGATGACGCAGCGCCTCCAGAGCGAGGTTGGGCAGCTGGAAATCAAGGCAGAAGAGCTACGCTTCACGGTATTGCTGGCTGGCGAGCCTGTGGCGGAAAGTCCGGACTTCGCTAATGCCGATGAGCGTCAACACGCTGTTGATGCCTTGCGTGAAGCACTGGTGGAAATGACTGCCGAGTAATGGCGCCTATCGACGAGGCGGGCAGCTTAAGCCGCTTGCCTCGTTAATTGTCAACTTGGAAGCTCGCCGCTAAAGTGAGCTCCCCTTCGAATCTATGCAGCCTGTCATGACACCCTTAGAGCGCTACAAGGCCGATCTGGAACGTCCCGACTTTTTTCATGATCCTGCTCAGGAGCAGGCGGTAAAGCATCTTCAGCGGCTTTATGATGACCTGGTTAGCCAGGCAGACAGCAAGCCTGGGTTGCTAGGCCGTCTTTTGGGTAAAAAGCCCGCCGGCCCTGTAAAGGGGCTTTATTTCTGGGGCGGAGTAGGGCGCGGCAAGACCTATCTGGTTGACACCTTTTATGACTCACTTCCCTTCGACAAGAAAATGCGTACACACTTTCATCGGTTCATGAAGAGGGTGCATGAGGAGTTGAAGACGCTAAAAGGTGAGAAGAACCCATTGACCATCATTGGTCGGCGCTTTGCGGATGAAGCTCGTGTCATCTGCTTTGACGAGTTTTTCGTATCGGACATTACCGACGCCATGATTCTGGCAACGCTGCTGGATGAGCTGTTCAAAAACGGCGTATCGCTAGTGGCGACTTCCAATATCGTCCCTGACGGGCTTTACAAGGATGGATTGCAGCGCGCCCGCTTCTTGCCTGCGATTGAATTGCTGAAGCAGCACACCGAAATCGTCAATGTCGATAGCGGTGTGGATTATCGTTTGCGTGCGCTGGAGCAGGCTGAGCTTTATCACTGGCCGTTAACGGAGCAGGCCGAGACGGAAATGGCCAAAAGCTTCAAGGCGCTTACGGTGGAGTGCGGTAGTGCATCAACTGGTGAGCCGTTGGTTATCGAGAACCGGGAGATCAAACCACGCAAGACGTGCGACGATGTAGCCTGGTTCGAGTTTCGAGAGCTCTGTGACGGTCCTCGTAGCCAGAACGACTACATTGAGCTGGGTAAGATCTTCCAGGCGGTACTGGTTTCCAACGTCGAGCAGATGAATGCAACGAAAGACGATATGGCGCGTCGCTTCATCAACCTGGTCGATGAGTTCTACGACCGTAACGTTAAATTGATCCTGTCGGCAGAAGTTGAGCTTAAGGATCTGTATGCAGGTGGACGGCTCGAGTTTGAATTTCAGCGTACGCTGAGCCGTTTGCTGGAAATGCAATCCCACGAATATCTGTCGAGAGCGCATAAGCCATAAGATTCAGGGGCCGCAAGTGTGGCCCTGCTGCTATCTGGAACTGGCTGCATTCAATCCGGCTCGAATACCGTAATGGTAACGACAGGAGTCAATGTGGCTACTTCACCTTTCAATGAGTGGGACGGCACGCCCGCCGCTGCGCGCAAACAGCAGATTGAGCTGGCCAAGCAGGTCAGACTGGAGGATGACTTTCCTTCGCTGCGTCTGATTGCTGGCGTGGATGTAGGCTTTGAGGAGGAGGGTGCCGTGACCCGTGCTGCGGCCATCCTGCTCAATGCTGAAACATTGGATCCCATTGCTCAGGCGGTAGCTCGTATCCCCACCAATATGCCCTACATTCCAGGGTTGCTTTCCTTTCGGGAGCTGCCTGCGGTTCTGCAGGCCTTATCGGAGCTGCCTGAAACCCCGGACCTGATCTTTTGCGATGGTCACGGGATTGCTCACCCAAGGCGCTTGGGTATCGCTGCCCACTTGGGGGTCGTTACAGGACTGCCAACGATAGGGGTTGCGAAAAAAATCCTGACGGGAAGCCATGAGCCTTTGGCAGAAACGCGGGGCTCTCAAGTGGGCCTGCTTGCCAAGGGAGAGTTGATTGGCACTGTTTTGCGCAGCAAGGACAAGGTAAAGCCTCTGATCGTGTCGCCCGGTAATCGGGTCAGTTTGAAAACAGCACCTGAACTGGTTATGGCGTGCGTGCGTAAACACCGCCTGCCCGAGCCGACCCGATTGGCTGATCGACTGGCTTCTCGGCGAGACAAGTCTTCTCAGACATCAGGTCAGCTTGAGGATCAGGGTGATTTATTCTCGTAGCGTAAGCGCTTTCTTGAGGGAAAGCGCTTTTCCGTTAGGGCGCTGGATTGGGTTGGATTTTATGAATGGCCTCAATGCCTGCGACCACTTCCTCTGATAGCGTCAGGTTTGCGCTGTCGAGATTGCTTTGAAGCTGCTCCAGAGAGGTCGCTCCAATGATATTGCTGGTAACAAATGGACGGCTGGTAACGTAAGCCAGTGCCATTTGTGCAGGATCAAGGCCGTGCTGCTTGGCTAGCTGAACGTATTGTTCGGTAGCTCGCATCGTTTCAGGGTTGTTGTAGCGAGTGAAGCGGCTGAACAGTGTCAGGCGTGCGTGTTCCGGCCTTGCGCCGTTGGCATACTTTCCGGTTAGCATGCCAAACGCCAGTGGCGAATAGGCCAGGAGCCCGCATTGCTCGCGGATAGCGATTTCCGCCAAACCTACTTCAAAGGATCGGTTCAGGAGGTTGTAGGGGTTCTGAATGGTGACTGCACGTGGCCAGCCGCGCTCTTCCGCCAGTTGAAGAAAGCGCATCGTGCCCCATGGTGTCTCATTGGAAAGTCCGATATGGCGAATCTTTCCCGCCTGGACCTGCTCATTCAAGATTTCAAGCGTTTCCTCAAGCGGCGTAAACGTCTTGTCGTTATGGACATAGCCCAGCTTGCCGAAAAAATTGGTTTCTCGGTCCGGCCAATGCAATTGATAAAGGTCGATGTAATCCGTTTGCAGACGTTCAAGGCTACCTTCCAGTGCCGCGACAATGTGCTGCCGGTTGTGCTTTAGGTTGCCGTCACGGATGTGGGAAATGTTATTGCCCGGCCCGGCAACCTTACTGGTCAAGATCCATTGGTCACGGTTGCCTCGTTTCTTGAAGTAATTTCCGATAATGCGCTCTGTGTGGCCATAGGTCTCTGGTCGCGGCGGGACAGGGTACATCTCGGCGGCATCCATGAAATTGATGCCATGTTCTGCTGCCTGGTCTATTTGAGCGAAAGCTTCATCCTGAGTGTTCTGCTCTCCCCAGGTCATGGTGCCCAGGCAGAGTTCGCTGACGCTGATAGTGGTTCGTCCAAGGCTACGATGCTTCATTTAATTTCCTTTCTTGATGTGATAACAGTTGATATTTTCACAGTAATCGTCATAATTCCGCAGCTTTATTGACAGGGGATGCCTAGCCTGTCGATTTTCGCCGTAGCGGACGCGCTGACCCGAGCCCCCGATTAGCGTCTGTTTCCGGCTGCCCTTGACTTGTCAAGGATCGTACTGTTCTGTAAGATTTGCCGTCTTTTTTCAGGCGGCCCTGAGGCCATAACGAATGAAAACCTTCACAGCAAAACCGGAAACTGTTAAGCGCGACTGGTATGTCGTCGACGCTGCCGGCCAGACCCTGGGTCGTCTGGCTACTGAAATTGCTAGCCGTCTGCGTGGCAAGCATAAGCCGGAATACACTCCTCATGTTGATACTGGCGACTATATCGTTGTTATCAATGCCGAGCAGGTTCGTGTAACTGGCGCCAAAACTACCGACAAGATGTACTACCACCATTCCGGCTTCCCGGGTGGTATCAAGTCGATCAACTTCGAAAAGCTGATCGCTCGTGCTCCTGAGCGCGTTATCGAAACCGCAGTCAAAGGTATGTTGCCGAAGAACCCGCTGGGTCGCGACATGTATCGTAAGCTGAAGGTTTACAAAGGTAGCGTTCATCCGCATACCGCTCAGCAGCCTCAAGAACTGAAGATTTAAACGGGATAGTACATAATGTCGGCGACTCAAAATTACGGTACTGGCCGTCGTAAGACAGCTACCGCTCGCGTTTTCCTGCGTCCGGGCACTGGCCAGATTTCCATCAATAATCGTAACATCGACGTATTCTTCGGTCGTGAAACAGCTCGCATGGTTGTTCGTCAGCCGCTTGAGCTGACTGAAACCCTCGAAAAATTCGACGTGTACGTAACTGTTGCGGGTGGCGGTGTTAGCGGCCAGGCCGGTGCTATTCGTCACGGTATCACTCGTGCTCTGATCGAATACGACGAAACCTACCGCAGCTCTCTGCGCAAAGCGGGTTATGTTACCCGTGACGCGCGTGAAGTTGAGCGTAAGAAAGTCGGTCTGCGTAAAGCGCGTAAGCGTCCGCAGTACTCCAAGCGTTAAGCTCCAGCAGCTTCGCTTGCAAAACCCAGTCTCTTTCGAGACTGGGTTTTTTTTTGCCCTGCGTCTGTTGCCTAGCTATGTTTGGGCAGGTTTGGCTAAAGCAGATGAATAGGTTCTCTCGTTGAATTTAAGTATCCTCTGCCTTCGCGTGAAATGGCTTGGGTGGTGGTGGCCGAAGGGGCTTTGAATGAGTGATGGGGGTGTCAATCAGGGGCGTCGCCGACTATTGGTGGCGGCAACCTCGGTAATAGGCGCAGTGGGGGTCGCTGGCGCCGCTATCCCGTTTATTAAATCATGGTCTCCAAGTGCCAAGGCGAAAGCCGCTGGCGCTCCGATAAGGGTCAATATTTCCAAGTTGGAGCCGGGGCGGCAAATTGTTATTGAATGGCGTGGTCAGCCTGTTTTTGTACTCAGGCGTGGCGCAGATGCATTGGAGCGCCTGTCGAGGTTGGAAAATCAGCTGGCTGACCCTGATTCTCATGACTCAATACAGCCCGATTATGTAAACAGTCGCTTGCGTTCAATCAGGCCGGATGTGCTGGTCGTGGTAGGTGTTTGCACTCATTTAGGCTGCTCCCCGATCTTTAGGCCGGAAGTTGCTCCTGCTGACCTAGGAACGGAGTGGTTGGGAGGATATTTCTGCCCATGTCATGGCTCACGCTATGATCTGGCTGGAAGGGTGTACAAGGCGCAGCCTGCGCCGCTCAACCTAGTGGTTCCGCCTTACGCTTACGAGTCTGAACATATTATTGTGATAGGCATGAGTCAAAAGGAGGCGGGATGAGCAGGTTGAAGGCTTGGCTAAATGCTCGTTTTCCTGCTTCGCGTCTATGGAGCGAGCACCTAAGCCACTATTACGCACCCAAGAACTTTAATGTCCTTTATTTTTTTGGATCCCTGGCCTTGCTTGTCCTGTTCAACCAATTGGTAACAGGCATTTGGTTGGCGATGAGCTATACCCCCACGGCAGCAGGTGCCTTTGCTTCAATTGAATACATCATGCGCGATGTCGATTACGGCTGGCTCATTCGTTATCTGCATTCAACAGGCGCCTCAGCTGTTTTTATTGTTGTCTACCTGCATATGTTTCGAAGCCTGCTCTATGGGTCTTACCAAAAGCCGCGCGAGTTAGTCTGGGTCTTTGGCATGTTGCTGTATCTTCTACTCATGGCCGAGGCGTTCATGGGATACCTGCTGCCTTGGGGGCAGATGTCTTATTGGGGGGCTCAGGTAATCATCGCTCTGTTTGGCGCCATTCCTGTGGTGGGCGAAGACCTGGCGCAATGGATACGCGGCGATTACCTAATTTCAGGTATTACGCTCAATCGCTTCTTTGCGCTGCATGTTATCGCGCTGCCACTACTGCTGGTCGGATTGGTGGTGCTGCATATTCTTGCCCTGCACGAAGTGGGTTCCAATAATCCGCTGGGGGTAGATATCAGAAAAAGCCTTGATGAAACGGGTAGGCCGCTTGATGGTATTCCCTTTCATCCGTATTACACCGTCAAAGACCTAATGGGTGTGGCGGTCTTT
Source organism: Pseudomonas sp. UBA3149 (assembly GCF_002364655.1). Taxonomy (NCBI): domain Bacteria; kingdom Pseudomonadati; phylum Pseudomonadota; class Gammaproteobacteria; order Pseudomonadales; family Pseudomonadaceae; genus Pseudomonas; species Pseudomonas sp. UBA3149. The sequence goes on from NZ_DEYV01000005.1 coordinate 49,723, forward strand.
CTCTTTATCTTCTGTAGCGTGGTTTTCTTCTTTCCTGAAGGTGGTGGTTATTTTCTGGAGAGATCGAATTTTGAAATTGCCGATCCGCTGAAGACGCCTGAGCATATCGCTCCAGTTTGGTATTTCACGCCTTTTTACGCGATGCTTCGAGCTGTGCCTGACAAGCTGGCCGGCATCATGATCATAGGAGCAGCTGTTGCCGTCCTATTCGTAGTGCCCTGGCTAGATCGCAGTCCTGTAAAGTCGATGCGCTTCAAAGGATGGATGAGCCGATTGGCGCTGTTGCTCTTTTGTATGGCCTTTGTAGCGCTTGGCGTACTAGGGGTTCTTCCCCCTACGTCTGAACGGATTTTTCTATCTCGCTTGGCTACTGTGCTGTACTTTGGCTATTTCGTCTTCATGCCGTTTTACACCCGTGTCGAGCGGGTAGGTCTGGTACCTGAGAGGGTAGTAAGGTGATGCTGTTCAGGCTAATGGCATTGCTGGTGCTCACGTGTATGCCATTAGCCCTGAAGGGGGCGGAAAATGTTCCGTTTGAGAAGGTTCGCGTTGACCTTTCTGACAAGGCCGCCCTTCAGGAAGGGGCGCGCACCTTTGTTAATTTTTGTATGGGGTGTCATGGCACCCAGTATCAGCGTTATGAGCATGTAGCTAGGGACCTTTCCATTCCTGAGGATGTTCTACAAAAAACACTGATTTTTACTGAGGCCAAGCCAGGCGATCACATGACTTCAAGTATGCGTGCTGAGGATGCAATGGGCTGGTTTGGCGCCGTACCTCCTGATTTGACGCTGGTGGCTCGCGTTCGAGGGGAAGACTGGCTGTATCACTATCTCAAAGGATTTTATGAAGATCCCTCCAGGTCCTGGGGCGTGAACAACCTCGTATACCCCAATGTAGCCATGCCAAATGTCCTGGGCGCTTTGCAGGGCCGTCAGGCCTGTCTGCCTGTAGAAGAGAATAGCGCAGGCAGTTGCAGGGAGCTTGTTGTCATTTCAGGGACAGGATCGCAAACCGCTGAGCAGTTTGACCAAACGGTTCGCCATCTTGTGGCTTTTCTAGCGTATTCAGCGGACCCGAATAAAGAAAAGGCTGAGCGGATTGGTGTTTATGTTCTGGCGTATCTGGCAATTCTTTTTGTATTTGCCTACCTGCTCAAGCGAGAATATTGGAAAGACGTCCAATGATGTCTGTTTTTAGTGGGATCTGTGCCGTGAGGTGCGATCGTTTGCCCTGTTTGGGGCTGCACAGCGAAGAAGTGTATGGCTAATGTAACGCGTCTCACCTGTTTTTCTGACTCTAGGGATCCGTACTCGCATCGTGTTCGCCTTGTGCTTGCCGAGAAGCAGGTCGATGTGGAGGTTAAAGATATCGATCCTGCCAGGTATCCGGCAGCACTGGCTGATGCGAATCCCTACAGGACGCTACCTGTTCTGCAGGATCGTGATCTTGTGTTATATGACTCGACCATCGTGCTGGAGTATTTGGAGGAGCGTTATCCCCATCCTCCGCTATTGCCGGCTTACCCTGTTGCTCGAGCACAGATGCGATTGCTCATGCATCGCATCCAGAAGGATTGGTGCGACAACGCTGATCTCATCATGAGTCAGCAAAAAGGAAGTGGTGATGTTCAGCAGGTCCGCCGGCAGCTCGTCAGCAGTCTTACTTCGGTTGCTCCTCTTTTTGCAGACAAGAAATTCTTCTTAAATGAGGAAATGAGCTTGGTTGACTGCTATTTATTGCCTTTGCTCTGGCGTTTACCTGGCCTGGGTGTTGAGTTGCCGCGACAAGCCAAGCCGATTTTTGATTATATGGATCGCCATTTCGTCCGCGATACCTTTCAGGCGAGCTTGTCGCCAGTTGAGCGCGAGATGCGCTGATAGGAGGAACATAATGAATTCAAGCCGTCCCTATTTGATTCGGGCGCTGTATGAGTGGATCGTGGATAACGATTGCACACCGCATATCCTGGTCAATGCGGACTATCCGAATGTGCTGGTTCCGCCGGGCTATGCCAGTGACGGTCAGATTGTTCTCAACGTTGCGCCAGGAGCTATTCGCCAATTGCACATGGATAACGAAGCCGTGAGTTTCGATGGGCGGTTTGGTGGTGTAGCCCATAGTCTCTATGTGCCCACCCAAGCTGTTCTGGCTATCTATGCGCGCGAAAATGGGCAGGGGATGGTGTTTGATCTGGAGCCTTCTTCTCCAGATGATGATCCCAAGGGTAAGCCGGAAGGTTCTGCGCCTAAGTCCGCACCAGGCAAGCCGCAAGGGCGGCCTAGCCTGAAAGTAGTCAAGTAAAACGAAACCGCCCACATCAGTGGGCGGTTTTCATTCAGCGCTTCAGTGAGGCGGGTAGATGAGGTTGCAGCGTAGTCAACAGTGCCTTGAAGCACTTGGTGTTGCCTGCTACTACATGACCTTTTTCAAGGTAGTCATGGCCACCATTGAAGTCGCTGACCAGACCACCAGCTTCTTGAATCAGTAGCGCACCTGCTGCCATATCCCACTCGGATAGCCCCATTTCCCAGAAGGCGTCGAATCGACCAGCGGCCACATAAGCTAGATCCAATGCAGCAGATCCCGCGCGGCGAATACCTGCGGTTTGGGTGCTCAGGGTGCGGAACATGCCTAGATAATTATCCAGGTAGTCCATATTGCTGGAGCGATACGGGAAGCCAGTGCCGATCAATGCACCCTCAAGGCTTTTACGAGTGCTGACACGCAAGCGTCGGCCATTGAGAGCGGCGCCACGTCCGCGACTGGCGGTAAATTCTTCCTGACGAACCGGGTCCAATACAACGGCATGCTCGATGCGGCCGCGATACTTGCACGCGATGCTGACAGAGAAGTGCGGGACGCCATGAATGAAGTTGGTGGTTCCATCCAGCGGATCGACGACCCACAGATAATCAGCGCCATCACCCTGACCTTCGATGAGTCCGGACTCCTCGCCTAGAAAGCCGTGGTTGGGGTAAGCCTTGCGTAAAACGTTGAAAATAGCTTGTTCGGCGGCCCGGTCGACCTCGGTCACGAAATCGTTGGCGCCTTTTTCGTCGATAGCGATGAGGTCCAGGCGCTCGATTGAGCGAAAGATCAATTCACCGGCACTACGAGCTGCGCGCAGCGCAATGTTCAGCATGGGCTGCATGAGAAACCACCTGGTTGTAAAAGAAAGCCGGTTATTCTAGCAGAAAAGAATGCAGAGAGCGGTTGCCTTGTCGGCATGAATGGTTTTGCGCACAGGGGTCCGGTAAGATTCGCACCTTTAAAGAGGGGGTGCTACTTGCTCGAGAACATACGCGTTGTCCTAGTTAACACAAGCCATCCTGGCAATATTGGCGGTGCGGCTCGCGCCATGAAGAACATGGGATTGAAGCGGCTGTATCTGGTGCAGCCTGAGCAGTTCCCCCATGGCGATGCCGTAGCGCGCGCATCCGGTGCCACGGATGTGCTGGATAATGCTTGTGTTGTCGAAACGCTGGAAGATGCGCTGACAGGGTGCAGCGTTGTTCTGGGAACCAGCGCAAGGGATCGCCGTATCCCCTGGCCGCTGCTCGATCCCCGTGAGTGCGCACAAACGTCGCTGCAGCATGCCGAGGTGGGTGGGGAGGTGGCGCTGGTATTTGGTCGCGAGTATGCAGGCCTGACGAATGAAGAGCTTCAGCGCTGCAATTTTCATGTTCATATTCCTTCTGACCCGGAATTTGGCTCTCTGAATCTTGCGGCTGCAGTACAGGTGCTCGTCTACGAGGTACGCATGGCATGGTTGGCCCTTCAAGGGCAGCCCACCAAGATGAACAAGGTCGAAAGTACGGCCATGCTCAATACCCAGCTGGTCACTGTTGAGGAGTTGGAGCTGTTCTATCGCCATCTCGAGGAAACGCTTATCGATATTCGTTTTCTCGATCCCGAGAAGCCTCGCCATCTCATGTCTCGCCTACGCAGGCTTTATGGGCGCAGTGCAATCACCAAGCTGGAGATGAATATCCTTCGTGGTGTTCTGACCGAGACGCAAAAGGTTGTTCGTGGCGAAAAATGCAAAACTGATGATGTCTGAAGGCCAGTTTTAGCCGAGTGCGCCAACGCCTCTGGTCGGCTTTAATGGTTGACTGAATCGATAGGGCTTATAGTTGACTTAAATAGTCAGGAATTGCATACTTGACCTATCTAAAGTACATCCTGGTTTTGCCATGAGACTGACAACCAAAGGACGATACGCCGTCACCGCCATGCTTGATCTGGCGCTGCATGCGCAGCGTGGACCGGTCTCCCTGGCTGACATCTCTGAGCGCCAAGGTATATCGCTTTCCTATCTTGAGCAGCTGTTTGCCAAGTTGCGCCGTGGCACTTTGGTAACCAGTGTGCGTGGACCGGGCGGTGGTTATCAACTGTCGCGCGATATGCAGGACATTCATGTCGCTCAGGTCATCGATGCCGTAAACGAGTCTGTCGATGCTACCCGCTGTCAGGGGCAGGGCGATTGCCACTCCGGTGACATATGCCTGACGCATCACTTGTGGTGCGATCTGAGCGAGCAGATTCATACGTTTCTCAGCGGTATCACGCTAGCGGATCTAGTTGCGCGTAATGAGATACAAGCTGTAGCGAACCGTCAGGACAAGCGAGTGTGCAATAGCCGAACTCGTGCCTCGGACATTGAAAAGATTGAAGCGTCCGCTATTGAGTGAGCCGGCCGCCAGCCTGATATAGGAGTTACCGATGAAATTACCGATTTATCTTGATTACTCTGCAACTACTCCAGTCGATCCACGTGTCGCTCAGAAAATGAGCGAGTGTCTCTTGGTAGATGGTAACTTTGGTAATCCAGCCTCGCGCTCGCACATGTTTGGCTGGAAGGCTGAAGAAGCGGTCGAGAATGCTCGCCGTCAGGTTGCCGAGCTAGTGAATGCCGATCCACGTGAAATCGTTTGGACATCCGGTGCGACCGAATCGGATAACCTGGCGATCAAAGGTGTGGCTCACTTCTATCAGAGCAAGGGCAAGCACATCATTACGTCGAAGATCGAGCACAAGGCCGTATTGGATACGACTCGCCAGCTCGAGCGCGAAGGTTTTGAGGTGACTTACCTAGAGCCAGGCGAAGATGGCCTGATCACGCCGGATATGGTTGAAGCAGTATTGCGTGAGGACACCATTCTGGTTTCCCTGATGCACGTCAACAACGAGATCGGCACCATCAATGACATCGCTGCGCTGGGTGAGCTTACGCGTGCCCGTGGCATCCTGTTCCATGTGGATGCTGCTCAGTCAACTGGTAAGGTTGAGATCGACCTTGAGACGCTGAAAGTTGACCTCATGTCCTTCTCGGCACACAAGACCTATGGTCCGAAAGGTATTGGTGCGCTTTATGTTCGTCGTAAGCCGCGCGTTCGTCTTGAGGCGCAGACCCATGGCGGCGGTCACGAGCGTGGTATGCGTTCCGGTACGCTGGCGACTCACCAGATCGTCGGGATAGGCGAGGCCTTCCGAATTGCTAAGGAAGAGATGGCGCAGGAAAACGTTCGTATCAAGGCGCTGAGCGATCGTTTCTACAGCAAGCTTCAGGATATGGAAGAGCTGTATGTAAACGGCAGTCTGGTTTCACGCGTACCGCATAACCTGAACTTGAGCTTCAACTATGTAGAGGGTGAATCCCTGATCATGGCGCTCAAGGATCTGGCGGTATCGTCGGGTTCGGCCTGTACTTCGGCCTCGCTTGAGCCTTCCTATGTGCTGCGCGCGTTAGGCCGTAACGATGAACTGGCTCATAGCTCCATTCGTTTCACCTTTGGCCGTTTCACGACCGAAGAAGAAGTTGATTACGCCGCCGAGAAAGTGCGTGATGCAGTAACCAAGCTGCGTGAACTTTCTCCGTTGTGGGATATGTACAAAGAGGGCGTTGACCTGACCACAGTTGAATGGCAGGCACACTAAACCGCTCCTGATGAGTGAGGATTGAGAAATGGCTTACAGCGATAAAGTAATCGATCACTACGAAAACCCGCGTAACGTTGGCAAATTCGATGCCGAAGATCCTGACGTCGGAACAGGCATGGTTGGTGCGCCGGCGTGTGGTGATGTCATGCGTCTGCAGATCAAGGTCAACGATCAGGGCATCATCGAAGATGCACGCTTCAAGACCTATGGCTGTGGCTCTGCCATCGCTTCCAGCTCGCTCGCTACCGAGTGGATGAAGGGCAAGACCATCGATGAGGCAGAGGCGATCAAGAACTCCATGATTGCTGAAGAGCTAGCTTTGCCTCCGGTCAAGATTCACTGCTCGGTTCTGGCCGAAGACGCCATCAAGGCGGCGGTGCAGGACTATAAGCAGAAGAAAGGTTTGGCTTGAGGAGGCACTGATGGCCATTAGCATGACTGAATCTGCTGCACGTCACGTGCAGCGTTCTCTGGAAGGACGCGGCAAAGGCGAAGGTATCCGTCTGGGCGTACGTACCACCGGATGTTCGGGCTTGGCCTATGTGCTGGAATTCGTTGATACGCTGGCTGAAGAAGATCAGGTGTTCGAAAGCCATGGCGTCAAGGTCATCATTGATCCGAAGAGCCTTGTCTACCTTGACGGTACCGAACTGGACTTCGTCAAGGAAGGACTCAACGAGGGATTCAAGTTCAATAACCCTAACGTGCGCGGTGAGTGTGGCTGCGGCGAAAGCTTCAACGTTTGAGGTCGCCCGTGGGAACGCCTTGTCACTTTGCCTTGTTCGATCTCAAGCCGTCTTTTGCGCTTGATCTCGAGCAGCTTTCGAGTCGCTATCGTGAGCTTGCGCGTACAGTGCATCCTGATCGCTTTGCCGATGCCCCCGAGCGGGAGCGGCGACAGGCACTGGAGCGTGCGGCGCAGTTGAACGAGGCGTATCACGTTCTCAAGACTCCCTCGCGGCGAGCCCGTTACCTGCTGTCGCTTCAAGGGCATGAAATGCCTGTTGAGGCGACTATCCAGGATCCCGACTTTCTCCTTCAGCAGATGCAGTGGCGTGAAGAGTTGGAAGAATTGCAGGATGAGGGGGACGTTGATGGTATCGCGCCCTTCAAGCAGCGTTTGAAGAAATCCCAGGCTGAACTCGAGCATGAGTTCGATTCGTGTTGGGAGAAAGCTTCGAAACAGGAAACTGCAGAACGGCTTGTTCGCCGCATGCAGTTTCTCGACAAGCTGAGCAGCGAAGTGCGTCAGTTGGAAGAGCGCCTCGACGATTAATCTGGCGCCTGCTTAAAGGCGCCCCTAGCACAAGCTGAATAGCAATGGCTTTATTGCAAATTGCCGAACCTGGAATGGCTCCCAAGCCGCATCAACGCAAGTTGGCGGTAGGGATTGATCTGGGCACTACGAATTCTCTTGTCGCTGCCGTGCGCAGCGGCGTCTCTGAGCCGCTTCCTGATGAGCAGGGCGGTGTCATTCTTCCCTCAGCCGTTCGCTATCTGGAAAAGGATATTGAAGTAGGGGATGTAGCCAAGCAAAGTGCTGCACAAGATCCTTTCAATACGATTCTTTCCGTAAAACGCTTCATGGGTCGCGGTCTGGCTGACATCAAACAGCTGGGCGAGCAGTTACCCTATCGATTCGCTGAAGGCGAGTCCCACATGCCTTTCATCGAGACGATACAGGGGCTCAAGAGCCCTGTTGAGGTCTCAGCCGAAATCCTTCGTGTACTGCGTTCGCGTGCAGAAAAGACCCTGGGTGGTGAATTGGTTGGCGCGGTAATAACCGTTCCGGCTTACTTTGATGACGCGCAGCGCCAAGCGACCAAGGACGCTGCCAAGCTGGCCGGTTTGAATGTGTTGCGGCTGCTTAACGAGCCCACCGCAGCGGCAGTGGCCTATGGGTTGGATCGTGGTGCAGAGGGCCTCATTGCGATCTATGACCTGGGCGGCGGCACATTTGATATTTCCATCCTGCGTTTGAGCAAAGGGGTTTTCGAAGTCCTGGCTACCGGAGGTGATAGTGCCTTGGGTGGTGATGATTTCGACCATGCCATTGCGACCTGGGTAATCGAACAGGCGGGGCTGTCTACTAATCTGTCGCCCTCAGAGCAACGTCAGTTACTGCAATTAGGCTGCATGGCCAAAGAGCAATTGTCGGCGCAACCTACTGTTACGCTCAGTTACGGTACCTGGCAGGGCGAGCTTACTCGCGAGCACTTTGAAACACTGATCGAGCCGTTGATCGCGCGAAGCCTGAAAGCTTGCCGTCGCGCAGTGCGTGACTCTGGTTGCGAGCTTGAGGAAGTCAAGGCGGTGGTCATGGTGGGTGGCTCCACTCGCGTGCCGCAAGTCCGATCCGCAGTGGCCAGACTGTTCGGTCGCGAGCCACTGACGGATATTGATCCGGATAAGGTTGTTGCCATCGGTGCGGCCATTCAGGCTGATACCCTGGCGGGTAACCGTGGTGGCGAAGAGCTCTTGCTGCTGGATGTCATTCCGCTCTCCCTTGGGCTTGAAACCATGGGCGGTTTGATGGAAAAGATTATCCCGCGTAACACGACCATACCTGTGGCACGTGCCCAGGATTTCACAACGTATAAAGATGGCCAGTCAGCCATGATGATTCATGTGCTGCAGGGTGAGCGAGAGCTGGTGAAAGATGCTCGTTCGCTGGCTCGTTTCGAGCTGCGCGGCATTCCGCCTATGGTGGCTGGCGCTGCCAAGATCCGTGTGACTTTTCAGGTAGATGCGGACGGCTTGCTGAGCGTCTCGGCGCGAGAGCTCTCCAGTGGTGTGGAAGCTAGTATCCAGGTCAAGCCATCCTATGGTCTGACGGATGGTGAAATCGCGCGTATGCTGCAGGATTCTTTCCAGAATGCCGGCAATGACATGAACGCTCGCGTGCTACGTGAGCAGCAAGTCGAGGCGCAACGTCTTCTAGAGGCGGTCCAGGCGGCAGTCGCTGAGGACGGCGATCGTTTGCTGGATGCTGAAGAGCGTGAAGTTATAGAGGCCGAGATCGACAAGCTAAAGAGTCTTGTCGACCATTCAGATGCCTCTGCTATTGAAGTACAAACCAAGCGTCTTTCCCAAGTGACCGATGCATTCGCGGCTCGCCGGATGGATGCATCGATCAAGGCGGCCCTGGCGGGTCGTCGTCTTAACGAAATCCAGGAGTAAGTTCACCATGCCGCAGATCGTTTTTCTGCCCCACCCAGAGCATTGCCCCGAGGGCGCGGTGATCCAGGCCGAAGAAGGTGAAACCATTATCGATGCAGCGTTGCGCAACGGTATTGAAGTCGAGCATGCCTGTGAGATGTCTTGTGCCTGTACGACCTGCCATGTCGTCGTTCGTGAAGGCTTCGGCTCCATGGAGCCGTCTGACGAGCTTGAAGATGACATGCTGGACAAGGCATGGGGGCTGGAGCCGGAGTCCCGGCTGTCCTGTCAGGCAAAGGTTGGCACTGCCGACTTGGTCGTTGAAATTCCCCGCTACACCATCAATCAGGTATCGGAACGTCACTAAGGAAGATCATCATGGCGATGAAATGGGTCGATGTGCTGGATATCGCAATCGCTCTTTCCGAAGCTCACCCGGATGTGGATCCCCGCTATGTAAATTTCGTGAATTTGCGTAACTGGGTCACCGCACTGCCCGGGTTTGACGATGACCCCCAGCGGGGTGGCGAGAAGGTACTCGAAGCCATCCAGGCTGCGTGGATTGAAGAAGCGGACTAACCTATTCTTCGTTAGCCTACGCTTTTGACCGAAGCCCGCGTATAATCCGCGGGTTTCGTTTTTGCTAAATGCCCAACTTTGGAGTTGTCATGTCTGTTCAACGCACCCTTTCTATCATCAAGCCGGACGCTGTAGCCAAGAACGTCGTTGGTGAAATCATCACTCGCTTCGAAAAGGCTGGCCTGCGCGTTGTGGCCGCGAAGATGGTTCAGCTCTCCGAGCGCGAAGCCGGTGGCTTCTATGCTGAGCACAAAGAGCGTCCTTTCTTCAAGGATCTGGTGTCCTTCATGACTTCCGGTCCGGTCGTTGTTCAGGTTCTGGAAGGCGAAAACGCCATTGCCAAGAACCGTGAGCTGATGGGCGCTACCGATCCCAAGAAAGCAGACGCCGGTACCATCCGCGCTGATTTCGCTGTTTCCATCGATGAAAACGCTGTTCACGGTTCTGATTCCGAAGCATCGGCTGCCCGTGAAATCGCTTACTTCTTCGCTGCAACTGAAGTTTGCGAGCGCACTCGCTGATCCACAGGTGAATCCATGAGCAATACAGTCGGCAAGACTAACCTGCTGGGGCTTACCCAGCCACAAATGGAGCAGTTCTTCGAGTCCATCGGAGAGAAGCGCTTTCGTGCCGGCCAAGTGATGAAATGGATTCACCACTTTGGCGTTGATGATTTTGACGCCATGAGTAATCTCGGCAAGGCCTTGCGCGAAAAGCTCAAGGCCTGCGCCGAGGTTCGTGGCCCCGAAGTAGTAAGTGAAGATATTTCGGCGGATGGCACTCGCAAGTGGGTCATTCGTGTGGCTTCCGGTAGCTGCGTTGAGACGGTTTACATTCCTCAGGACAAGCGTGGCACGCTGTGTGTTTCGTCACAGGCAGGCTGTGCACTTGACTGCAGTTTCTGTTCGACCGGAAAGCAAGGTTTCAATAGCAATCTCACGGCTGCCGAAGTCATCGGTCAAGTGTGGGTTGCCAACAAGTCATTTGGTACTGTGCCGGCCAAGATCGACCGTGCCATTACGAATGTCGTGATGATGGGCATGGGTGAGCCACTGCTCAATTTCGACAATGTCGTAGCTGCCATGCAAATCATGATGGATGACTTGGGCTATGGAATATCCAAGCGCAAGGTAACGCTATCCACGTCAGGGGTTGTGCCCATGATTGAAGAGCTGGCCAAGCACGTCGATGTGTCTCTGGCGCTGTCGCTGCATGCGCCCAACGACGCCTTGCGCAACGAGCTGGTACCGATCAATCGCAAGTATCCTCTGGCCATGCTGCTGGATGCCTGTCAGCGGTACATTGGTCAGCTGGGTGAAAAACGTGTTCTGACCATTGAGTACACTCTACTCAAGGACGTCAACGACCAGCCCGAGCATGCTGTGCAGATGATTGAATTGCTGCGCAACGTGCCCTGCAAGATCAATCTGATTCCTTTTAATCCTTTCCCTCATTCCGGTTACGAGCGCCCCAGCAAGAATGCGGTGCGTCGCTTCCAGGAACTCCTGCAGCAGGCCGGTTTCAATGTCACCGTGCGTACTACGCGTGGCGATGATATCGATGCAGCCTGTGGGCAGCTGGTAGGAAAGGTTATGGACCGTACTCGACGAAGCGAGCGGTACATTGCTGTACGCCAGTTGAATAATGAGAACGATGCGGCTTTGGGTGTTCGCCAGAATTAATTAAAAGGAGAGGGTTAGTGATGTTGCGTGCAGTATTGGCTTTGGCAGTTGCAGGACTTTTAACCGGCTGCGTCACTACTGGCTCTACTGACCCTCTGAGTACGGAAAAAGGTCGTGATCATGCCCGGGACGCCTACATTCAGTTGGGTTTGGGCTATCTGCAGGAAGGAAACACCGAGCAGGCCAAGATCCCGCTGAAACAGGCCCTGCAGCTTGACTCCTCGAGCGCCGATGCCCATGCCGCGCTTGCATTGGTGTTCCAGACCGAGATGGAGCCCAAACTGGCTGACGAAGAATACCGCAAGGCCATGTCAGCACGCCGTAACGATTCCCGTATTCTCAATAATTACGGAAGCTTTCTTTTTGAGCAGAAGCGATACAGCGAAGCCTACGATCGTTTCATAGAGGCCTCGCAGGATCCTTTGTACCCTGAACGCTCGCGAGTCTTTGAAAACCTCGGTTTAACTGCGTTAAGGTTGAATAAGCCCGAATTGGCACGCCAGTATTTGGAGAAGTCGCTGAGACTGAACAGCAACCAACCCAAGGCTTTGCTGGAAATGGCGCAGCTCTGTTATGCGGCTCGTGAGTATGTACCTGCACGTGGGTATTACGAAGCATTTAGCCGCATTTCGCCCCAGGATGCGCGTAGCCTTTTACTGGGCATCCGTCTGGCCGAAGTATTCAACGATCGCGATACGGCTGCCAGTTATACCTTGCAATTGAAGCGGCTTTATCCCGCTTCTGAAGAATATAAACAACTTCAGTCGGAGCAACGATGAGTAATGTGCAACCTGAGGCTGTAATGTCAGCTCGTGGTAATCCAGGCGACATACTGCGCCAGGCTCGCATTTCCAATGGGTGGAGCATCGCTCAAGTGGCTGCTCAGATGAATCTGAGTGGGCATGTCATCGAGTTGCTGGAAGCTGGGGACTATCAAAAGCTGCCAGGGCATACGTTTGCCCGCGGTTATGTCCGCTCCTATGGGAAGCTGCTGGGGCTTGATCAGGCTGAGCTTGTAAAGGTCTTCGATCAGTACACAGGGACCGATGCCAAAGGCAGTACGGTTCACACCATAAACCGTGTTGAAGAACCGGTGCGCTTGTCGCGTAATGTCCTGCGTATCGTCAGCTTTATTCTGGTCGTTGTTATCATTGGGCTTGGCCTGTTCTGGTGGCAGGAGCGCTCCGGGCTTGGTATGGGCGGTAATGGCCTTAGCCTTGAGCATGTCGAAGTAGAAAGCGCAGACGGCACTACTGAAATTCATACGCTTGATGAGCCTGAAGATCAGGCTGTGGCGGAAGCTCAAAAGGCTGAGGTGCCCGCTGCATCAGAGCCAGGTGTGCCCGCTACACCGACTGCTCCTGCTGCCAATGCTGTTGCGCAAACGCCTGTGCCTGCCCCGAATACCGCTTCCGGTACGGCAGCCAATGGCGCTGCGAATGCTGCTCCTGCTACGGCCGTTACACCGACTACTCCGGTTGTATCGACCGATGCTGCGCTTGCGCCTACCACGCCGCCAGCCGGCGAAACTGCGCCAGCGGCAGAGCAGGGAGGCTTGAGCATTCAGTTGGTAGCGGACTGCTGGATGCAGATCACAGATGCGTCGGGGAAAGTTATTTACAGTGGCCTCAAACGAAAGGGTGATACCCTGCAGTTTGAAACGGTAAAAGCTCCTGTGGAGATTCGTTTAGGCTACGCACGGGGTGCGCAAATTACCTATAACGGCCAGCCGGTAGACATCAAGCCCTATGTACGTGGGGAAACTGCTCGCTTCAAAGTAGGGCAGGCGTCTCAGTAACCAGAATTGCAGTACGATCAAAGCGGCATCATTCTGCCGCTTTGATTTTATTATCGGATCATATTTTATAGTTCTCTGGTTTTAACCAGTCTCCGTAAGGATCTGGTATTTATCAGGAAGAAGAGTCCTGTCATGCATAGCGAATCGCCGATCAAACGTCGCCCTTCTCGAAAGATCTGGGTAGGCTCCGTGCCGGTAGGAGGCGATGCTCCTATCGCGGTACAGAGCATGACGAACACCGAAACCTGTGATGTTGCCGCAACAGTTGCGCAAATCCGTCGTCTGGAAGATGCAGGCGCTGATATCGTTCGGGTTTCAGTTCCCGACATGGATGCTGCAGAAGCATTCGGTCAAATCAAGCAGCAGGTGAATGTTCCTCTGGTTGCAGACATTCATTTTGATTACAGAATTGCCCTTCGGGTAGCTGAACTCGGTGTGGACTGTCTGCGTATCAACCCTGGCAACATCGGGCGTGAAGACCGGGTCAGGGCGGTAGTCGATGCGGCACGTGACAAGAACATTCCGATTCGTATCGGCGTAAACGCGGGCTCTCTGGAAAAGGATCTGCAGAAAAAATATGGTGAGCCTACCCCTGAAGCGCTACTGGAATCAGCCATGCGTCATGTCGATTACCTCGACAAATTGGATTTCCAGAACTTCAAGGTCAGTGTGAAGGCGAGTGACGTCTTCATGGCCGTATCGGCTTATCGCTTGCTTGCGAAGCAGATCGAGCAGCCGCTACACCTGGGCATCACCGAGGCAGGTGGTTTGCGTTCCGGCACCGTAAAATCTGCGGTTGGCTTGGGCATGCTGCTGGCCGAAGGCATTGGCGATACCATTCGTATCTCCCTGGCGGCAGATCCGGTCGAAGAGATCAAGGTGGGTTTCGATATCCTGAAGTCGTTGCGCTTACGCTCGCGCGGCATCAACTTCATCGCCTGTCCAAGCTGCTCTCGCCAGAACTTTGATGTGGTCAAGACCATGAATGATCTGGAAGGGCGCTTGGAAGATCTTCTGGTTCCCTTAGATGTGGCCGTTATCGGCTGTGTGGTCAATGGGCCGGGAGAGGCCAAAGAGGCTCACGTAGGGTTGACTGGCGGCACGCCTAATAACCTAGTGTATATCGATGGCAAGCCTGCACAAAAGCTGACCAATGAGAATCTGGTGGATGAGCTGGAGCAGCTGATTCGCCGCAAAGCGGCTGAAAAAATGGAAGCGGATGCGGCTGTTATTGCCCGTAGCTGAATGCCGTTAGAGAATTGAATTAAGGACTCCTCGTGAGCAAGTCTTTGCAAGCCATTCGTGGCATGAACGACATACTGCCAGAGCAGACGCCAGCCTGGCGCTATCTGGAAACAACTTTCGCTACCTTGCTGGATGGGTACGGCTACAAGGAAATCCGACTGCCTATCCTCGAATTCACCGAGCTGTTCGCTCGGGGTATCGGCGAGGGCACCGATGTGGTCGACAAGGAAATGTATACTTTTCTCGACCGTAACGGTGAGTCGCTGACGCTTCGTCCGGAAGGCACAGCAGGGTGTGTCCGCGCCGTGCTGGAGCACGGCCTTACAGGCGGTGGCCAGGTTCAGAAACTCTGGTATACGGGACCCATGTTCCGCTACGAGAAGCCGCAAAAAGGACGCTATCGCCAGTTCCATCAGATCGGCGTAGAGGTCTTTAACTTGCCTGGGCCGGATATCGATGCTGAGCTGATCATCATGACGGCGCGCCTGTGGAGGCAGCTGGGTATTAATGATGCCGTTACACTGCAGCTGAACAGCTTGGGTTCAAGCGAAGCGCGTGCAGCCTATCGGGATGCCTTGGTTGATTACCTCAAGCAGCATTTCGATCAGCTGGATGAAGACAGTCAGCGTCGTTTGACGACTAATCCCCTGCGTATTCTGGACAGCAAGAATGCCCAGACACAGGCCTTGCTGACCGATGCTCCCACGTTGTCGGATTATCTAGATGAAGAGTCTCGTGCCCATTTTGAAGGCTTGAAGGCACGCCTTGAGGCAGCAGGCATCGAGTACACGATCAATCCGAAGCTTGTACGGGGTCTGGACTACTACGGTCGTACCGTATTCGAGTGGGTAACCGATAAGCTGGGCGCACAAGGTACGGTGTGCGCTGGCGGACGCTACGATGGTCTGATCACTCAGTTTGGTGGAAAGCCTACGCCAGGCGTTGGTTTTGCTATGGGTGTCGAGCGTCTGGTGCTGATGCTTGAGACGCTGAACAAGATTCCCGCCGAGCTTAGCCGTCCGATGGACATCTACCTATGCACCTTTGGTGAAGCGGCAGAACTGGCCGGTCTGGCCTTGGCCGAGCAGCTGCGTACGGCCTTGCCGTCCTTGCGTCTGGCGGTTAATGCTGGCGGCGGAAGTTTCAAGAGTCAGTTCAAGAAGGCAGACAAGAGCGGTGCATGGTTTGCTCTGATTCTGGGCGAGGATGAGCTGGCGCAGCGCCAGGTTGGCCTCAAGCCCTTGCGTAATGATAGTGCCCAGGAGATGGTCGCCTGGGATCAGTTGTCCGCACGCCTGCATGATAGCTTGCAGCAGCAGACGTCCGCACACAGCGAAAGCGAATAGGAGTGACCGGTGAGTTCGCAGAATGAAGATCCAAATGTCGCCCACCTTCAGGATTGGTGGCAGCGTAACGGCAAGCCGCTGCTCACCGGTGGCGTCGTGGCCCTGGTGGCCGTGCTGGGCTGGCAATGGTGGGAGCGTAATCAGACCAATCAGTCTCAGGCTGCGTCCATCGTGTATCAGGAGCTGGTTCAGGCAGCGCTGGATCCCAGCGGCAAGCCGGATACCGCTCGGGTAACGGACCTGTCCAACCAGCTCAAGCAGGAATATTCAGGCACTACCTATTCCCAATACGGTAGTCTTTTCGTGGCCAAGGTTGCTGTTGAGAGTGGCAAGCTGGATGACGCAGCCAACGAGCTGAAGGCGGTTGTCGATAAGCCGGCGGATGATACCGTGGGCGAACTGGCTCGCCAGCGTCTGGCACGTGTGCTGGCTGCGCAGGGCAAGGCTGAAGATGGCCTGAAACTACTGGAAGGCAAGGTTGCAGAGCCTTATGTCGCCAACCGCGAAGAGTTGCGTGGTGATCTGTTGGTCAGTCTGGGCCGTGTCGACGATGCCCGTGCCGCTTATGAAAAAGCCAAGTCCGAATTGCCTGCCGATGCCGCCGAAGGCACGCTGCAGATGAAGCTGGATGACCTGGCAAAAGGAGATGCCTGATGCTGCGTTGGAAACATGTTGCGCTACTGGCCTTGGCCCTGACTGCTGTCGGGTGCAGCAGTAACAGCAAAAAAGAGCTGCCGCCTGCTGAATTGCAGGACTTTAAGGCCGATGTTCAGTTGCAGGAGCAATGGAGCCGCTCGGTAGGGGAAGGGCAGGGTGATACCTACAACCTGTTGACGCCTGCCATTGACGGTCAGTCCCTGTATGTGACTGATAACGAAGGCCTGGTCATGGCATTGAACCGTGAAAACGGTGACATCATTTGGAAGAAAAAGCTGGACCTGCCTGTTTCAGGTGGCGTTGGCGCTGCCTACGGGCTGGTTCTGGTTGGTACGTTGAGAGGGGATGTCGTTGCCCTGGACGCAACCTCGGGCGATGAAAAATGGCGCGCCAGGGTTTCCAGTGAAGTATTGGCTCCGCCGGTCAGCAACGGTGACATCGTGGCTGTCCAGACTCAGGACGACAAGCTTTATGCCCTTGATGCCGAGACGGGTGACCGTCGCTGGCTCTATGAGGAGAGCATGCCTGTTCTGACCCTGCGTGGCACAGGTGCTCCGATCGTAACCAATCGCTATGTTGTCGCCGGCCTGGCCAGCGGAAAGGTGATTGCGCTGGATGAACAGCGTGGCTTGCCGATCTGGGAGCAGCAGGTTGCCATCCCGCAGGGGCGCTCTGAGCTGGATCGTATGGTTGATATCAACGGCGGACTGCTGCTTTCAGGTACTACGCTGTATGTGGCCACGTACCACGGCCGGGTTGCCGGACTGGACCTGGAGAGCGGTCGTGTGCTTTGGCAGCGTGATGCATCTAGCTATACCGGTGTCGCTGAAGGTTTCGGTAACGTATATGTAAGCCTGGAAAATGGCACCGTTGAAGCGGTAGATCAAAATTCGGCTTCAGCGCTGTGGAGCAATGATTCCCTGGCGCGTCGTATGTTGTCCGCCCCGGCTGTGCTGTCGAACTACGTCGCAGTAGGTGATTATGAAGGCTATATTCACCTGCTAAGCCAGACGGATGGTCATATGGCCGGTCGTCAGAAGCTGGGTAACGGCGGCGTTCGGGTTCGCCCGTTAGTGGATGGCGACTGGATGTATGTGTACGGCAACGGCGGTAAGCTGGCTGCCTACACCATTCGCTAAGCTGTCCTGTATGTGTATGGCCGCTATCGCCCTCACGGTAGCGGCCTTTGTGTTTTCTGTATTCCTGTGGAGAGCCGTATGGTTCCCGTTATTGCTCTGGTAGGACGCCCTAATGTAGGCAAGTCCACCTTGTTTAATCGACTTACCAAAACCCGTGATGCTATTGTGGCCGATATCGCGGGCCTGACCCGCGACCGCAAGTATGGCGAGGCGCGTTGGCAGGGTCGGACGTATATCGTTGTCGACACCGGAGGTATCTCCGGAGACGAAGAAGGCATCGATATGAAAATGGCCGAGCAGTCGCTTCAGGCCATTGAAGAAGCCGACGCCGTTCTGTTCATGGTGGATTCCCGTGCCGGGATGACGGCAGGCGATCAGATGATCGCCGAGCATCTGCGTACGCGTAACAAGCGCTGCTTTTTGATTGCTAATAAGGTCGACGCAGTTGATCCAGACATTGCCCGGGCTGAATTCAGCCCAATGGGCCTGGGTGATGCGCTGACCATTGCGGCTGCGCAT
This sequence comes from Pseudomonas sp. UBA3149, assembly GCF_002364655.1. Taxonomy (NCBI): domain Bacteria; kingdom Pseudomonadati; phylum Pseudomonadota; class Gammaproteobacteria; order Pseudomonadales; family Pseudomonadaceae; genus Pseudomonas; species Pseudomonas sp. UBA3149. The sequence goes on from NZ_DEYV01000005.1 coordinate 67,790, forward strand.
GGCCGCGGTATCAACGGCATGCTTGAGCAGGTGCTAGGCTCCTTCCCCAAGGATGAGGAAGAAGAGTTCATTGTTGATGCGGAGGACGAAGAGGGCGATCAGGCTTCGGATGAGAGTGTCATCGAGAAGCGTATTCCAGGACCAGATGAAAAGGCCGGGATCAAGATCGCCATCATTGGCCGTCCCAACGTGGGCAAGTCCACGCTGGTCAACCGCATGCTTGGCGAAGAGCGGGTCATCGTATATGACCAGGCCGGCACGACTCGCGACAGTATCTACATTCCCTTCGAGCGCAATGAAGAGAAGTACACGCTGATCGATACCGCAGGCGTGCGCCGCCGCGGCAAGATCTTCGAAGCGGTAGAAAAGTTTTCTGTTGTGAAGACGCTTCAGGCCATTCAGGACGCCAACGTCGTTATCTTTGTGATGGACGCCCGTGAAGGGGTAGTCGAGCATGATCTGAACCTGTTGGGCTTTGTCCTGGAAACCGGTCGCGCCCTGGTGATTGCGCTCAACAAGTGGGACGGCATGGAGTCCAGTGAGCGCGATTACGTGAAGACCGAACTCGAACGCCGCCTGATGTTTGCCAATTTCGCAGATATTCATTTCATTTCCGCATTGCATGGCACCGGTGTGGGTCATCTGTACAAGTCGGTGCAACAGGCATTCGCTTCGGCCGTTACCCGCTGGCCTACCAGTCGTCTGACCAAGATTCTTGAGGATGCGGTACAGGAGCACCAGCCGCCGCTGGTCAATGGTCGTCGAATCAAGCTGCGTTATGCGCACATGGGCGGAGCCAACCCCCCGCTGTTGGTTATCCATGGTAACCAAGTGGATGCGGTCCCGCGCGCCTATGTCCGCTACTTGGAAAACACCTATCGCCGTGTATTGAAGCTGATAGGTACGCCTATTCGCATTGAGTTCAAGTCAGGTGAAAACCCCTTCGCCGACAAGAAGAACACGCTGACCGAGCGGCAGGTGAACAAGAAGCGCCGCTTGATGAGCCATCACAAGAAAGCGGAGAAGAAGCGCAAGGATAAGCGTCGCTAGTCGCTTCTCTGTTGTAACAGGCCAGCGCTGCCTGGCCCGTTCGAATACCAGGCCGCTCGGGCACCTTCCGAGTGGCCAGTCTTAAGTCATGATAGCGGTGCATAGTGCTTCGCTGAGCCGTCGACGGCATCGAAGCCGACCGCCTTGTTGTCGGAGCGTTCGATGATCCAGAGCAAGTTGCCTTCCCTCGGTGTGACTATCTTTACCCGCATGTCCCAGCTGGCTATGGAAACGGGTGCAATCAACCTGTCTCAGGGTTTCCCGGATTTCGACGGCCCGGATGCCTTGCGCGAGGCGGTAAGTCGGCACGTCATGGCCGGTCATAACCAGTATGCGCCCATGACAGGATTGCCCGCCTTGCGTGAGCAAGTGGCCCGCAAAGTGGCTACGCTCTATGGGCGCACGGTTGATGCCGAACAGGAAGTCACCATTACGCCCGGTGCGACGCAGGCCATCTTTTGCGCCATTCAGTCTGTAGTTCGCAGCGGTGACGAAGTGATTGTATTCGATCCCTGCTACGATTCTTATGCACCCTCGGTTGAACTGGCCGGTGGGCGCTGCATCCACCTACCCTTGGCACTGCCGGATTTTGGGATCGACTGGGATCGTTTGCAGGCAGCCCTGACGTCGCGCACACGGGCTATCGTGCTGAACACGCCCCATAACCCGAGCGGCTCGCTGGTTGGTCGCGACGCGCTGGACCGTCTCGCCGCATTGATTCGCGATCGGGATATCTACCTGATCAGTGATGAGGTATATGAGCACTTGGTTTTCGACGGAGCAGAGCATGCCAGTGTACTCACCCATGATGAACTCTACGCCCGTGCGTTTGTTATCAGCTCCTTTGGCAAAACATATCATGTGACAGGTTGGAAGACCGGGTATGTGATCGCCCCGCGCGAGCTTTCAAGCGAACTGCGCAAGATTCACCAGTATGTAAGCTTTTGCGGGGTGACGCCTCTGCAATGGGCATTGGCAGATTTCATGGAAGCGCATCCCGAGCATGTAACCGAACTCCCAGCGTTTTATCAGGCCAAACGAGATCTGTTCTGTGATTTGTTGGGTTCGTCTAAATTGGCGTTTACACGTGCAGCAGGGACCTATTTCCAGCTGGCGGACTATTCCGCTATTCGGGATGACGTAAGCGATGTCGAAATGGCCGAGTGGTTGACGCGTGAGCACGGTGTGGCTGCTATTCCGATCTCCGTGTTTTATCAGGAAGCTCCAAAGGACTTGCGTCTGGTACGTTTCTGCTTCGCTAAACGAGAGGAGACGCTGCGGCTAGCAGCGGAAAAACTGTGCGCGATCTAAGCCTGAGACCTGATTTGAAACTGGCACTCATCCAGACTGAACTGTTCTGGCATGATGCTTCGGCCAACCGCGACCGGTTTACTGCCTTGCTGCAACAGGCGAAAGGCGCGGATCTGGTCGTACTGCCTGAGATGTTCACTACCGGCTTTTCGATGGAATCAGCCCTGCTGGCTGAGGATGAAGGCGGACGTACCCATGCGTGGATACGCGAGCAAGCGGCATCGCTCAATGCTGTGATAACGGGCAGCCTGATCGTTCGTGATGCCCAGGGGCAGTACCGTAATCGACTCCTGTGGGCGCGGCCTGACGGCACGATGTCCCATTATGACAAACGTCACCTGTTTCGCATGGCCGGAGAGCACGAACATTACACCGCAGGTGAAGCGCAAGCGGTATTCGAGCTCAACGGCTGGCGCATTCGTCCCTTGATCTGTTACGACTTGCGGTTTCCGGTGTGGAGCCGTGATCCAGTCAAGACTGATCTGTTGCTCTATACCGCCAACTGGCCAGCCGCACGGCGTAACCACTGGAATCGGCTGCTTCCCGCTCGGGCCATTGAAAACCTCTGTTATGTCGCGGCCGTGAATCGTATTGGCGAAGACGGAAAAGGAATCGCCTATAGCGGCGACAGCCAGGTATTGGACTACCAGGGCGAGCCGCTCCTGGACGCCAAGGACAGCGCAGGAGTGTTTACGGTGTCGCTGTCTGCCGACACGCTGTCGCGCTACCGCGATGCGTTCCCCGCGTATCGGGATGTGGACGACTTCGAACTGCTTTGATTGCTCGCTACTCCTCCCTAGTGCCCCGTCTGCCATACTGGCGATGGGGCATTGTTGTTTCCGGCGCTTGCCCTTTGCCTTGGGACGATTGCAGACTGGCCCTTCGACAGGCTATTCAGGACAACAACAATGCAAACGCCTCGAATCGCAATTATTGGCGCCGGCCTCATGGGTGTCGGGATTGCCACTCATTTTGCTCGCCACGGACATTCGGTTCTGCTGCGAGACGTTTCCGCCGAGCGTTTGAGCGATGTGCCCGCCATTGCCAGAAGCGTTCTGGAAGAGCTATCAGCGGCTGCGCTGTTTGAACCCAGTCAGACCCATGGAGTGCTGAGCAGGATCACGACAACCGATGCGCTGGCCGATTTGGCTGATGCCACGCTACTGATCGAGGCTGTACCTGAGCGGCTGGCGCTCAAGCATGCGTTGTATGCGGAGCTTGAGTCAGTCGTTTCGCCAGAGGCCATCATTGCCAGTAACACAAGCGGCTTTCCTCCCAATCAACTGGCTCAGGGAATGGCATATCCCGAACGGTTGCTCATTGCTCATTTCTGGAACCCGCCTCATCTGATTCCACTGGTCGAACTGGTGTCGGGAGAAAAGACCAACCCAGCCTGTTTGGAGAGGGTGCGGGATGTATTGCAAGTCATGGACCTGGAAGTTGTTCTGCTCATGCGGGCGATTCCGGGCTTTATTGGCAACCGCCTGCAGTTTGCCGTGCTGCGTGAGGCCCTGCATATCGTACAAAGCGGTGCAGCGTCGCCTGAAGATGTGGACCGGGTCATGCGGGCCTCTCTGGGTAGGCGCTACGGCATGGTGGGACCGCTGGAAGCGGCAGACATGGGTGGTCTCGATACCTTTCTGGACATCGCCAGCCACCTGATGCCGACCTTGGCCAAGGATGAAGAGGTGCTAGAGGTTTTGCGTGAACGCGTCGGGCAGGGAAGAACAGGCCTACGCAGCGGCAATGGGTTTTATGAGTGGAGCGAGGAGCGCAAGGCGCGGATAGCCGAGCGGCGTGCCCATCAGCTACAGTATGCCTTGCGGCCATGAATCGCTATATGGGTGTCGATATGGCGACCACCAATGACCTGAGCGACTATCAGCAGATCAGTCTGCGGGCGATTCGCTCGCTATTTGAAAGCATCGAGCAGAGCAGCGAAGGCACCGTGATTGTGGACCGTGACCTTCGTATCGTCTGGATGAATGAGCGTTATGCCCGGCGCTTTGGCTTGCCCAGCGCAAAGTCGGCGATCGGGCAGGTGTGTGAGCAGGTGATTCCGGGAAGCCTGTTGCGGGAGGTGGTCAACACGGGCCAGCCCATCCTGCTGGATCTGCTTGATACACCCAAAGGACCAATGGTGGTGATGCGTTTGCCCATCCATGACGATACCGGTCAGGTCATCGGTGCCATTGGCTTTGCCTTGTTCGATGAGTTACGGACGTTGGCCCCCTTGGTGACGCGGTTCTTACGGATTCAGGAGGAATTGGCTTCGACGCGGCGGTCGCTGCAGAACGCCCGGCAGGCCAAATACAGTTTTGCCCACTTCGTAGGCAGCGGCCCGGCCAGTCAGGAGGTCAAGCGACGTGCGAGACGTGCGGCTACGGTAGAGACCTCTGTCTTGCTGTTGGGCGAGACCGGCACAGGAAAGGAGTTGTTGGCCCATGCCATTCATGCGGCATCTCCTCGGGCCAATAAGTCGTTTGTCAGTGTGAATGCGGCTGCCATCCCTGAAAACCTGTTGGAAGCTGAGTTCTTCGGCACGGCGCCTGGTGCCTTTACAGGCGCGGACCGCAAGGCGCGGGCAGGAAAACTGCAGATTGCGCAGGGCGGAACGCTATTTCTGGACGAAATCGGCGATATGCCCCTGAGCTTACAGGCAAAACTTTTGAGGGTGCTTCAGGAAAAGGAATTCGAGCCGCTGGGGTCCAACGAGGTGCTGCGTTGCGACGTTCGGCTGATTGCGGCAACCTCACGCAATCTGGATGCGCTGGTAGCTGAAGGCTCATTTCGGGCGGATCTGTACTACCGCTTGAACGTACTGCCCATTGTGGTTCCGCCGCTGCGTGAACGGCGAGAAGACCTGCCGGCGTTATGCGAAGCCATCCTGGACAGTTTGCTGGCGGAAGGACATGCGCCTCGGGAGCTGGATGAGGAAGCACTGGCGTTACTCGCCCGCTACGATTGGCCTGGCAACGTACGTGAGCTGCGCAATGTTCTGGAGCGCGCATCGCTGTTGAGTGATGAGGCCGTTATTGGCGCGCTCAGCATTGGCTCGGCATTAGGAAAACCCTTGCCGCCCAAAGCGATTGAGCTGGTGTCCATTAGCACCACCAGGATGCCTAGTAGCAACATGACGTATGAAGAGGCGAAGCGGCAATTCGAGCATGAGCTCATTACCCAGGCCTTGTCATCGTGCTCAGGCAGGGTCGAGGAGGCTGCCAAACGCTTAGGGCTTGGACGCTCAACCCTTTATAAAAAAATGGCCGTCCTGGGGCTTTTGTCTTGAAATAGAGACTATTCTCAAGTTAGAGACAAAATCAATGCGAAGTTGTCTCCAATTTGAGAAATCAATGAATTGAAGGAGCAATTGGTTAGGTAATTCAAGGTGTTAGTGTCTGGCATGGATCTCGCTAACAAAGCCTTGCTGTCTCCACAGCTACAACAATAACTAGCCGCTGCGTTCGGTGCTGACCGGCCAGCGAGGAGAAAACATGAGCGTATTGATTGCTCTGGCGGCGCTGGGTCTGCTGATGCTGGCGGCGTACCGTGGTTATAGCGTTATCCTGTTTGCACCGATTGCAGCCCTTGCGGCGGTGCTGCTGACCGATCCTTCCGCTGTGGCTCCGGCATTTACCGGTGTGTTCATGGACAAGATGGTCGGCTTCATCAAGCTGTACTTTCCTGTCTTTCTGCTGGGTGCAGTCTTCGGCAAGCTGATCGAGCTTTCCGGTTTTTCCCGTTCCATTGTAGCTGCTGCGATTCGTCTGCTGGGCACACGGCAGGCCATGCTGGTCATCGTGCTGGTTTGCGCCTTGCTGACCTATGGTGGCGTCTCGCTGTTCGTTGTCGTGTTTGCGGTGTATCCATTCGCAGCCGAGATGTTTCGCCAGAGCAACATTCCCAAACGATTGATTCCAGCCACCATTGCACTAGGTGCGTTTTCATTCACCATGGATGCCCTGCCGGGTACGCCTCAAATCCAGAACATCATTCCTACGACATTCTTCAACACGACGGCCTGGGCCGCCCCGTGGCTGGGGTTGATCGGCTCGTTGTTTGTCATCGCGGTCGGGTTGACCTATCTGGGGCGGCAGCGTCGTAAAGCGATGGCGCGTGGAGAAGGGTACGGCACCGACTTGCGTAACGAGCCGGAAACACCGGACAACATCAACTTGCCGAACCCGCTTTTGGCGCTGTCACCACTTATCCTGGTCGGCGTCATGAATCTGCTGTTTACCCACTGGATTCCTCAGTGGTACGGCAAGACGCACACGCTAGCGCTACCGGGTCTGGCAACGCCTGTTACCAGCGAAGTCAGCAAGCTGACAGCAATCTGGGCCGTCGAGGCTGCCTTGTTAATCGGCATTTTGCTGGTGCTTGTGGCTGCGTTTAAAACCATCCGTACCCGCTTGGCCGAGGGCACTAAAACCGCAGTAGGCGGTGCTTTGCTGGCCGCCATGAATACTGCGTCTGAATATGGGTTTGGTGCAGTAATCGCTTCGCTACCGGGTTTTCTGGTCTTGGCAGACGCGCTCAAGAGCATTCCCAACCCACTCATCAATGAAGCCATTACCGTAACGCTTCTGGCCGGTATCACTGGCTCGGCCTCAGGCGGCATGAGTATTGCGCTGGCGGCCATGTCGGACAGTTTTATCGCCGCAGCCAATGCCGCACAGATTCCCCTTGAGGTGCTGCACCGGGTGGCGGCTATGGCCAGCGGTGGCATGGATACCCTGCCGCACAATGGCGCCGTCATCACCTTGCTGGCAGTAACTGGACTGACGCACCGGGAAGCTTACAAAGACGTATTTGGTATCACGCTGATCAAGACGTTGGCAGTGTTCGTGGTCATCGGCGTGTTCTATGCCACTGGCATCGTGTAGAGGAGAACGTTATGGGCTTGAAAGGCAAAACCGCCTTGGTAACCGGTTCGACCAGTGGAATCGGTCTGGGTATCGCCACGCGACTGGCCGAAGCGGGTGCCAATGTGATCCTCAATGGCTTTGGTGACAGCGAGACGGCTAAAGCCGATCTAAGCCGTTTGGGTGGGCGGGTCGGCTATCACGGGGCGGACTTGTCCCGGCCTGAGCAGATTACTGAGCTTTTCGCCTATGCTGAACATGAGTTCGGTGGTGTGGATATTCTGGTCAACAATGCCGGCATCCAGCATGTGGCATCGGTCGAGACGTTTCCGGTCGAGAAGTGGGACGCGATCATTGCAATCAATCTGTCCTCGGTATTTCACGCGACTCGTCTGGCATTGCCGGGTATGAGGCAGCGCGGCTGGGGAAGGATTGTGAACATCGCGTCCGTGCATGGATTGGTAGGGTCGGCACAGAAATCCGCTTATGTGGCTGCCAAGCATGGCGTGGTCGGACTGACCAAGGTGGTTGCACTGGAAACGGCCGATTGTAATGTGACCTGTAATGCGCTCTGCCCGGGCTGGGTGCTGACACCTCTGGTGCAGCAGCAGATCGATGCACGCGCCGCTGCAGATGGCGATGCAGAGCGCGCACGGCGGGAGCTTCTGGAGGAGAAGCAGCCGTCACTTGAATTCGTCACGCCTGCCCAACTGGGCGAGCTGACACTGTTTCTTTGCAGCGATGCGGCCGCCCAGGTACGGGGCGCCGCGTGGAATGTCGATGGGGGCTGGTTGGCCCGTTAACAACAATAACGACACGAGGTAAACCATGAACAAGCTTTATCCCAGTGCCGCCCATGCCCTGGAAGGGGTCGTGGAAGACGGCATGACGCTGGCGGTCGGCGGTTTCGGTCTGTGCGGGATCCCCGAAGCGCTGATCCTGGCATTGCGCGAGACCGGCAAGCGCGAGCTGACCGTGATCAGTAATAACGCCGGAGTAGACGGGTTTGGCCTGGGCGTACTGCTCGAGTCCCGGCAAATCAAGAAAATGATTTCCTCCTACGTAGGCGAGAACAAGGAGTTCGAGCGGCAGTACCTTTCCGGTGAGCTGGAATTGGAATTCACCCCCCAAGGCACGCTTGCGGAAAAACTGCGTGCCGGTGGTTCAGGCATCCCGGCGTTCTTCACGCGTACCGGCTACGGCACGCTGGTGGCCGAAGGCAAGGAAACACGCGAGTTCGATGGTGAGCAGTATGTGATGGAGCGGTCGCTCGTGGCGGATGTGGCGCTGGTCAAAGCGATCAAGGCTGACAAGGCAGGCAATCTGGTCTTCAACAAGACTGCACGTAACTTCAACCCTCTGGCAGCAATGGCGGGCAAGTTGTGTATTGCCGAGGTGGAGCAACTGGTGGAAACGGGTGAGCTAGACCCTGATGAGGTCCATCTGCCGGGCATCTTTGTGCAGCGCATCGTTGTGAATGCCAACCCCGAGAAGCGCATCGAGAAACGCACCCTGTCGGAGGGCAACTAACATGGCCTGGACTCGTGAACAAATGGCGCAGCGCGCCGCCAAGGAATTGCAGGACGGCTTCTATGTCAACCTGGGCATTGGCCTGCCCACTCTGGTCGCCAACTATATCCCTGAAGGAATGGATGTGTGGCTGCAGTCTGAAAACGGACTCCTGGGTATCGGCCCGTTTCCGACAGAAGAGACCATTGACCCGGACCTGATCAACGCCGGCAAGCAAACTGTTACTGCCCTGCCGGGCAGCAGTTACTTCGACAGTGCCTTGAGTTTTGCCATGATCCGGGGCGGTCATATCAACCTCGCCATTCTGGGCGCTATGCAGGTGTCGGAAAAGGGAGACCTCGCTAACTGGATGATTCCCGGCAAGATGGTAAAGGGCATGGGCGGGGCAATGGACCTTGTTGCCGGTGTAAAACGCGTGGTAGTGCTGATGGAGCACACCGCCAAAGGCGCTCACAAGATCCTGCCGGTCTGTGACCTGCCACTGACCGGAGTAGGGGTGGTCAACCGGATCATTACCGACCTGGGGGTGCTGGATGTGACCCCAGAAGGATTGAAGCTGGTCGAGCTGGCTGAAGGCGTCACCTTCGAAGCGTTGCAGGAAGCCACCGGCTGTTCAGTAATGGCATAGGCATGGTGCGCCTGTTGATCAGCGCAGGACGTACGCGACGGGATCCAGACGAATGCCGCAGGCGAACCGCCTTGTGCTGATGCCGGGCGCATGGCCATCTTATTTCAGGAGAGCAGTAATGCGAGACGTTGTTATCGTGGCCGCTACGCGGACGGCCATTGGCAGCTTTCAGGGTGCGCTGGCCAATGTGTCAGCCGTGGAGCTGGGGGCTACAGTCATCAAGGCCGTGATCGAAAAAACCGGTATCGCACCGGAACAGGTCGATGAAGTCATCATGGGCCACGTATTGACGGCAGGTCTTGGACAGAACACGGCGCGTCAGGCCTCCATCAAGGCGGGATTGCCGCCTACGGTGCCAGCCATGGCGCTTAACAAGGTGTGCGGCTCGGGCCTCAAGGCGCTGCATCTGGCCACCCAGGCCATTCGCTGTGGTGACGCCGACATCATCGTGGCCGGTGGCATGGAAAGCATGAGCCTTGCGCCTTACGTTCTGCCCAAGGCGCGTACCGGTCTACGAATGGGAAATGCCGAGCTGGTTGATTCGATGATTCAGGACGGTCTGTGGGACGCGTTTAACGATTACCACATGGGGATTACTGCCGAGAATCTGGTCGAGAAATATGGCATCAGCCGCCAAGCGCAGGACGAGTACGCCGCGGCCTCCCAGCAGAAGGCTCTCGCGGCTATCGAGGCGGGCCGCTTCAAGGACCAGATTACCCCTGTCGTGATCCCTCAGCGCAAGGGCGATCCGATGGTGTTCGATGCTGATGAGCAGCCGCGTGCAGGCACGACAGCCGAAGCCTTGGCCAAGCTCAAGCCAGCATTCAAGCCCGACGGTACGGTCACGGCCGGTAATGCTTCCAGCATCAATGATGGGGCCGCTGCGCTCATTCTCATGAGTGCGGAAAAAGCCGACGCGCTGGACCTGCCGGTGCTGGCCCGCATCAAGGCTTATGCCAATGCAGGCGTTGATCCTTCCATCATGGGAATCGGACCCGTGTCAGCGACGCGCCGTTGTCTGGACAAGGCAGGATGGGATCTGGGCGAGCTGGACCTGATCGAAGCCAACGAAGCCTTTGCTGCCCAGGCATTGTCGGTAGGGCAGGAGCTGGGATGGGACTGGGACAAGGTCAATGTGAATGGAGGGGCTATCGCGCTGGGTCATCCGATTGGCGCGTCAGGCGGACGGGTCGTGATCAATCTCCTGTATGAGATGATCCGGCGTGACGCACACAAGGGGCTGGCGACCTTGTGTATTGGTGGTGGCCAGGGTGTCGCGCTGGCTATCGAGCGATAAGCCAGGGGCTACACGCTTTGTAATGCTACAGGTGTGTAGCCACTGAATTTTCGATGCGTATGTGGTCGTTATGCAAAGACCCTTTTCTTGATGGGAGTCATAACGATGTCTATTTTACGCATGCTGAAAGCCGGTACCTTGAGCGGGCTCATGGCGATTGCGGGAGGCGTGATGGCCGCTGACGCGGACAATCCTTTGACCCAGGAGCGTTGGAAGACGCGTCCCCTTGTTGTCCTGGCGGCGTCGGCGGATGATCCGGTGCTCAAGCAGTTGACCACCTCCCTTGAAGAGCCACGCAACCGTGAGGCTTTTATCGAGCGGGATATGGTGCTTTATACCGTAGTCGGTGATCGTGGCCAGCGTAACGGTGAGACGCTGAGCGAACATCAGACCCAGGCGCTGGTCAGTGCGCTTGATGAGCAGCCGAGCGGCGAGGCAACGGTCATCCTGGTCGGCAAGGACGGCGGGAAGAAAATCGTGCAACAAGGCCAGATCGATCCTGCCGCAATCTTTGCCACCATCGACAAGATGCCCATGCGCCAGCATTAACCCTGGGCGGCATAGTCATAGGGGCCACCTTTTTCCAAGGCGCGTTGATACGCCGGTCGCGCATGGATACGCTCCAGAAAGGCCTTGAGCTTGGGGCGGCCCTGCGTCAAGCCTGCGCGACAGGCAGCCGCTTCCAGCGGGAAACTCATCTGTATATCGGCTGCTGTAAAGGCGTCACCTGCAAACCATTCGTGCTTGCTCAACTCACTTTCCAGATAATCGAAGTGCAGGTTCAGCTGCGGCTGAATGAAGACTCGGGTGACCTGATCACTGATGGCGCGCGCGATAGGGCGGGCGAAAAAAGGCATCGGACCGGTGCGGACACGGTCGAACACCAGCTTGAGAAGCAGAGGTGGCATGGCTGAGCCTTCGGCATAGTGCAGCCAGTAGGTATAGCGTGCGCGCTCGGGGGCGTCGGCGGGGGGAACGAGTGACTGCCCGTAGCGGTGGGCCAGATAATCGATGATGGCGCCTGACTCCGCCAAGGTCATCGAGTCATCGGTAATAACCGGCGACTTGCCCAATGGGTGAACATCACGCAGCTCCTTTGGAGCCAGCAACGTCTGCGGATCACGCTCATAACGTTTGATCTGATACTCGAGCCCCAACTCCTCAAGTAGCCAGAGGACACGTTGCGAGCGGGAGTTGTTGAGGTGATGAACCGTGATCATGAGCGCTCCATAGGCTGAGTAGAAACATAGCCTAGCGTACTGTGCGTCTCGCCAAGCAATAAGCGGAACCAAATAAAAAGGCGCCGTGTAACGGGCGCCTTTTGGACAGCGAAAACTCAGCGACGCTTCAGCCAGGCCGCATAGGGCGGAGGCAGCAGATCCTGAGGGTTCTCGCGACCCAATTCGATAGCGGCATGGTAAGGCCAGAAGGGATCACCCAGTACAGCCTTGCCCAGCATGATCAGATCGGTCTGGCCGCTTTCGATGAGTTCATTGGCATCCTTGGGCTCGCGAATGGACCAGCTGATGGAGGTCAGCACATCGACCGCATCGGTGATCTGCTTTGCCTTGTCGCCCATGAAGCCTGGCTTGCCCCATGGAACATTGGATACATCAGGCGTGTTGAAGCCCATGCTGACGTCGATCAGGTCCATACCGCCTTCCTTGAAGCGGCGAACCAGTTCGATGGACTCTTCCATACCCTGATCGCCTTCAACGAAGTCAGTCACGCCCAGGCGTACGATCAACGGTAGGTTCTGGGGCCATACCTCGCGTACGGCATGGAAGGTTTCCAGCAGGAAGCGTGCACGGCCTTCGAAGTCGCCACCGTATTCATCAGTACGCTTGTTGGCCAGCGGCGAGAAGAAGCTCTGCGCCAGGTAACCATGGGCGAAGTGCAGTTCAAGCAACTCGAAGCCCGCCGCAAGAGCGCGCTTGGCAGCGGCTACGAAATCAGCTGTAACGCGATGGATATCCTCGACCGTCATCTGCTTGGGGGCACGGGGCAGGTGGGCACCAAAGGCATTATCGGAGGGGCCAATGGTTTCCCAGGCCAGCGGATGGTCTTCCGGCAGGTGATCATCGCCTTCCCAGGGACGGTTGGCGCTGGCTTTGCGGCCGGCGTGAGCAATCTGGATACCGGCTACGGCACCGGTGGATTTGATGAAGTTGACGATAGGCTTGTAGGCTTCGGCCTGCTCATCGTTCCAGATCCCCAGGTCAGCAGGGGTGATACGGCCTTCAGGGGAGACGGCGCTCGCCTCTACAACAATAAGCCCTGCACCGCCTGCCGCACGCGAGGCATAATTCTGGAAATGCCATTCGTTGGGCATGCCGTCTTTTGCCATGTACTGGCACATGGGGGAGACGGCAATACGGTTACGCAGGGTGACGTCTTTGATTTTCAGTTCGCTAAACAGATCAGCCATTGGGCATGTTCTCCAAGAGTAGGTAGCATCTGGCAGTTAGAGGCTTACCGATATATTGTGTTCAATATAATTGCGTGAAATGTAAACAAGCAAGAGGCTCGGCGTCGCAGGATGTTCGCTTTGGTCTCGACGAGGTCGTCATGTCTGATTCGATAAAAGAGACGCCAAATCGCTCCGTGTGCGAGCTTTCACTCGACGAACAGTTGTGTTTTCCGCTCTACGCAGCGGCAAATGCCACCATTCGCGCCTATCGGCCATTGCTTGAGCCGCTGGGCCTTACGTATCCGCAATACCTGGTCATGCTTGTGCTCTGGGAGCGGGACGGGCTCAAGGTCACTGAGATCGGCAGGCGCCTGCATCTGGATACCGGAACCCTTACCCCGCTGGTCAAGCGCCTCGAAGCTGCCGGTCTGGTCCAACGGTCTCGCCTGGTTGAGGACGAGCGTTGTGTGGCGGTAACGCTGACCCAGGATGGGCGAGCCCTGCAGGAGGCCGCACGTGGCATTCCCGGTACGATGAAACAAACGCTTCCTCTGGACGCCGACACGGTGGCGGCTCTGAAGGCAGGTCTTTCACGCCTGATCGAAGTCAGTGAAACATTGAACGGACGCGATTAGGCCTGGATTGAAACTATAAGGCGCCACGCTTTCCTAACCCTCTGAGACAGTACATTCGATAGGGTGCTGCCATGGCAAAGGCGCATGCACTCAAAGCGCCATGATAGAGACAACAGGTTAAGGATTCTTGAATGCACGTGTTTAGAGCGCTGGGACTGCTGGGGCTGATTTCACTGCTGGCTGCCTGTGCGACACCGTTCGGACCGCCGACTACGCTGGACGGCAAGCTCAGGCGACTGGGCTATAGCCAAGGCGAGCCAATCCGTACAATCCTTGGGTTCGACTTGTCTGGATGGAGTTATCTGGATCGCAGCCACATTGCGCTGGGAACTGGCCTGGGACGGGCCTATCTGGTTGAGTTTGCGCAGCCTTGCGGCAACCTGCAGGCAGGTAACCGTATCGGCTACAGCTCAAGAGCGGCCGGTTTGCGACCTGGAGATCTGATCATTTCCAATGCGCCAGCCGGTAATGCGGAGCGGTGCACCATTGGTGAACTGTACAAGCTGATTCCCCTGGACCGCTGATCGCTGCACCGCAGGAGTGGTACTTTGAACAGCAGCTCTGCCCATTTTCTCCCAAGGAGTTTTCGCGTGAGGCGTCTGATTCCGTTTGCCGCTTTTTTTCTTTTTCCGTTGCTGGCCCAGGCCGAGACCATCAACTGCCGTGTGGTAGGTGTGCACGATGGCGATACGCTGACCTGCCTGACGCCACAGAAAAAACAGCTCAAGATTCGACTGGCCGAGATCGATACGCCTGAGTCCAAGCAGCCTTATGGGACTCGTGCGCAGCAGTCCCTCTCCAGCATGGTTTTTGGTAAGGATGTGCGGCTTGAGGTACAGGATGCCGACCGCTACGGCCGCAAGGTGGCACGCGTTTACCAGGACAGGACAGATGTGAATGCCGAGCAGGTCAAGTCCGGCTCGGCCTGGGTGTACCGGCAGTATTTGAAAGACAAGTCGCTGCTGGATCTTGAGGCCGAAGCCAAGGCTGCCAAGCGTGGTCTTTGGGCGCTACCGGAGTCGGAACGCATGCCACCGTGGGAGTGGCGCAAGGCCGACCGTGACAAGCGTCAGGATAAGCGGGTGGGATCGGCTACCTACACGCCGCCGGTCAAGTCGGCAAGCGAGGAAGGCGGCGAGTTCAACTGCTCGACGCTCAAACGCTGTAATGCCATGTCCAGCTGCGCCGAGGCGAAATTTCAACTGCAGCAATGTGGCAACACTCAGATCGATGGAAATCACGACGGGGTGCCCTGCGAGGCGCTTTGCAAGCGGTAGGATTGTTATACCCGTAAGCCTTGCGGGCTTACGGGCTTTCATTGTCCCCGTCAGGGTGTATAGGCGTTGATGAAGATGGTGGGATCGACCCGTGCATCGTTCAGGCTGACATTCCAGTGCATATGCGGCCCGGTGGCTCTACCCGTCGACCCCACGAAGCCCACCACGCCACCTCTGGGCACTTCCTGCCCCAGCTTTACGTTCACTTTGGACATATGGCAGAACATGCTGATAAAGCCCTGTCCGTGGTCGACAAATACCGTACGGCCATTAAAGAAATAATCGCCAATCAGAATGACCTTGCCTGCGGCTGGCGCCTTGATCGGTGTACCGGCTGGAACGGCAAAATCGAGGCCTGAATGTGGGTTGCGCTCCTGGCCATTGAAAAAGCGCCGCAAGCCGAACGGGCTGGAAAGGCGTCCATCGACGGGGCGGTCCAGCAGCAGGTTACTGGGCGTACCGGGGGAAAAGATCTGATAGGCCTTGGTCTGCTCAGCCAGCTCACGCTCGATTCGCTTGAGATCCGCCGGATTGGGGTTTACCTGCCGATCATTTTTCAGCGTGATGTGCTGTTCCTTATAGTGGCGACTGCGCACGGCAAAGGTTTCCGTGCGGCTACCATTGACCGTCAATGTCTGCTGACCGGGTTTGATCGTGAGTGGAATACCGACGATAGCAATCCAGCGCTGGCCCTCTTCATGGACCACCATGACCGGCTTCCCTTGATAGGTCGCTTTGGGAGCCGTCGGGCCGTTGCCCAATGGAACAACCGCCACCCCCCCTGGAACAGGTTTATCCAGCAGGCGGGTGATGAAGCCTTCAGCATGGGCGCAAAAGGTAAAACACAAGGTAATCAGTAGCAGAAAAAAGCGAGGCATAGGAAAACAATCAAGGCGATGTGATCCAGTCATCCTCGTTCATGTCTTGGCTTCTGGCAAATCGCTCGTGGCTGAACCCGGGCGAGTTCACACCGGTCACTGCATGAGGACATCAAGGAGAAGCCTCATGAAGCTCTACTACTACGAACACTGTCCCTTCAGTACCAAGGCGCGTATGGCGCTGGGCCTCAAGCAACTCGATGCAACGCTTCAGGTGCTGTTGTATGACGATGCAGCCACCCCTGAGCGTTTGGTAGGCAAGAAGACTGTCCCGATCCTGGTAAAGGACGACGGGACCGCCATGACGGAAAGTCTGGCGATTGTTCACTATCTTGATCATCTCGATGACAGACCAATGATCGAACAGGCCCATTCACAAGCTGTAACCGCCTGGATTGAATCTACCCTGCCGTCGTTTCAGCAGCTGGGCTATCCGCGCTGGGCACAGATCGGCCTCAAGGAGATGGGCTCGCGTGAGGCTCACGCGCTGTTTGTCGAGAAGAAAAGCCAGATCATCGGAGATTTCAATGCGGCCCTGTCAAACAGCCAGCAGGCAATTGATGACATCAATCACCGCCTGACATTACTGGTCGAGATGTACAGCCTTGATCCGGCGCGTCCGCAACTCCTGCTGGATGACTTCAACCTGTTTCCAATTCTGCGAGGCCTGAGCGTCACGGCTGGGCTAGAGTGGCCTGACTCGGTGCGCCGCTATGTCGACGAGCTGAGCGCACGTGTTCAGGTAGAAACGTTTTTCAGTCGCGCCTGCTAATGGTCAGTCCAGCAGGGAGAGCGTCGTTGGTTCCCGATGATTGTCTTCCACCCGAACATCCAGCTCGCCTTCAGCCAGGCGGGCTTTGAGGCGCTGGCCATTACGCGTTTGATCGGCGGATCGGATGGCGTGGCCGCGTTCGTCGAGCAGAATGCTGTAACCACGACCCAGAGTGGCAAGCGGGCTGACGATATGCAGCGTTTGAACCTGGGCGGCCAGGCGCTGACGACGCTCCTTGAGCTGGCGTTCCATGCAGCGCGGAAGCTGCTGGGCCAGTTGATCCAGCCGCTGACGTAGCAGGGCAAGTTGACGGCCCGGATGCTGGCCTGCCAGTCGGGTTTCGACATGGGCAAGGCGATCCCGGCGTCTGTTCATATCAATCACAAACGCACGGCGCAGTCGCATGTCCAGATCATCGATACGCTGTGCTTGCTGGCGCAGCCGCTCGCCCGGATGCTTGAGCCGACGCGTCATGTTTTCCAGGCGCAACTGCTCACGGCTGAGCCGCTCACCCATGCGGACAACCAGGCGCCGATACAGCGCGTCCAGGCGGTTTTTAAGGTCCCCGCTGTGAGGGGCCAATAGTTCTGCGGCAGCGGAGGGCGTCGGGGCGCGTACGTCGGCCACGAAGTCGGCAATCGACACATCCGTCTCATGCCCGACCGCGCTGACGATGGGCGTTTGTAGGGCGGCAATAGCCCGGGCTACCAGTTCTTCATTAAAGCACCAGAGGTCTTCGAGAGAACCGCCACCACGGGCCAGGATGACCGCATCAAAGCCTTGTGCGTCTGCCGTTTGTAGCGCACGTACGATCTGGGCCGTTGCCTCACGTCCTTGCACGGCCGTTGGAATCAGGGCCAACTCGACCTGAGGTGCACGACGCTTGAAGACACTGACGATATCCCGAATGACCGCCCCGGTCGGTGAGGTCACGATTCCGATACGGCACGGATGGCCCGGCAGCGGTTTCTTTCGCTCTTGCGCGAACAAGCCTTCATCCTGCAGTTTCTGCTTCAAGGCTTCGAATGCCTGTCGCAAGAGCCCGTCACCTGCTGGCTCCAGGGTTTCCAGAATCAGCTGATAATCACCACGGCCTTCAAACAGCGAGACCTTGCCGCGAACCTTCACTGCCATGCCATCCTTGAGCAGGTTTCTGACACGCACGGCGTTCTGCCGGAAGAGGGCGCACCGTACCTGGGCGTCCTTATCCTTCAAGGTAAAGTAGATATGGCCGGAGGCGGGGCGGGCAAGATTGGATATCTCGCCTTCCACCCAGACCTGAGAAAAGACGTCTTCCAGCAGAACACGGGCACGGCCGTTGAGCTGGCTGACAGTTAGGACCTCACGGTCGAGGCCGAGACGTTGAAAAGGATCGTTAAGCATGGCGGGCATCATAAGCCCGCCGTCGGCTGGATGCTAGCGACCCAGCACGTCTGGGTTCGCGACATTTTCCGGCTCGCCCGCAAAAAAGGCGATCAGATTGGCAAACGCTTCGCCAAAGTAGAGTTCGTAGCTGTGTTTCTCTACGTAACCCAGATGAGGCGTGCACAGGATGTTGGGGTGGGAAAGGAGGGGATGGCCGGCCGGTACGGGCTCCTCTTCATATACGTCTACCGCGGCATAGCCTGGGCGACCTGCCTCGACAGCTTCAAGCAGTGCGCCCGGCTCGATCAGACCTGCACGGGCAGCATTCACCAAAAGGGCTGACTTCTTCATCAACGCCAAGTCCTCACGACGGACGATATGACGGGTCTTGTCTGAAAATCGCAGGTTCAGGCTCAGTACATCCGACTCGGCAAAGAAGGTTTCCTGGCTGTCGGCGGCGCGATGACCGTCCGCCAGTGCAGCCTGCCTCGAGGTCTCGCTGCCCCACACCAGAACAGGCATGCCAAAGGCCTGACCATATCGGGCGAGCAGCTTGCCAATCTTGCCGTAGCCCCAGATACCCAAAATTTGGCCGTTCACGCGTTCGCCCAGATTGACCTGCCAGCCACCGGCATAAAAGGCATCGATGGCTGGTTTGAGCTTGCGCCGCGCCATGAGAATCAGCGCCCAGGTCAGTTCGGCAGCGGCGATGGGCGAGCCGGTGCCTTCCACCACCGCAATTCCGCGATGAGTACAGGCTGCGACATCCAGATGACCGGTCGCCTTGCCGGTCTGGCTGATCAGCTTGAGGCGGGGTAGATGGGACAGCAGCGCCTCGTCGACATGTGTTCGTTCACGGGTCAGCACCAGCGCATCGGCTTCTCGAAAGCGCTCGATCAGAACGGCTGGGTCACGCTCGGCATCATGATAGACCGTGACGGTATGCCCGGCACGTTCGAGCAGGGTAAAGCAGTCCAGGGTTTCGACAACGTGTTGATAGTCGTCCGGGATGACGATGTGCATGGCGGCGCTCCGTTGTGTTCTTGTGCCGACAGTTGAGCATAAGAGCAGAGAGCCGCCTAGGTGGGATGGGCCGTCTGGGCAGGGTGCCCAGACGGATAATCTGATGCCCTTAGAAGGTCACGCTGGCACTCAGGCGCGCCGTACGAGGCTCGCCCACATTGACCTGCAATGCGCTACCGGTGCTGGAGGGGTAGTAATGCTTGTCAAACAGGTTGTCGACGTTGAGTTGCAGCTTGGCTTTATAGCCATGCACAGGCAAGTCCCAGCGTAGGAAGGCGTCAGCGACGGTATAGCTGCTCATATAAAAACTGTTCTCATCGTCGCCGGCACGTTCCCCTACATAGCGTGCACCTGCACCGGTATGCCAGTCACCCAGGTTGGACGGCACCTGCAAATGATGGGTGAGGTACAGGCCGGCCGTATGTTTAGGTGCCTGATTGAGGCGGTTGCCTTCCCAGGTGGGATTGCTGTTATTTTCCAGAATGTGCGTGCGGGTATAGGCATAGGTGCCGATGACGTTCCAACGTTCGGACAACCGCCCGGTGATGTCCAGTTCCAGCCCACGAGCGCTCACTTTGCCCGCGCTGCCTATGGAGTTTCCGTTGACCGTGCGGGTGCTCACCACATTGTCTTTTTCGATATCGAATACGGCTGCGTTCAGATTCAGGCCTGACGCCAAAGTGTATTTGGCGCCCAGTTCGTAGCTGCGTCCTTTTTCCGGATCGAATGTCTGATTGAGATCGTCCACGGTGGTGTTGGGAACAAAGGAATGGCTGTAGTTTCCGTAGAGCGACAGGGCGTCGGTTGCTTGAAAAACCAGACCGACAAACGGGATAACTACCTGATCGTCCCTATCCAGAGTGGTTTTTCGGTTTGCTCCCAAACCTTGGGCGGCATATTGCTGGAATTGCTGATAGCGACCGCCTAGGACCAGAATCCAGCGATCATCCAGATGCCAGTTATCTTTGAAATAAAGCGAAGTGGACTCAAGCTCGTTGCGTGCATTGCTTTGCGTAGGGCTGATCTGACTGGGCTCGGCAAGCTTGCCATAGGTGGGTGAATAGATATTGATGTTACGACGGGAGCCAGTGCTATTGCGGTAGGTCTTGCCCCTGTACTGATCATTCATTTCATGATCGATACCGATCAATAAATCATGGCGCTGGCCCAGGAAGTCCTGTTTCCCAATAAAGTCCCAGCTGGTGTAGGTGGTCTCGTAATCATAATGACCGCCATTGGCTGTTCGAAGAAGTTCGCCACTGGGCGTAACCGAGACCGGCTGAGCGATGGCGAGGCTATAGTGGTCGTTATTCCAACCGTAGGTCAGACGCGTCTTCCACTCGTCGCTAAGCTGATACTCGAATCGAGCCGTTGCAGTCTCGCTGATGCCGGTTGTGTTGGCCCATTTCTCATCCAGGCGCTTGTCGTAGCTGACACTGGCCGGATGGCCATCAACAAACACCGTGCCGCGGTCAAACGGGCTCGTATAGTCGTTGTATTCATAGGCCAGCGTCACGCTGGCGCGTTCACCGGTCCAACTCAGCGAAGGAGCGATGAGGGTGTGCTGATTGACACCATAGTTGCGCCAATAATCCTCGCTTTGCCGCTCGGCGATCAGGCGATACGCAAAACCGGTATCGCCCACAGGCCCGGTAGTGTCGATATTCAGACTACCGCCCCCTTCGCTGAAGGCCGAGCCGCCAAAGGTAGTGCTCTGCACATACTGAGGCTGTTTGCTAATTACGTTGATCAATCCACCCGGCTCAAGTGCTCCGTAAAGAAGAGAAGCCGGGCCCTTGAGAACTTCGACCCGCTCACTGGTAGGGCCAAAGTTGCGGGACAGGTTTGAGCGCACGCCATCGCGAAAGATCGAACCGTCGGCATTCGTACCAAATCCCCGCTTGACCAATGAATCCTTGGTGTTCCCTAAGGTATTGCCCTGGCTGACGCCGCTGACAAACTTCATCGCATCATCCAGCGACTGAACGTCGTAGTCCTGAATGATTTCAGGCGTTACGACCTCAATAGACTGTGCCTCCTCCTTGACCGGCACGTCACTCTTGCTGGCTGTACCTGCCTGTACGGCTGTATACCCGTCTTCTACCTGAGGCATATCTGCCTGGATTTCCATAGTAGACAGGTCGACGCGGTCTTCCGCCTGGGCGGGTAGGGTGTACGCAGCGATGCAACCGGCAAGCAGGGAAAGAAGAAAAGGTATTTGCCGGACATGGCCGAAGGGGCGTGGCGAGGCTTTCAAGATAGGTGCTCATGATTCGGTAATGATAATTATTCTAATTTGATATTGTTTCCCATGTAAACGGAGCGGCAACTTTCATGCCTACGTTGAGGCTTTCCTCTAGGACAGGTATAATGTCGCGCTTCTTATTTTTCCCGCCCGGGAGCCCCTGCCATGCTGCGCATCAGCCAAGAAGCCCTGACTTTCGACGACGTTCTCCTGATTCCCGGTTATTCCGATGTCTTGCCAAAAGACGTCAGCCTGAAGACCCGCCTCACGCGCGGTATCGAGTTGAACATTCCCCTGGTATCCGCTGCGATGGATACCGTAACCGAGTCCCGTCTCGCCATTGCCATGGCCCAGGAAGGCGGTATCGGAATCATCCACAAGAACATGACGGTCGAGCAGCAAGCTGCTGAAGTCCGCAAGGTCAAGCGCTTCGAGGCTGGCGTTGTAAAGGACCCGATCACGATCGATGCCAGCGCAACCGTCCGCGACCTGTTCGACCTGACGCGTCAGCACAACATCTCGGGTGTACCGGTCCTGGCCAACGGTGATCTGGTCGGTATCGTCACCTCCCGTGATGTGCGATTTGAAAACCGCCTCGATATTCCGGTGCGCGATGTGATGACTCCCAAGGAGCGTCTCGTTACCGTTCGCGAAGGTGCCAATAAGCAGGAAGTGCGCGAGCTCTTGCACAAGCACCGTCTGGAAAAGGTCCTGATCGTCGATGAGGCCTTCAACCTGAAAGGCATGATGACCGTCAAGGACATCGAAAAAGCCAAGGCCTATCCGAACGCCAGCAAGGACGAAGCGGGCAGCCTGCGTGTCGGTGCTGCCGTCGGTACCGGCGCCGAGACGCCTGAGCGTGTGGCTGCACTGGTTGCTGCCGGTGTTGACGTTATTGTGGTCGATACCGCTCACGGTCACTCCAAGGGTGTGATCGAGCGTGTACGCTGGGTCAAGGAAACCTATCCGCAGGTTCAGGTCATCGGTGGCAACATCGCGACCGGCGAAGCGGCCAAGGCACTGGCTGATGCAGGCGCCGATGCCGTCAAGGTCGGTATCGGCCCGGGCTCCATCTGCACCACGCGTATCGTGGCCGGTGTGGGGGTTCCGCAGATCTCCGCCATTGCCAACGTTGCCGCTGCGCTGGAAGGTACAGGTGTTCCATTGATCGCTGACGGTGGCATCCGTTTCTCCGGTGACCTGTCCAAGGCCATCGTGGCGGGCGGTTACTGTGTCATGATGGGCTCCATGTTCGCTGGTACCGAAGAAGCACCGGGCGAGGTCGAGCTGTTCCAGGGTCGCTCCTACAAGTCCTACCGTGGCATGGGCTCGCTGGGTGCGATGTCGCAGAGCCAGGGCTCCAGCGACCGTTATTTCCAGGACTCCGCGTCCGGTGCTGAAAAGCTGGTACCGGAAGGCATTGAAGGTCGCGTACCGTACAAAGGTCCGTTAGCCGCTATCATTCATCAATTGATGGGTGGCCTGCGTGCCTCCATGGGTTACACCGGCTGCGCCACGATCGAAGAGATGCGTACCAAGCCTCAATTCGTTCGCATCACCGGCGCCGGCATGGCGGAATCCCATGTACACGATGTGCAAATTACGAAAGAAGCGCCCAACTACCGCGTAGGCTGATTGCCGCGACGATAGGTTCGCTGGGTGTTTTATGTTGAGATTCGGGGCTGTCTTAGACGGCCCCGAATCGTCTGTTCTTACCGCTCATGAGAAATGGCCATGTCCCAAGACATCCACGCTCACCGTATTCTGATTCTCGACTTCGGTTCCCAGTACACCCAGTTGATCGCACGCCGTGTGCGTGAGCTCGGTGTTTACTGCGAACTCCATCCCTTCGACATGGATGACGCCGACATCCGTGCCTTTGCCCCTCGCGGTATCATCCTTGCCGGCGGACCGGAATCGGTACACGAAGCCAACAGCCCTCGCGCACCCAAGGCCGTATTCGAGCTGGGCGTTCCGCTGCTAGGCATTTGCTATGGCATGCAAACCATGGCCGAGCAGCTGGGCGGCAGAGTCGAAGGCTCCAACGTTCGCGAGTTTGGTTATGCCAAAGTCGATGTAGTCGGCAAGAGCCGCTTGCTTGACGGTATCGAAGACCATATCGACGACGATGGCGTCCTCGGTCTGGATGTCTGGATGAGCCACGGCGACAAGGTATCCAACCTGCCGGAAGGTTTCCATATCGTTGCCAGCACTCCAAGCTGCGCCATTGCAGCCATGGGTGACGAAAAGCGCGGCTGGTATGGCGTGCAGTTCCATCCGGAAGTGACTCATACCAAGCAGGGCGGCCGTATCCTGTCGCGCTTCCTGTTGGATATCTGCCAGTGCAAGGCACTGTGGACACCCTCCAATATCGTTGAAGACGCCATTGCCCAGGTTCGTGCCCAGGTTGGCAGCGCCAACGTGCTGCTGGGGTTGTCCGGCGGTGTGGACTCTTCCGTAGTCGCGGCGCTGTTGCACAAGGCCATCGGCGATCAACTGACCTGTGTCTTCGTCGATAACGGTCTGCTGCGTCTGCATGAGGGCGATCAGGTCATGGCCATGTTTGCCGAGAACATGGGCGTGAAGGTCATTCGTGCCGATGCCGAGCACCGCTTCCTGACCAATCTGGAAGGCGAAGCCGACCCAGAGAAGAAGCGCAAGATCATTGGCCGCACCTTTATCGACGTGTTCGATGCAGAAGCCAGCAAGCTGCCAAACATCAAGTTCCTGGCACAGGGCACTATCTATCCGGACGTGATCGAGTCTGCTGGCGCCAAGACGGGCAAGGCGCACGTGATCAAGTCCCACCACAACGTGGGTGGTCTGCCGGAAGAGATGAACCTGAAGCTTGTCGAGCCGCTGCGTGAGCTGTTCAAGGATGAGGTCCGCAAGATTGGTCTGGAGCTGGGCCTACCCTATGACATGGTGTACCGCCATCCTTTCCCGGGCCCGGGTCTGGGCGTGCGTATCCTGGGTGAAGTGAAAAAGGAATACGCCGACCTGCTGCGTCGTGCGGATGACATTTTCATCACCGAACTGCGCAAGGCTGATTGGTACCACAAGGTCAGCCAGGCTTTCGTAGTATTCCAGCCGGTCAAGTCGGTTGGTGTGGTTGGCGATGGCCGTCGTTACGCCTGGGTCGTGGCCCTGCGTGCTGTGGAAACGATCGACTTCATGACCGCGCGTTGGGCACACCTGCCTTATGAGCTTTTGGAAAAGGTTTCCAATCGCATCATCAACGAGATCGACGGCATTTCCCGCGTGACTTACGACGTGTCGAGCAAGCCGCCGGCAACGATCGAGTGGGAATGATCTGACGCATTAAGCACAAAGGCCGCCTTTCTAGGCGGCCTTTGTGCTTTTAGCCGATCCGTTTTAGCCCCAGCCACCGTCGACAGGAAACTCGTGCCCCGTCAGTTGAGCACTGTCATCCGCCGCTAGGAACAGCACAGTAGGGGCAACGTGCTCAGGAAGCAGGCGCAGTTTGAGGCACTGGTGTTCCTGAATACGGGCTTCGTCTTCCGGCTTGATCCATTTCTCCAGCTGACGTTCGGTCATGATGCAGCCTGGCACAACCGTATTGACACGAATGGCATCGACGCCCAGATCCCGCGCGAAGGTTCGTGTCAGTCCATGTACCGCTGCTTTGGCACTGACATAGGCTGCCAGCCCGCCAAGCGCAAGCTGGACGCTGATGGAGCCAAAGTTAATGATTGATCCGCCGCCAGCTTGGATCATCTGTGGCGCCGCGGCCTGGATAGCAAAAAATAGGGGGCGAAGGTTGATGGCCATGCGGTCGTCCCAGTATTGGGTATCCACTTGGCGCCAATCGTGACGATCATCATTGGCAGCGTTGTTAACCAAGACACGGATAGGCCCCAACGCTTGTCCTGCGTCCCTTATGGCTTCCTGAAGACTATCGATGTCTCGGATATCACAGCGGCGAAACCAGGGGGCTTGGCCGGTTTCGGTCTCCAGCTCAGTTATCAGGCGCTGACTGGCCTGCTCGTCGATATCGATAAAGGCGACGTGTGCGCCTTGTGTGTGAAAGGCGCGAGTCAGGGCACCACCGATGCCGCTGCCGCCACCCGTAATGAAAACGGTGCGGTCCTTGAGGCTAGGGTACTGTGCAGTTGCTTGAGTCATTTAGATTTCTCTGTATGGACAAGAATTAGGCACGCTCGGCGACCAGGTCGGATGCTGAAGGCGTCCGAGGTGACCAGGCAGCATTCATTTCTTCCAGGGTTTTGTTTTTTGTCTCTGGGACCCAACGCCAGACAAATACAGCGGCCAGCAGGCCCATAACGCCATATACCCAATAGGCGAAGCCGTGGTTGAAAAGGTCGGTCAACCAGGCATTGCTGTTCATCATGGGGAACGTCCAGGACACCAGTAGATTGGCTAACCATTGAGTAGCGACAGCAATAGAAAGGGCGCCTCGAATGCTGTTAGGAAAGATCTCCGAAAGCAGAACCCACACCACAGGCCCCCAGGAAACTGCAAAGGCGGCTACGTACACCAGCATCATCAACAGGGCAGTAATGCCTAGGCTTTGCAGGTAGAACGCTGTACCCAGCCCCAGCATGCTAACGGCCATTCCAAGCGCGCCGATGATCATCAGGGGTTTACGCCCAACACGATCTACTAAAACGATGGCAACAACCGTGAAGATCAGATTGACTGCGCCAACAATGATGGTCTGGATCAACGAGACGTCTGCTTGGCTACCCATGTTCTTGAAGATTTCCGGCGCGTAGTACAGCACCACATTGATGCCCACAAACTGTTGGAAGATGGACAGCAGCATGGCAATCAGGATGAGGGCGCCGCCATAAGAGAGCCAGGGCGCTTCACGGTGGCTCTGCTGGAAGGACAGACGAATCTCATTAAGAATGGTTTGTGCTGCAGCAGAGCCGTTAATTTGTTCAAGTACCTCCAGGGCACGGCCCGGTTGGCCTTTCATGACGAGATAACGGGGTGTTTCAGGCGTCTTGAGAAGAAGCGCCATAAAGGCGAAAGCCGGTACGATCTCTGAGCCCAGCATCCATCGCCAGCCGTATTGGCTCAGCCATTCCGTAGTTTGGCCGCGGGCAATGAAGTAATTGACGAAATACACCAATAACATGCCAAAGATGATGCAGAACTGGTTGCACGACACCAGCCGACCACGCATGTGACTGGGTGCAATTTCAGCGATGTACATAGGCGAAAGCATAGAGGCAATACCAACCCCTATTCCGCCTATGATCCTATATAGGTTAAAGGCGCTGATGTGCTCAATACCAAATACGTTAACGACTTCAGGCAAGGCGGAGCCGATAGCCGAGACGATAAAAAGCAAGGCGGCTAGAATCAGCCCGTTGCGACGGCCTAGACGCTGGCTGATATAGCCAGCAAAAAAGCCCCCAATTACGCAGCCTAGCAAGGCTGATGCAATGGTAAATCCAGTAATAGAGTTGGCGAGATTAGGCGTGATTTCATCAGGAAGAATGAAAACTTGCCTGTAGAACAGCCAGCCCGTAATAGCAGAAACAATCGCAGCAAACACTAAGCCACGAATGCGTCCGTAAAGCCGCATGAAATAATAGATACTTAAGGCAAGCACAAGCAGGGTACTGAGCAAAAGCGTGTTCTTAAACTCAATGACGACCCGACTGGCCTGCATAGGGTCTTGAAACAACGGGTCAATAAAGTGCATCCGTATCGGTTCTACAGCACCGGAAATCACGGCAGTGTCGTAGCCGAACAGCAAGCCGCCGAATGCTGCGGCAATAGTGACGAATACCAAGAATCCAGAGGATTTGGCACGGTTCATGTTGTCTCCTAGGCTGTGGAGGCAGCCGGTTTTTGTATTTGTTAGCGATTCCCTGGAGTACAACGATCCGCCTCCTTGCGGATCAAAAAACTGTGCTGAGTAGTGAGGCAGGTTCAGCCTGGAGTAGTCAGGCTGAACAGTTCAGGTAAATACAGGGCTGCTGATGGGTCACTGCAGAGGAACAGCGCTCAAGGGCAGGCCGCGGCGCTGAAGATTGTCCATCAGTGAGCGAATGCCGAAGGACCACGGGGCAGCTTGGTCGCTGGTGGTGACCCGGTTGCTCAGCGTGCCCAAACGCGATGTGCTGATCGTGACCACATCGCCCAGCTTGTGAGTGAAGCCTCCGCCGGGTTGATCGCGATCCTGGCGTGGAGCGAATAGGGTACCGAGAAATAGGGCAAACCCATCCGGGTACTGGTGGTTGGCATTAAGCGTCTGCGCGACCAGATCGAGTGGGTCTCGGCTGATCTGGCGCATGGAGCTGTGGCCTTCCAACAGATAGCCGTCTTCGCCGTGAATGCGCAAGTCAACCTCTGCCGAGCGCACATCGTCGATGCCGTAACTTTCATCGAAAAGACGAATGAAGGGGCCGATGGCTGTTGAAGCATTATTGTCCTTGGCTTTGGACAGCAGCAGAGCGCTACGACCTTCAAAATCCCTGAGGTTTACATCGTTGCCCAAGGTCGCGCCCTGAACTTTGCCCGTACTGGAGACCACCAGCACAATCTCAGGCTCTGGGTTGTTCCAGGTGGATTTGGGGTGAATACCAATGTCCGAGCCGTAACCTACCGCTGAAAGAGGCTGGGCCTTAGTAAACACTTCGGCGTCCGGCCCTATACCTACTTCCAGATATTGAGACCATAGGCCCTGCTCGATGAGTACCTTTCGTAGCGCTTCTGCCTGATCTGATCCTGGCACGATGTCGGATAGATCAACGCCGATGCGCTCAGTCAATGAGCCGCGGATGTCAGCCGCCTTGCCTGGATCGCCCTTGGCCTGTTCTTCGACGACGCGCTCCAGCAGGCTGGCCGCGAAGGTGACACCGGCTGCCTTGATAGCCTGTAGATCGATCGGTGCGAGAAGCCAGGGCTTGCTCTCATCACGCTCGCGGCTGTCGCTATTGGCGAGCAGACCTGGCAGATCTATCAGGGGGGCTGGCAATGGCAGCTCACGAAGATAGGCAGCAGGGTTGTCCAGTTCCATCAACGCAGATATGGTCGAAACAGAGGTGCTGATGTCATACACCGCCTGCTCTTTGACGAGCACCACGGCAGGGCCGGCGGTGGAGCCGGGTAGCCAGACACGGCCGACCCAGGTACCAGCGGCCATGTCGTCAGGCGCTTGATAGGCCGCCGTCAGGGGATGTGAAGGCGTATAGGAAGACATGCGGTTCTCCTTGCTCAATGGGAGTGGCGAGGGGCACCGTTTTCGGTGATCACTCGCATATACAGGGTGGCTGGCTCCAGGCAGCCGCCAGTCGATAACTGCCCGACCAGTTTGCGGTAGAGCTCCTGCCAGGGGGTCTGAGAGGGCGGAATGCTGGGCAAGGCCTCACCACGCCGACGCTCCAGTTCATCCTCGTCGATCAGCAGTTCGACCCGTCGTGCATTAAGGTCGACCCTCAGGCGGTCCCCTGTTCTGAGCAGGGCAAGTCCGCCGCCTATAGCTGCTTCGGGTGACATGTTGAGAATAGACGGGCTGGCTGAGGTGCCGCTCTGGCGTCCGTCACCCATGCAGGGCAGTGAATCGATGCCTCGACGGATCAGCTCTGAAGGTGGCGCCATATTGACCACCTCGGCGCTGCCGGGGTATCCCACTGTGCCGCAACCGCGAATGACCAGGATGCAGTGCTCATCGATTTCCAGGCTGGGATCGTTGATACGGGCGTGATAATCCTCAGGCCCCTCGAAGACAATCGCACGCGTCTCGAAGGTGTTCTCCTTGCCTGGCTCGGCCAGATAGGTCTGACGGAACGCTTCGCCAATAACCGAGACCTTCATGATGGCGCTATCGAAAAAATTGCCGCTCAGGACAATAAACCCGGCGCGATGTTTGAGTGGTGATTCGCAGGGGCGAATCACATCGTTGTCGAGCGTCTGATGCTGCGTGATGATCTCGCCAATGGTTTTGCCGGAAACGGTGCTGCAGTGCCGATGGATCAAACCGGCCTTATCCAGTTCGTGAAGCACGGCCGGTACACCACCCGCGCGGTGAAAGCTTTCACCCAGGTATTCACCCGCCGGCATGCAATTGACCAGCAGCGGGACATCCTCGCCCAGGCGCTGCCAATCTTCCAGGCTCAGATCGATACCCATGTGGCGGGCAATCGCAATCAGATGTGGAGGGCAGTTGCTGGAAGCCCCTAGGGCCGAAGCCAGCACGATGGCATTTTCGAATGCCTCTCGCGTCATGATCTGCGAAGGACGGATCTCTTCTTTCACCAGGTCGACAATGCGCTTGCCTGTGACGTAGGCCATCTGGCCACGCTCGCGGTAGGCAGCCGGAATA
Source organism: Pseudomonas sp. UBA3149 (assembly GCF_002364655.1). Taxonomy (NCBI): domain Bacteria; kingdom Pseudomonadati; phylum Pseudomonadota; class Gammaproteobacteria; order Pseudomonadales; family Pseudomonadaceae; genus Pseudomonas; species Pseudomonas sp. UBA3149. The sequence goes on from NZ_DEYV01000005.1 coordinate 97,399, forward strand.
CTGGCGCACCCAGGCAGCGACATGCCGAGCGCCTCGGCCAGTGAGTTCATGGAGAGGGCCGTGCCCATGGTGTTGCAGTGGCCGATGGACGGGGAGGCCGCCGTGGTCATTTCCATGAAGCCTTCGTAGTCTATCGTCCCGGCAGACAACAGGTTGCGTGCATGCCAAAGCACGGTTCCGGAGCCGATACGCTTGCCGTTATGCCAGCCGTCCAGCATGGGACCGCCGGAAAGCACGATGGCAGGAAGATCTGTCGTGGCGGCTGCCATCAGACAGGCCGGGGTGGTTTTGTCGCAGCCTGTAGTCAACACCACGCCATCGAGCGGATAGCCGTGCAGAATCTCCACAAGCCCCAGATAAGCCAGGTTTCGATCCAGCGCAGCGGTAGGCCGCCGGCTCTGCTCAGCGAGCGGATGCACCGGAAACTCCATGGGAATTCCGCCCGCGTCGCGAATGCCGGCCTTGACGCGTTGGGCAAGTTCCAAATGGTGGCGGTTGCAGGGGGCCAGGTCGCTACCTGTCTGGGCGATCCCGATAATAGGTCGACCCGATTGCAATTCATCACGGGTCAGTCCGTAGTTCATATAGCGCTCGACATAAAGCGCGGTCATGTCGGCATGGGCAGGATCATCAAACCATTGCTGGCTGCGTAGTCGGCGTTGTGTGGGTTCACTCATGCTTTGTTGTTCTTCAGATCAGAGGTGAAGGGGCGCAGCGAGCGCTCCGGAGCGATGACAGGTATCAGACGCTGTGCTGGAAAAGAACGTATGAGGGGCAAGGACATGATGCGTTCACCACTATTGTTTTTATCAAGCGAATGTTAGCGCCTACATTTCGATGTTAGCGCCTACATTTTGTTTGTAAAGACCTCTTTTGACGCTAAAATCAGCTGTGCTTATAACGGTATGGATGATGAGAAACCGGAAACCGGCTCGTAGACGAGTCACGATGCAGGACATAGCGGAACACGTCGGCGTGAGTTCGATTACGGTTTCCCGAGCGCTCAAGACGCCGGAAAAGGTCGCCGTGCCGGTGCGTGACAAGATCCTCGAAGCATGCAGCCAGCTGGGCTACGTCCCCAACCAAGCCGCTATGGCCCTGGCGTCGGCACGTTCCCAGAATATTGTCGTGTTGATCCCCTCGCTTACCAATAGCGTGTTCGTCGACATCCTGGTCGGCATCAAGGAGCGGCTCGACCGGCATGGTTATAACCTGCTCATCGGCATAACCGGCTATTCGCTCGAACAGGAGGAACACCTGCTACGTACCTATCTGCAGCATTCCCCGGATGGTGTGATCCTGACGGGTATCGACCATACGCCCGGGCTATGGGCATTGCTGGAACAACAGCAGATTCCAACGGTGCATACCATCGAAACTCTGACGCGGGACGATTGTTGGAGCGTAGGGTTTTCCCAGTTTGCCGCTGGGTATGCCGCGGCCCGTCATCTGATCGAGTGCGGCTATCGACGTATCGGCATCATTGGCGCGCAGGGCGATCCACGTACGCTGCGGCGTCGGGATGGGTGCCGCCAGGCGCTTGAGGAAGCCGGGTTATATGATCCACAGCGGGAGCTGTTTGTGACCAGCAACTCTTCCCTGGCACTGGGGGCAGAGCTGTTTGAGCGGATGCACCGTGCACATCCCGATTGTGAGGCGCTGTTCTTTTGCAATGATGACTTGGCGCAGGGCGCTGTTTTCAAATGCGGCCGCCTGGGTATTGCCGTTCCCGACCGCATGGCCATCATGGGCTTCCATGACCTAAACGGGTCGGCCTGGACGTCTCCGCCGCTCACGACTGTGGCAACACCACGCTATCGCATCGGTTGTGAAGCCGCAGAGCTGCTTGTCGCTCATCTGGCGGGGCAGGACAGGCCGGAGCGTCATGTAGACCTGGGATTTGAAATCGTTCACCGCGAAACGACACGGCTTGATCCCAGGGCCTAGGTCGCTCATCTCCCATCAGTCTGAAAGCGTGCGTCTCCGCTTACTTAATTGAGAGTGCTTCTTATCTTTGAGTGAAATCGGGTGTATTGTGCGCTCCTCCAATTTCCCGAGGGACTGCATTTCATGTCTTTCACGCGGCGCCAGGTGCTCGGCGGTTTGACCGGTCTGGCTGTGGTAGGGGTAGGCGCTGGCGGCGCTCGCTGGTGGCTGGGGCGGCCACAAGTGGCCAAAGCGTATGACTACGAGCTGATCGCGGCACCGCTGGATGTCGAGTTAGTGCCGGGGCATGTCACGCCTGCGCTGGCCTATGGCGGCCAATTTCCAGGCAAGGAAATCCGAGCGCGGCAAGGCGAGTGGTTGCGTGTCCGCTTCACTAATCATCTTGATCAGCCCACTACGATTCACTGGCATGGCATTCGTCTGCCCATCGAGATGGATGGCGTACCGTATATCTCGCAGGCACCGGTGCTACCGGGCGAGAGTTTCGTTTACCAGTTCAAGACACCAGACGCTGGAACCTATTGGTATCACCCGCATGTCGCCAGCAGTGAGCAACTGGGGCGAGGCCTGGAAGGACCGCTTATTGTCGAAGAGCGTGAGCCGACCGGCTTTGCGCACGATATGACGTTGTGCCTGAAGAACTGGCATGTGGATGATCAAGGAGCCTTTACAGCGTTCAGCATTCCTCGAGAGGCGGCTCGCGTAGGCACGCTGGGTCGGCTGACCACAGTAAACGGAAAGCACGTTCCCACTATTGATCTGCCCGCGGGTGCAGTGGTGCGTTTGCGCATTCTGAATGTGGATAACACGGCAACCTACCGATTGAACCTGACGGATGTCGAGGCGCGTATTTACGCGCTGGACGGCCATCCCATCGAACCTCGGGCGTTTGGCGATGAGTACCTGCTAGGCCCTGGTATGCGTATCGATCTGGCATATAGGGTACCGGCAGCCGGGACAGAGGTGTCCCTGCGTAACGGCCCGCTGCGATTGGCCACCCTGGGGTCTACCGATCAGGGCGCCCAGCCTGGAGAATGGCCGCGGCCCTTGCCGCCAAACCCTGTCAGCGAGCCGGACCTTGAACGCGCGGAGACCGTAAGCTTTCGCTTCGAATGGGTAGCGACTCTAGCCAGCGACCCGGCGTACTGCGGCAAGGCGATGTACTGGCAGATCAACGGCCAGGCCGGTGGCGAGCACAAGGAAGGGGACCCGCATCCAGCGTTGGCGAAGCTCAAGCTTGGGCAGAGTTATATCCTTGAGTTTCGTAACATGGCCCAGTATTTCCATCCTGTGCATCTGCATGGGCTGACCTTCAAGGTCTTGAGTTCGGACCGGCATCCCGTGACGCCGTACTATACCGATACCTACCTGCTCGGCAAGAACGAGACAGCTCGGGTAGCGCTGATGGCCGATAATCCGGGACAATGGATGCTTCACTGCCATGTGATCGACCACATGGAAACCGGCCTCATGGGGACCATTGAGGTTAGCTGACGTTTGAGCTTGTCATGAATCGTATGCGCCGTTTCCCTCCCATTATCGACCGTAGTCAGGATGAGCTTTTCATGCGAGAGGCGCTGGCGCTGGCAGCTGAAGGCGCATCCCTGGGTGAGGTGCCTGTCGGTGCGGTACTGGTTCATGACGGACGGATCATCGGACGCGGCTTCAATCAGCCCATTACCGGCCATGACCCCAGCGCCCATGCAGAAATGCAGGCCATTCGTGCAGCGGCCTTGGCGCTGGAAAACTATCGTCTGCCGGACACTACCTTGTATGTAACCCTTGAGCCGTGCAGCATGTGTTCAGGGCTTCTGGTGCACGCCCGGATCCAGCGTCTGGTGTATGGTGCACGTGAACCGCGTGCCGGTGCGGTAGAAAGCCGTGGGCAGTTTTTCAAGCAGGATTTCCTGAACCATCGCGTTATCGTTGAGGGCGGCCTTCTGGCTGAAGAGTGTGGCGCCTTGCTGACCGACTTCTTCCGGGCGCGTCGGAGTAAATCCTAAGGCGCATTGGCCTTTTTCTTTCGCTTCGGCTTGGCCTCCTCGCCAATCAGGCTTAGATCCCATTTGCCCAGGCTTTCCTTCAGGCCTAGCGCCACTGTGAGCCGGTCGGCATCGAACGGCGCGTGGACATTGGCATCATTATCAAAATAGCAGTAGATGTCTCGGCTCTCCTGTGTCGGCAACCGATGTGCCTGGTCAATCAGCTGGGCATCGTCCGGCTCTCCACCTTGCGCCCAAGCCTGAATGCGAGACGTCCAGTAGTGCAGCGCTTCATCCGAGTAGCGGCTTGAATAGAGCTGCTCGTGACCGTGCAGGCGTATATAAAGAAAGTCTGCCGTGACATCCTCCCGGTACAGCCACTTGCCCGCTGTGTCGGCAATTACTAGCGCCACGTTATAGCGCCGCAGTAGTTCGACAAAAGCGGGGTCGATAAAGCTCTCATGCCGGATCTCGACGGCATGGCGCAAGGGGCGATTGGCATCGATACTCAGGCTGCAGCGGCCCTCCATGCGCGCCTCACAATGCAGGGCGAGCGCCTGGGCGGTCTGGGTGTCCTGAGGCAGGAGCTTTAGAAATGCCTCAAACCGCTCAGGCTCGAACTTCAAATTAGCTGGAAACTGCCAGAGGATAGGTCCCAGTTTCTCCTTGAGCTCAAAGATGCCGGAGGCCAGAAAATTGGCCATCGCTTTTTCGATATCTTTTAGGCGCAGGATATGCGTGATGTAGCGCGGACCTTTGACGCTGAAAAGAAAGTTTTCTCCGGTTTCTGCATACCAGCTGGCGTAGCTCTGAGGGCGCTGAAGCGAATAGAAGGAGCCATTGATCTCGATTGTAGACAGCGCCCGTGAGGCAAAGCGCAGCTCCTTGTTTTGAGTCAGCCCTTCAGGATAGAAAACACCCCGCCAAGGCACGTAGCGCCAGCCGGAAATACCAATACGGATCTGCGCAGCCATAGAGAACTCCTCAACTCGTCTCTTCTTCGGACTGCGCGGAGGGGAGTGGGGTTCGGCTAGGCTTCAGCCAGCGTTCGCATGCGTTCGACTACCGCACGTAGGCCATTGCCACGAGAGGCGGAGAGTTGCCGCTCCAGCCCTAGTTGGCCCAGCCAGTCATGAATATCCAGCACGGCCAGTTCTTCCTGGGTCAGTCCATTGGCTCGGACCAAGAGTACAGCCAGCAGGCCACGTAGAATGCGAGAATCGCTGCCCGCTCGAAAGAAATGCTGCTTTCCATCCTGCTTGTGAGTGACCCAGACCTGACTTTCACAGCCATAGACCCGATCTTCGTCTCGTCGGGTTTCAACATCGGGCAAGCGTGTCGCCCACTGCAGCAAGAGACGTGAACGGGCTTCCCACCCGTTGGCGGAAGAAAAGGCATCCAGCGCAGCCTGCGCCTCAGTCGTCAAACCTGTCATCGTAGTAGCTCCAAGGCATTATCCAGCGCCATGAAGAAGCGCTCCAGATCCGTTGAGTCACTATACAGACCGAGAGAAATCCGCAGCGAGCCTTCCTCGCCCAGGCGCTTGAACAGCGGCATGGCGCAATGATTGCCCGCTCGCACGGCAATGCCTTGCTCGCCCAACATATGGGAAAGATCAGCCACATGTATGCCATCAACCACTACGCTGGCCAGGGCAATCTGCGGCTCGCCCAATACACGAACACCTTCGCGAGCCGCCAGTCCGGCCTGTAGCTTCACGCACAACGCCTGCTCATGACCAAAAATGGATGACTCGTCTTGTGCGCTGAGCCAATCCAATGCTGCCCCCAAGCCAATGGCTGCACCAACAGGCGGTGTCCCGGCCTCCAGCCCCATGGGAGCAGAATGAAACTCAGCGTGTTCATAATCGGCGTTACGCACCATCTCGCCACCAAACTGCCAGGGCGCAAGAGCTGCCAGGGCCTCGGCATGTCCCCAGAGTACCCCTATGGCCTCTGGTGCGTAGAGCTTATGGCCGGAAAATACATAGAAATCCGCGCCCAGGTCCTTGGGACTGTGGCGGCCATGAACCACGCCTTGAGCGCCATCCACAACGAACCAGGCGCCTTGATCGTGGGCCAGACGGGAGAGCTCGGCCAGCGGCTGCCAGGTTCCCAATACGTTCGACAGCTGGCTGATGGCAACCAGACGCGTGCGTGGGCCGATCAGTTCACTGGCTCGATTGAGGTCGATATGGCCCGAGTCTGTAAGCGGCAATACGATCAACTCTACCCCCTGACGCCGAGCCAACTGCTGCCAGGGCAGAAGGTTGGCATGATGCTCCAGGGCACTGACCACAATTTCATCGCCGGGCTTGAAGTGATGCTCAAGCCCGTAGGCTATCAGGTTGAGCCCTTCCGTCGTGCCGCGAGTAAACACGACTTCCCTTGAACTGGAAGCGCCCAGCCAGCGGGCCACCTTGGCGCGTACGGACTCATAGACCTGGGTTGCGCGCTCGCCAGGGCGGTGCTGAGCGCGATGAACATTGGCGGCGCCGCGGGCATAGTACGCTGTGAGCGCATCCAGTACAGCCTTGGGCTTTTGCGCTGTGGCCGCAGTGTCCAGATAGGTGATGCCGTCTTCTTCAAAGGCAGCAAGGGCCGGAAAGTCGGTGCGCCAGGGGGAGGGCAATGTCATGGCTTCAACTTTTGGAAACGGATGAAAAAAAGCCGCCCGGCCGTGAGCCGGCGGGCGGCCTACTTACAGGTCTGGACCCGGTACCAAGGTACCGGGTTCCATGACTCAGTTATGCGCGTGCAGGGCTTCGTTCAGCTCGATTGCGCTCTTGTTGGTTTTGCACTCGACCGCGCCGGTCTGGGAGTTGCGGCGGAACAGAAGATCATTCTGGCCTGCCAGATCGCGCGCCTTGACCACCTGTATCTGCTGGTTCTGATCATCCAGCACAATCACCTTAGTGCCCGCTGTTACATACAGGCCGGACTCCACGGTGCAGCGATCACCCAGCGGAATGCCGATGCCCGCGTTGGCACCGATCAGGCAGCCCTCGCCAACGCTGATCACGATATTGCCGCCGCCAGACAAAGTACCCATGGTGGAGCAGCCGCCGCCCAGGTCAGAACCCTTGCCGACGAATACACCCGCCGAGACGCGGCCTTCGACCATGTTCGGGCCCGCCGTACCGGCATTGAAGTTTACGAAGCCCTCATGCATGACGGTTGTGCCTTCACCGATATAAGCGCCCAGACGAACACGGGCGGTATCGGCGATGCGCACGCCACTGGGAACGACATAGTCGGTCATCTTCGGGAATTTATCGACGGAGAACACTTCCAGCAATTTGCCGCGCAGACGGGCTTCCAGTTGCTCGGAAGGCAGCTCTGCCAGGTCGATGGCACCCTGATTGGTCCAGGCAACATTCGGCAGCAGGGCAAAGATGCCGCTCAGGTTGACGCCGTGCGGCTTGACCAGGCGATGCGACAGCAAATGCAGCTTCAGGTACGCCTCAGGCGTTGAGGAGGGCGCAGCGTCTTCCGCCAGAATCGTGGCAACTAGCGGCTTGGCGCTTTCAGCCAGACGGGTTAGCAGCGCCATCTGAGTCTGAGCGTTCTCTACGCCACGCAAGGCATCGGCCAGAGAGCGCGCCTGAGACGGCGTAAAGGCGATGGTTTGGTTCCCGCCTGCATAATTGAGAACCGGCGTGATGGCCGCAATCAGTTCTGCCGAGGGGTTCAGCAGGGGCTGGGCATAGAAGACTTCGAGCCAGGCGCCGTCGCGATTTTGCGTGCCGACACCAAAGGCCAGGCTGAACACATTCTGAGACATGAAACTTTCCTTCTAAACAAATAAGGTCAGGCCGGACGCCGGCTGAGAAGTAATCCCACACCGGCACTACCCAGAAGGGCGGCACAACCACGGTTGAACAGACGCTTGGCACGCTCACCAGCCAACAGGCGGCCGAGACGTGCTCCGGCGAAGGCGTAAATCGCAATGGCGAAGCATTCCATGATCAGAAACGCTGCGCCCAATTGAGTAAACTGCTGCCCAAGCGGCTCACCCACCACTACAAACTGCGGAAGAAACGCGGTAAACAGCAAAATAGCTTTGGGGTTGCCTGCAGCGATCAGAAACTCCTGACGCATCAACTTCCAGAGGTCTGCCTTGATGACTTCGTCAGGAGATGGAGCGTCCGTCGAGGTGTTGGCAGTCCATAAGCGGATGGCAGTCCAGATGAGGTACACCGCACCTACAAGCTTGATCGCAGTAAAGAGCCAGGCCGACGTCAACAATACGAGCGCCAGGCCTGAGCCCGCCAGCGCGATCATGCCGGCAAAGGCAATCAGTCGGCCCAAGGTGCCGATACAGGCCGCTGCAAAGCCGAAGCGGGCAGCATTATTGACGGACAGCAGATTGTTTGGCCCAGGCGCCATGTTCAATGCGAAACAGGAAGGTATGAATAGTGCCCAGGCAATCGACATGTCAGCGGTCCAGTTCAGCCGAGTAGAGTTCCGGCTTGAAGCCTAGTACGCGACGCTCTCCCAGGTCCAGTACAGGACGCTTGATCATGGAGGGCTGCGCCAACATGAGCTCGATGGCACGGGCCTCGTCAAGATCTGCCTTTTGTTCGTCAGGCAGTTTTCTGAACGTAGTGCCAGCGCGGTTCAGCACCTTTTCCCAACCAAGCTCACGGCACCAGGTTGAAAGAGTTTCCCGGTCGATGCCGCTGACCTTGTAGTCGTGAAAATGATAGGTCACGCCATGTTTGTCGAGCCATGTGCGCGCCTTTTTCATGGTGTCGCAGGCCTTTATGCCATACAAACTCAATGTGCCGTTCGTGTCGGGCATTCCTGGCCTCCCACCCTTGTAAAGTAATCGCCAAATAGGAATGTCAGAGTATGCCATGTAGAGGTGGGCTGTGCGCCTATCGACGCAATCTATAACAAGGCGCCAAGGCATTGCCTAAGCTCTCTATGCACTCTATACGATAGGAATATGAAGAAATGGCGATCGACCTGAACCACAGACCCAGACTGAGCGATATGCGCCGACTCGCACCGCAGGAGGCAGCGCCTGCGGTTGATCTTGAGGCCAGGCAGCAGGGCCCTCGTATCACTGATGCCGAGTCGCTGAGCGGGCGCTCAGGATATGCCGCCGACTTTCTTGGTGAATTCAGCGTACCCTGGCCTACCATGAGCGATGAGCGTGCCGGGGACGTACTGCCTGTTTCGGGTTCCGCCGAAAATCGACTCGACTATATGCATTTCTCTATCACCATGTCGGCGTCACGCCGGCTGGCGTTCTACGTTGGCGTCAATATCGATGGTGCTCAGTCCGTTTCGGTCGAGCGGGGCAAGGATCGCTGGTCCTATGACGGACGTATCCCGCTGGAAGCCCAGATTGGCGAAGACCTGTACGCCAATAACCTGCTGGATCGCGGACACCTTGTTCGTCGTGAGGACCCTAACTGGGGGAATGAGGCGGAAGTTGCCAACCGTGACACCTTTCATTTCACCAACTGCTCTCCGCAGATGGCCGGCTTCAATCAGAAGAACTGGCTGGATCTGGAAAACTACCTGCTGGAAAACACCCGGCGCTGGAAGGAACGGGCAACGGTATTTACCGGGCCGGTTTTCCGGGACGATGACCGGCGCTATCGAGGTGTGCTGATCCCGTCTGCTTTTTGGAAGGTAGTCGCCTTTTTATCCGATGACGGAAAACCATCTGCAACCGCCTACATGATCGATCAATCTAGCGAGCTGGGACAGCTGGATGCCGCGTTCGGACGCTTCCGAACCTATCAGCGCAGTGTTCGTCGTATCGAACAGCTGACAGGTATCAATTTTGGCCCACTCTCCCGTTACGACGGTTTTTCCAACGAGGAGGCCATGACAGGGACACGGATCGAGGCTGAGCTTCACACATTGGCCGACATACGGGTTTGATGGCTTAACGCCTTGCAGCTCAAGACGTTGGCCTCTTGAGTTGCAATCGTTTTCTGCCAAGCGGACACAAGGTAAGGAACTCACCCGCCAGGCAGGGGCCAAATTGTACAACCTGTACAATTATTAACTGCCAGATGTGCTGACGTATGCAGACCACTACACGAGCCACGACGAGCCGACAGGCTGTGTTAACGCCGTACGCCCTTGAGCCATCCCGTCATCTTTATTTTTCTCTGCTTGAACAGAAACCCGCGGCTGACGCGCTCGAAAGGGCTCGGCACTATCTTGACGAGCAGCTGAGTGCGACTGGACCTATGCCATCCGATTTGCCGGAGGATCCGCAAGGGCTAGAGCGCTGGATGCTACAAAGTACCGAGCAGGTAGGTCAGGAGTACCGAGCCTATCTCAAGTCGCGAAAGGCAGGCGCCCCTCGTCGTTATTTCACGAGTAAATCCCATGCGCTCTACTTTTTGAGAGGGGTTGCCCCGACCAAACTGGTAGACGGCGCCTGGCTGTACGGTATTTTGCAGCGCTGGAATGACACCCGCTTCACTGCACCTATCCAGATCTATCTGGAAGAGTTGGGCGAGGGTTTGCCAGACAAGAATCATGTCGTCCTGTATAAGAAATTGCTGGCCAGTAACGGTTGTGAAGACTGGGATGGCCTGAGCGATGATCATTATGTTCAGGGTGCGATCCAGCTGGCGCTGGCCTATAACGCCGAGCATTTCCTGCCCGAGATCATTGGCTTCAACCTCGGCTATGAACAGTTGCCGCTTCATCTGCTCATTACCTCTTACGAGTTGAATGAGCTTGGGATCGATCCTTATTACTTTACGTTGCACGTGACGGTCGATAACGCCGGTACCGGTCATGCAAAGAAGGCCCTGCAGGCCGTTCATGACGCCATGCCGGTAGAAGGTCGCGAAGCATTCTATCGACGTGTAGCTCAGGGCTATCTGCTTAACAACCTGGGCGCAGGCACAACGTCTGTCATTGGCTCGTTCGATCTTGAACAGGAAGTTATTTCGCTAATGGCAGAGAAAAGCACCGTCGGCAAATACGTGCATTCTGATTACTGCCGAATCGGTGGGCGCAATGTAAGTGAGTGGCTGGCCGATCCAGCTCAGATACCGGCCTTTCTTGAAGCCATGGAGGCTCAAGGCTGGATCAAGCGCCATGAAGACCCACAAAACAGCCGTTTCTGGAAGCTCATACAAGGTGAGCGTGCCGAAATGTTTGGTGTGTTTACTGCCTATGAGCAGCAGCTTATCCATGACTGGATTGCGGGTGATCTGGTGCACACCGGTGCCAAGGTAATAGCCAAGGACCAGGCAGGGCAGGACCGAGTCGCTATCTTGCCTAAGCGGGAGCTGAGCTTTCGCGCCAAGCAGCGCCAGCAGGAAGCGCTTTGTCAAAGCGCAGGCGATAATGCGGCCTCAAATGCCTCTATTGCAGAGGTAAATGACTTTGACAGCGAAGCCGCGGCCCTGGAGCAACGCCTGGCGTGCCAGCCGACTCGCGAAGCGGGTATGGCGCTTCTGATCGAGATGATGTCGCCAGCCAATCACCATACCGCCTCTGGATTGTTGGCCACACGCCTCTTCAACAAGCTTTTCAACTGACCATCCAAGGACAGGGCCCAACGAGGGCCCTGTCCTGCTTCTAAAGGATCAAACTGCGTGATGGATACACAGATGCGCGAACAGCCTGCAATCTCCAAACACTCGGTCCAACCTTTTCGCCTCCTGATCGAAGCATTACGCGACGCTCATTACCAATTCATCACAATAACGCCGGCCTCACATGCCCGCGTCAATAGTCGCCCCGTTAACGAGTGGGCAAAGGACTTGCAAGGTATTTTTGGCTGGAGTCGGCCCTTCAGGCAGGGGCTCATTTCACCCGAGCTTTTCGAAGCCATGCAGGCCGCCGACATCCTGGAATCCTACCAGGATGGTTGGCGCAGTAAGGTTCGCGTGTCGACTTTGGGCGATCAGCTGTTCATCCACTCCGCTTATCCTACGGACGAGGCGGATGCAGTGTTCTTTGGTCCAGATACGTATCGCTACGCCAACGCTATCGAAGCCCTGCTACGCTTCGAAACTGGGCAGATCCGGCGGGCAGTCGATATCGGCAGTGGTGCAGGTCCGGGTGCGATACTTGTCGCGCTGGCGAGGCCAGGCGCCGAGGTCTTGGCTGTTGATATCAACGATCGCGCGCTCCGCTTTACTGAAATCAATGCGGACATGGCTGAAGCGACCAATGTGGTGGCTCGGCATAGCAACCTGCTGAATGATGTTGAAGGCGAGTTCGATCTTATTATTTCCAATCCGCCTTACCTGGTCGATCCTACCGAACGCGCCTATCGCCACGGGGGCGGGCCGCTGGGAGCCGGACTCTCTCTTTCCATTCTGGACGCCGCGCTGGAGCGCTTGGCACCAGCGGGAACCTTGCTGCTGTATACCGGCGTGGCCATGGTGGACGGCCAGGATCCGTTCCTAGAGGCTGTCCAGGAGCGGTTAGCCAAAACAGATTTGGTCTGGCGCTATCGTGAGATGGATCCGGATGTCTTCGGTGAGGAACTGGAATCCGGTGTTTATGCACAGGCCGACCGCATCGCGGCTGTAACCCTGACCGTTACCCGCCCAGCCTGAAACTGTCTTTCAACGTGACGCCCTCTTAGTTGAGGGCGTCCAGTTGGCGCCAGCACGACGTACTGGCGAGCCTTGGGTGAGGTGTATGACCTCATGACACCTCATGCCTACCGTTTGGGCGCGGCATTGCCGAACGTGTCTTTGCAGGGCTTGTCGATAGGGATCGTGTCGTACAGATCGGGCGGATCGGCTCGGTAGCCAGCGGAGAGAAGCGGTGACACTCGTTTATACCATCTTGATCATGCTGCTTGTGGTGGGCGCGACCCGCTTGAGTGCTCAGTTTCTTCCCGTGCCGCTTCCACTGATCCAGGTCGTTGTCGGGGCGTTACTGGCGTTGCCATCCCTGGGCTTGCATGTCGCGCTTGATCCTGAGCTATTTATGCTCTTATTCATTCCGCCACTTCTGTTCTCTGATGGGTGGCGCATGCCGAAGCGCGAACTCTGGCGGCTTCGGGCGCCTATCCTGACGCTGGCGTTTGGTCTGGTATTCATCACCGTTTTGGCCGCTGGCGCCTTTATTCACTGGTTGGTGCCTGGCTTGTCCTGGCCGGTAGCCTTTGCACTGGCCGCGGTTCTGTCGCCGACCGATGCCGTTGCGGTGTCCGGAATTGCACGTGGGAAACTGCCTAAGCGGCTGATGCATATCCTGCAGGGTGAAGCACTTTTCAATGATGCGTCCGGTCTTGTCACCTTTCGCTTTGCCGTAGCGGCTGCCATGACGGGCGTGTTTTCACTGGCAGATGCGAGTCTGACGTTTCTCATGGTTGCCATTGGCGGGCTCTTTACAGGGGCGGCGCTCAGCTGGCTGACAGGGCAGGCCCGTAACTGGCTGGTCGAGCATGGGTGGACGGATCCTGCACCCTATGTCGTCTTCTTGCTTCTATTGCCATTTGCCGCTTATGTCATTGCCGAACACCTGGGCTTCTCAGGCATTCTTTCTGCGGTTGCCGCCGGGCTTGTGCAAAGCCGTATCGACATGCTGCCCAGGCAGTCGCGTACTCGATTGCTCAACCACAGTATCTGGTCGATGCTGGAGTTCACCTTCAATGGACTGGTGTTCCTGCTCTTGGGCCTGCAGCTGCCCGACATCATTGCTGCCGTGCTCAAGCCTTCCGAGCATGTCTACAAGACGCTAGGGTGGCTGATGGGGGAGGTGACTCTAATCTTCCTGGCGCTGATCCTGCTGCGTTACCTGGTCATGAACCTGTATTGGCGCATCTCCCGACATCATGAGGCTATGCCGGGCAATGATTTCCAACGTACCGCAATTATTGCGTCAATTGCAGGTGTACGCGGGGCCGTGACGCTGGCAGGTGTACTGTCTCTACCCATTGTTCTCGCGAATGGACAGCCATTCCCCCAGCGCGATGTCCTGATCTTTATTGCTGCGGGCGTAATCCTGCTGTCCCTGCTGGCGGCCAGCATTGGATTGCCCCTGCTGCTGCGTGGACTAAGTGTGGGTACCAATGAGGCTGCCGACCGTGAGCGCCGAGAGATTCGGCGTAATACGGCAGAAGCAGCTCTTCGCGCCCTTGAGGCGGAAAGTATTGATGACGAAGATCCTGCGCGTGCGGGATTGAAGGCGGAAATCAAGACGCAGCTCATGGCCGAGTTTCGCGAACAGCTTGATATCTACCAGGACACGGAGGAGGTTCAGGCGCATGCCCGAATCAGTCTGTTTATTGAAACGCAGCTGCGGTTGCTGGCTATCCGGGCTCAGCGTCGGGAGCTCTATCGTATGCGCTTGTCTGGCGTAATCGACGATGAAATCGTCGCTGAAGTCCTGAGTGATCTGGACTTCAGCGAGGCGACACTGATGCGCAGCCTGCCAGCTTCAGCGGCAGGCTGAGCAGGCGTCAGCGGCTGCAGAATGCGCGGATACGCTCGGCTGCTTCGATACACTCGTTCAGAGGTGCGACCAAGGCCATGCGAACCCGATTGGCACCAGGATTCACGCCGTCCACCGTCCGGGAAAGGTAGGAGCCTGGCACAACGGTAACATGTTCCTTTGCGTATAGCTCACGGGCGAAGGACTCGTCATCTAACGGTGTCTTAGCCCAGAGGTAAAAACCGCCGTCCGGACGCTCGACGTCCAATACATCTTTTAGTATTGCCAGCACAGCGTCGAATTTTTCCCGGTAAAGCACGCGGTTCTCGCGTACGTGGATCTCATCGCTCCATGCGGCAATGCTGGCGCGCTGTACCTGGATCGGCATGGCGCAGCCGTGGTAGGTCCGATACAGCAGGAAGCGTTTGAGAATCTCGGCGTCCCCTGCAACGAAGCCTGAGCGCAAACCAGGTAGATTCGAGCGCTTGGACAGGCTGTGAAAGACCACGCAACGGCTGAAGTCCTTGCGACCCAGCTCCGCACAAGCCGTCAAAAGACCTGCAGGTGGGTTGTCTTCATCGAAATACAGCTCGCTATAGCACTCATCTGCTGCAATCACGAAGTCATGCTGGTCGGCCAGCTCGATCAAACGCTTCAAGGTCTCGACAGGCAACAATGCTCCGGTTGGATTGCCAGGAGAGCACAGGAACAGCAACTGGCAGCGATCCCATATTTCGGCTGGAACGGCATCGAAGTCAGGATTAAAACCTTTCTCGGGCAGGCAGGGCAGGTAGTGCGGCTGCGCACCAGCAAGCAGCGTGGCGCCTTCATAGATCTGATAGAAAGGGTTGGGGCTTACTACCAGCGCGTCTTCCTGGCGATTCACCACCGCCTGTGTAAAAGAGAAAAGCGCTTCGCGCGTGCCGGTTACCGGTAAGGCATGCTGAGCCGCATCCATCCAGCCAGTCGGTACACGAAAACGCTGCTCGCACCACGTCACAATCGCTTCGCGCAAAGCAGGCAGTCCGGCTGTTGTTGGATAGACCGCCAGTTGATCAAGGTGCTCGGTCAGCGCTTTTGCGACAAACGCTGGGGAGGGGTGTTTAGGTTCGCCGATTGATAACGCGATGGCCTTTTTATCTGCCGGTGGCTGGACACCTGCCAGCAGCGTGCGCAGTTTTTCGAAAGGGTAGGGCTGGAGCAGGTTCAAGGCATCGTTCATATACAGGTCTCGCGAGTGCAGCCTGGCCTTAGGCTGAGTTGTCCATTAGATACTGATGCGTAGCAACGGCGTTTCTGAGCCATTGGCCCCGCTTAGGTTTTTGATCAGCGCTTGTTGAAGTTGCTCGCACAGCTTCGGATCCGACAGGGGCTGCCCTTGAGCATCCGTAACATAAAAGACGTCTTCAACACGCTCGCCCAACGTGGCGATTTTGGCATTCTGAACCGACAGGTCGAAATCCAGGAATATACCGCCCACGCGAGCCAATAGGCCCGGGCGATCAGGGGCGGTCAGCTCAATCAGGCTCACGGCGCGCTGAGCATCCGTATAGATATTCACGTGTGGCGCGAACGCAAAATGTTTGAGCTGACGAGGAACACGTCGGTTGATGATGTTGGGGTACTCTTCAGGTGTTTTTAGGGCCTGGATCAAGCCGCTTCTGATCTGCTGGATACGGGCCGGGTTATTGCCGATAGAGCCTCCGTCCGCGTCGAGTACAACATAGGTATCCAGGGTAAACTGGCTGGTGGACGTAATAATGCGCGCGTCCTGGATGCTCAGGTTCAGCTGGTCCATTGCCGCCACAGTCACGGCAAAGAAGTCGTGCTGGTCCTGCGCATAAATGAAGATCTGGGTGCCGCCTTCAAACTCGCGTTGGGTAGTCTCCTTGATCAGGATCAGCGGATTACCGTCATTGGGATGACTCAAAATAGCTTCGGTGTGCCACGCTACATCGCTGGCAGTGTGACGCAGAAAATAGTCGTCACCGAGCTGCCCCCATAGGTGTTCGGCATCATCCTGATCGATGCCATTACGCACCAGAATATCGATGGCTGAACTCTGTGTCTGGCGAATTTGCTCTTCACGTTCTACCGGATTCTCAAGTCCGCGGCGCAAGGCACGCTTGGTCTCGGTATACAGCTGTCGCAGCAGACTGGCGCGCCAGGAGTTCCAGAGGTTGGGGTTGGTCGCGTTGATATCTGCCACAGTGAGCGCATAGAGATAATCCAGATGGACCTGGTCGCCTACCGTCTGTGCAAAGTCATGAATCACCAGGGGGTCAGACAAATCCTTGCGCTGCGCTGTGGTCGACATCGCCAAGTGATTGCGTACCAGCCAACAGATTAGGTTGCTGTCCCATTCGGGTAGCTGATGGCGGCGGCAGAACGCTTCGGCATCTACGGCGCCCAGCTCCGAATGATCACCGCCTCGGCCCTTGCCAATGTCATGGTAAAGACCGGCAATATAGATCAACTCCGGTTTAGGCAGCTTGTTCATCACCCGCGTGGCCAGAGGATACTTTTCCGTCATCTCCGGTCGGTTCAGTTTGCGCAGATGCTTGATCAGATTAAGTGTATGCGCATCGACCGTATAGATATGGAACAGGTCATGCTGCATCTGACCGATGATTTGGCCGAACTCCGGCAAGTACAGGCCAAGAATACCGTAGCGGTTCATACGGCGAAGGTTGCGATGAATGCCTTCGCGGCTCTTGAACAGCTCGATAAATAAGCTGGTGTTGCGGATGTCATGTCGGAATTCGTCATTGATTAGATGACGGTGGTCGCGAAGCAACCGGATCGTACCCGCAGAAACACCCTTGATTTCCGGGTGCTGAGCCATCAGCACGAAAATTTCCAGCAGTGCAAAGGGGGTGCGCTTGAATACCTCCGGATGCGTAACCTCAATATAGCCGTCCCGTAACTGGAAGCGGCTGTTAAGAGGCTGCGTTGGCTCGCTTTCGTCATCCCGCAGGATTGCTTCCTCAAAGTGCTGCATGACAACATCGTTGAGCTGGGCAATGTCCATGACCACGCGATAATACTTCTGCATGAAGCGCTCAACGGCCAGCTTCGCATCGCTGTCTTCATAACCCAGGAGGCCGGCGATGCGGCGCTGATGATCAAACAGGAGGCGATCCTCAGGTCGGCCTGCCAGCATATGCAGGGCATAACGCACCTTCCACAGGAACTCCTGACTGGAAGCCAGCAGCGAACATTCGCTTTCAGTCAGAAAACCCTGGCCAACCAGCGCATGCAGGTTCAGCGTCCCGAAATGGCGGCGTGCAACCCACAAGAGTGCCTGGATATCACGTAATCCACCCGGTGAGCCTTTGACGTTGGGCTCAAGGTTGTATTCCGTGTCGTTGTACTTGGCATGCCGGGCTTTCTGCTCATCCCGCTTTGCCAGAAAGAAATCACGGCTGGGCCACATTCGCTTGGGGCTGGTTACATCCAGCATCCTCAGACGAAGGGCTTCCGGGCCGGCAATGGTACGGCACTCCATCAGATTGGTGATGACGGTCAGGTCGGCCCTGGCCTCATCCGCGCACTCCTGAACCGAGCGCACACTCTGTCCGACAGCAAGGCCAATATCCCACAGCAACGTCAGGAAGCCTTCAATGGCTTCCCGATGCGCTTCCTGATCTTCTGAGCCCAATAAAATGAGCAAATCGATGTCCGATTGCGGATGCAGCTCGCCGCGGCCATACCCCCCTACGGCGAGCAAGGCAATCTGTGCATTACCCCAGTTCAGTCGTTGCCAGGCTTCGCACAGTATCTGGTCAACGAACCAGGCTCGATCCTCAACCAGGCGACGCGTACTGCGCCCGGCTGAAAATCGCTCGTCCAATACCTCATTTGCCTTGCGGACCGCCTTTTTGAACGCGGCGATGGGGCTGGTCTTTAATGCGAGTTCAGCCTGGAACTGTCCGCGGTCGAACAGTTCGGGATCTACCTGGGGCATACCCGTATTACCTCATGCGGGGGTGCGGGAAATGGTTTCGTCTTTGCGCAGTGTCAGAATTTCATAGCCATCGGCGGTAACCAGTACGGTGTGTTCCCACTGAGCAGACAGCTTGCGGTCCTTGGTGATGGCCGTCCAACCGTCACCAAGCAGCTTGGTTTCAGCGCGGCCCTGGTTGATCATCGGCTCAATGGTGAAGATCATGCCTTCCTTGAGTTCAAGGCCTGTTCCAGCACGCCCATAATGAACAACCTGCGGCTCCTCATGAAAGCCCTTGCCGATACCATGACCACAATACTCGCGCACCACGGAAAAACCCTGTTTTTCAGCGTGCTTCTGAATGATTTCGCCAATATCACCCAGCCGGGCGCCGGGGCGAACAACCGAAATACCTTTATATAGGCACTCCTGAGTTACCTCACAGAGTCGCTTTGCCCACTCGGCCACTTCGCCGACGCAATACATCTTGCTGGTATCGCCGTGGTAGCCGTCTTTGATAACCGTGATATCCACGTTAAGGATGTCGCCTTTCTTGAGTGGCTTGTCATTGGGGATGCCATGACAGACGACATGATTAAGCGAAGTACAAATAGACTTGGGGTAGCCCTTGTAATTGAGTGGCGCCGGAATAGCCTGTTGCACATTGACGATATAGTCGTGGCAAAGCTTATTCAGCTCCTCGGTCGTAACGCCCGGCTTAACATGCTCATCCAGCATTTCCAGTACATCAGCCGCCAGTTGGCCGGCGATACGCATTTTCTCGATGTCTTCAGGGGTCTTGATAATAACGGTCATTAGAATCTCTAAGCGCTGCGCAGGCAGCCTGCATATGAACTAAAATAAGAGGGTTGGACAGGATTCTAACAAACCTGTCCTTCGTCACCATCCCAATCGCAGTAGTCTGCCATGGTTTAATTCAGCTGACTTCTGTGGTATAAAGCGCGGCGCTTTTCGGGCAATAGCCCTAAAACGCCCTAAACCCCACACACGTATCGGCACGATGGCCTGGGTGCTCTGCAAGGAGTTGGCCATTGGGATGCGTGGAGGCCCAACCCGACTTATTGAGGAAATATCAATGTCCCAAGTCAACATGCGCGACATGCTGAAGGCCGGTGTGCACTTCGGCCACCAGACCCGTTACTGGAACCCGAAAATGGGTAAGTACATTTTCGGCGCGCGTAACAAGATTCACATCATCAACCTCGAAAAGACTTTGCCGATGTTCAACGAAGCGCTGAGCTTTGTTGAGCGCCTGGCTTCTGGCAAGAACAAAATCCTGTTCGTTGGTACCAAGCGTTCCGCTGGCAAGATCGTTCGCGAAGAAGCTGCTCGTTGTGGCATGCCTTTCGTGGATCACCGCTGGTTGGGCGGTATGCTGACGAACTATAAGACTATTCGTCAGTCCATCAAGCGTCTGCGTGAGCTTGAAGTTCAGGCTGAAGACGGCACCTTCGGCAAGCTGACCAAGAAAGAAGCGCTGATGCGCACTCGCGATCTCGAGAAGCTCGAGCGCAGCTTGGGTGGTATCAAGGAGATGGGCGGTCTGCCGGACGCTCTGTTCGTTATCGACGTTGATCATGAGCGCATCGCGATCACCGAAGCGAACAAGCTTGGTATCCCGGTTATCGGTGTTGTTGATACCAACAGCAGCCCTGAAGGCGTTGATTACATCATCCCGGGTAACGATGACGCCTTCCGCGCTGTCCAGCTGTACCTGAGCGCCACGGCTGATGCCGTACTGCGTGGTAAGCAGAACGCAGGTGCAACACCTGAAGAGTTCGTTCAAGAAGCAGCGAGTGAAGCTGCTGAAGGCTGATTGACCCTGTCGTAAAGACTTGGACATTCAGTGAGCAGGAAGGGGGCTAGGCCCCCTTTTTGCCACTCAGAGAATTACTGCCCTAGGGCATTGGTTTAGACACTGATTCAAGAGGATTCGAGCATGGCAGAGATTACTGCGGCCCTGGTCAAAGAACTGCGTGAGCGTACCGGCCTTGGCATGATGGATTGCAAGAAGGCGTTGACTGCTGCCGGCGGCGACATCGAGAAAGCCATCGATGATATGCGTGCAGCTGGCGCCATCAAGGCGGCCAAGAAGGCTGGTAACATCGCTGCTGAAGGTGCGATTGCTGTCAAGGTTTCCGACGACAACAAGGCTGCTCTGATCATCGAAGTCAACTCCCAGACTGACTTCCTGGCTCTGCAGGATGACTTCAAGGCTTTCGTTGCAGATAGCTTGAATAAGGCGTTCGATCAGAAGCTGACTGATGCTGCTCCGCTGGTAGAGTCCCAGGAAGAGGCGCGTCTGGCGCTGGTTTCCAAGACAGGCGAAAACGTCACTATTCGTCGCCTGACTCGTGTAGAAGGTGATGTGATAGGTGCCTACCTGCACGGCCACCGCATCGGTGTTGTTGTTGCTCTGAACGGTGGTACGCCTGAGCTGGCTCGTGATATCGCGATGCACATTGCTGCAAGCAACCCTCAGTTCCTGAATCCTTCCCAGGTTTCTGAAGAAGCGATTGCCAAGGAAAAAGAAATCTTCCTGGCACTGAACGCAGACAAGATTGCTGGTAAGCCGGAAAATATTGTTGAAAACATGGTCAAAGGCCGTATCAACAAGTTCTTGGCTGAGGCAAGCCTGGTTGAGCAGCCTTTTGTAAAGGATCCGGAAGTTAAAGTTGGTGATCTGGCCAAGAAGGCTGGCGCTGAAATCGTTTCCTTCGTCCGTTACGAAGTAGGTGAAGGTATCGAGAAAGCCGAAGTGGACTTCGCAGCTGAGGTGGCCGCTCAGGTCGCAGCCAGCAAGCAGTAAGACGCTATCGATGCTGAAAAAGAGGCTGCCCGCCACCGCGTGCGGCCTCTTTTTTCAAGTAGCGAAGGTATGGGTTTTCTTTTTTATTTGGTAACGATCCCACTATCGATGCGTCACCGCTGACGTTCCGGTTCGGTAATGGGAAAATGATTTGTTTTTTATTATTTCAAATCGTCGCAGGAGAGACTGAATGGCTCAGCAGATGAGTGGTCGCCAACCCCGTTACAAACGTATTCTGCTTAAACTCAGCGGCGAAGCCCTAATGGGATCCGAAGATTTCGGCATTGACCCAAAAGTGCTTGATCGTATGTCCTTGGAGATCGGTCAGCTTGTTGGTATCGGTGTTCAGGTCGGGCTGGTGATTGGTGGTGGTAACCTGTTCCGTGGGGCTGCGTTGTCAGCCGCAGGTATGGACCGTGTTACGGGTGACCATATGGGTATGCTGGCTACCGTTATGAATGCGCTGGCCATGCGTGATTCCCTGGAGCGCTCCAATATCCCGGCAACTGTTATGTCAGCCATCTCTATGGTGGGTGTGACCGATCAGTATGATCGTCGTAAGGCTATGCGTCAGTTGCAGAACGGCGAGGTGGTTATTTTCTCGGCCGGTACGGGTAACCCATTCTTTACCACTGATTCGGCTGCCTGCTTGCGTGCTATCGAAGTTGAGGCTGATCTGGTGCTTAAAGCAACCAAGGTCGATGGCGTGTACACTGCAGATCCTTTCAAGGACCCGAATGCGGAAAGGTTCGATCGCTTGACGTATGACGAAGTGCTCGACCGTAAGCTGGGCGTGATGGACCTGACAGCAATCTGTCTGTGTCGTGATCATAAGATGCCGCTTCGGGTGTTCAATATGAATAAATCCGGCGCCTTGCTGAATATTGTTGTAGGCGGCGGAGAAGGTACTTTGATCGAAGAGGGCACAGTATGATCAATGAAATAAAGCAAGACGCTCAAAGCCGAATGACCAAGACCATTGAAGCGCTTGGTCACGCTTTCGCCAAGATCCGTACTGGACGCGCTCATCCAAGCATTCTTGATAGCGTTATGGTGTCCTATTACGGTAGCGACACGCCGCTGCGCCAGGTGGCCAACGTGACAGTGGAAGATTCCCGCACGTTGGCGCTGACTGTTTTTGATAAAAGCATGATTCAGGCTGTTGAAAAAGCCATCATGACTTCGGATCTGGGACTGAACCCAGCGACAGCCGGGACTACCATTCGCGTCCCGATGCCGGCTCTCACTGAGGAAACTCGAAAGGGTTTCACTAAGCAGGCGCGCCAGGAGGCTGAACAGGCTCGTGTTTCCGTGCGGAATATTCGCCGTGATGCGCTGGCTCAGCTGAAGGATCTGCTCAAGGAAAAGGAAATCAGCGAAGACGAAGAGCGTCGTGCGCAGGATGAGATCCAGAAATTGACTGATAAATATGTCGCTGAGGTCGATAAGGCCTTGGAGGCTAAGGAAACTGATTTGATGGCCGTTTGACGGCAGGGATGCAAGATGGGCAATAGCGACCCTAGTTCTGTAGTACCGCGTCATGTCGCCATTATCATGGATGGTAATAACCGCTGGGCTCGCCGGCGGTTACTGCCTGGAGTGGCAGGACATAGAGCTGGTGTCGACGCTGTTCGTGCGGCTATAGAAGTCTGCGCGGACGCCGGTGTCGAAGTGCTCACGTTGTTTGCGTTTTCCAGTGAAAACTGGCGGCGCCCGACTGATGAAGTCAGTGCATTGATGGAGCTGTTTCTATCAGCGCTTCGAAGGGAAGCCAAAAAGCTCGATCAGAACGGCATACGTCTTCGCATCATTGGAGATCGTTCCAGGTTTCATCCTGAACTGCAGCGTGAGATGGAGCAGGCAGAAGCCTTGACTGCTGGTCATACAAGACTGGTACTCCAGGTGGCTGCCAATTATGGTGGTCAGTGGGACATCGCCCAGGCGGCCCAGCGGCTGGCGCAGGCAGTCAAGGAGGGTACGCTTGAGCCTGAGCGGATAACGCCTGAGTTACTTCAGAACTGCTTGACCACCGCAGGCATGCCTTTACCTGATCTATGTATCCGTACGGGTGGAGAGCATCGCATCAGCAATTTCCTGCTCTGGCAATTGGCTTATGCGGAGCTATATTTTTCCGACTTGTTCTGGCCTGACTTCAAACATGAGGCTATGCGTAAGGCGTTGGCGGATTATGCGACGCGGCAAAGACGCTTTGGAAAGACCAGTGAACAGATTGAAGCAGAAGTGAGAGCATCATGCTAAAGCAAAGGGTCCTTACCGCTCTGGTGTTGCTGCCCATAGCGATTGGGGGCTTCTTTTTGCTAGAAGGTGGGATATTCGCTGCCTTTATCGGAGCGGTGGTTTCCCTGGGTGCTTGGGAGTGGGCTCGGCTTTCCGGGCTCGTCTCTCAGGCGGCTCGTGTAGGTTATGCAGCTGTAATTGCTTTCCTTCTTCTGCTCTGCTGGCAGATGCCTCAGCTGGCGTTGGCTATCCTGCCGATGGCAGTGGCTTGGTGGATTTTTGCTGCCGTGCTCGTAATGACCTATCCAGAAAGCGCTCATTACTGGAAGTCAACTTGGCGACGCCTTTTGATTGGTGTGGCTATCTTGGTTCCTGCCTGGCAGGGGTTGATCCTGCTGAAGCAGTGGCCTCTCAATAATTGGCTTATTCTTGGTGTCATGCTGCTGGTATGGGTGGCTGACATTGGTGCTTATTTTTCCGGCAAAGCATTTGGCAAGCGCAAGCTTGCTCCCAAGGTAAGTCCAGGTAAAAGCTGGGAGGGCATGATTGGCGGCCTAATAGCCAGTCTTGTGCTGACATTGGGTGTAGGTCTCTATCGCGGATGGGATGCCAATACTTTGATTAAGGCTCTGATCGGTGCTTCGCTAGTGGTCGTTATTTCGGTTGTAGGTGATCTTACGGAGAGCATGTTCAAGCGACAGGTAGGGCTTAAGGACAGTAGCCAGCTTCTACCTGGGCATGGCGGCATCATGGATCGTATTGATAGTCTGACCGCTGCAGTACCTCTTTACGCAGCACTTCTCTGGTGGTCGGGCTGGGGTGTTATGTGACTAGTCCTCAAAACATCACTGTACTGGGTGCTACCGGATCGATAGGTCTTAGTACTTTAGATGTCATTGCACGTCATCCTGATCGTTACAGAGCATTTGCGTTAACTGGCTATACCAGGCTCGATGAGCTCGGAGCGCTTTGTATCACTCATGAGCCGAGGTTTGCTGTAGTGCCGGGCAGCGCGCAGGCCGAAGCGCTGGAACATAGAATCAAGGCGGCTGGACTCTCGACGCAAGTGCTGGTCGGTGAGGCAGGGCTAAGTGAAGTATCAGCTCATCCTGATGTTGATGCTGTTATGGCTGCTATCGTTGGCGCGGCAGGTCTTAAGCCTACCCTTGCAGCCGTCAAGGCAGGAAAAAAGGTTCTCCTTGCCAATAAAGAGGCGCTTGTCATGAGCGGCTCCCTGTTTATGCAGGCTGTCAAAACGTACAACGCAAAGCTGTTACCAATTGATAGTGAGCACAATGCCATTTTTCAATGCCTGCCAGTAGGCTATGAAGAGGGACTGGTGGCAAAAGGGGTGCGGCGAATTTTGCTGACGGCTTCAGGCGGGCCTTTCCGTGAAACCTCATTGGACGTATTGCGTGACGTTACGCCTGACCAGGCGTGCGCGCATCCTAACTGGTCGATGGGACGTAAAATTTCAGTAGACTCTGCCACCATGATGAACAAGGGGTTGGAGTTCATTGAGGCCTGTTGGTTGTTCAATGCAAGGCCTGATCAGGTTGAAGTTGTTGTTCATCCTCAAAGTGTTATCCATTCGTTAGTGGACTACATTGATGGTTCGGTTCTTGCGCAGTTGGGCAATCCCGACATGCGTACGCCAATTGCTCATGCATTGGCATGGCCTGAGCGAATAGAGTCCGGGGTTAGCCCTCTTGATCTGTTTGCAGTAGCACGCCTTGATTTTCAAAAGCCTGATGAGCAGCGCTTTCCTTGCCTCAGATTGGCGAGAGAAGCTATTAGCGCAGGTGGCACCGCGCCTGCCATATTGAACGCTGCGAACGAAGTGGCAGTAGATGCCTTTCTAAACGGTAGAGCACGCTTTGATGAGATACCGCAGATCATCGAGGCTGTGCTCCAGCAGGAAACAATCTCTGCCGTAACCGATCTTGAATGTGTCATGCAAGCGGATCGCCATGCCAGGGACTCAGCCAATGTCTGGCTTGAGCGCCACAGGCGCTAAGCGCGGAGGAACGCCATGAGTGCACTGTATATGATTCTTGGAACCCTGATTGCATTAGGGGTGTTGGTTACTTTCCATGAGTTTGGGCACTTTTGGGTTGCTCGTCGATGTGGTGTCAAGGTCCTGCGTTTCTCTGTTGGATTTGGTAAGGCGCTATTTCGTTGGCATGACAGGCAGGGAACTGAGTTCGTAGTAGCAGCAATACCGCTTGGCGGTTATGTAAAAATGCTGGACGAGCGAGAAGGGGAGGTTTCTGCTGACCAGATCGACCAGACGTTCAATCGTAAGTCTGTATATCAGCGTATCGCTATCGTAGCGGCGGGTCCGGTGGCCAATTTCTTATTGGCTATCGTGTTCTTTTGGGCTCTGGCCATGCTTGGAACTCAGCAGGTCAAGCCTG
The DNA here is from genome assembly GCF_002364655.1 of Pseudomonas sp. UBA3149. NCBI lineage: Bacteria > Pseudomonadati > Pseudomonadota > Gammaproteobacteria > Pseudomonadales > Pseudomonadaceae > Pseudomonas > Pseudomonas sp. UBA3149. Next base: position 123,141 of record NZ_DEYV01000005.1, read on the forward strand.
TCGTCGGAAAAGTCGATGAAGGTAGTCTTGCTGCGCAAGCAGGCTTGCAGGCAAACGATGAAATCGTCTCGGTTGATGGGAAGGCCGTTTCCGGATGGGGTGAGGTCAACCTCAAGCTGGTTCGCCGTCTCGGTGAAACGGGTACGTTGGTCGTGGAAACTCGCGAGTCTGGTAACAGTCAGCAAGAAGTACATTCCATTCGGCTTGATGGTTGGCTCAAGGACTCTGATAGCCCGGACCCTATTGGATCTCTCGGCATACATCCATGGCGTCCGGCACTGCCACCTGTTGTGGCTGAACTAGATCCTGAGGGGCCTGCCTCCAGAGCAGGTATTCAGTCTGGTGATAGTATTGTTTCGGTTGAGGGTTCATCGGTTAACGACTGGCAAGAGGTGGTCGATTATGTTCGTGCCCACCCGAATCAAACAGTAAACCTAGTGCTTAATCGTTCCGGAATTGAGCGCTCTGTCCCAGTTATGCTTTCTAGTAAAGGTGATGCAAAAAGTGCCTCTGGCTACTTGGGCGCTGGTGTCAAGGGCGTGGAATGGCCCTCTGAAATGCTTCGGGAGGTCAGCTATGGCCCGCTGGAGGCCGTAGGTCAGGGACTTTTGCGTACTTGGACCATGAGTTTGCTGACGCTCGACTCGCTTAAGAAAATGTTGCTTGGGGAACTCTCGGTAAAAAACTTGAGTGGGCCGATAACCATTGCTAAAGTGGCGGGCGCTTCTGCCCAGTCAGGTGTCAGTGACTTCTTAAACTTCCTGGCCTACCTGAGCATAAGCCTTGGGGTTTTAAACCTGCTTCCTGTGCCGGTACTGGACGGTGGACATTTGTTGTTCTACTTCGTCGAGTGGGCAAGAGGGAAACCTGTATCCGAGCGCATTCAGGCGTGGGGTATGCAGATTGGTATAAGCCTAATTGTTGGTGTCATGTTACTGGCTCTGGTCAATGACCTTGGGCGTCTGTAACTCGCCGCTGAACGCTTAGTCTGCCGTATAAGCGGTAGGCTATTTATTTGTCAGTTGGAATAAAAAAGGGACTCATGAAACGCTTGCTGCTACCTGCGGTAATAGCCGCGCTGATGATCGGCGAGGTTCACGCCGAGTCCTTCACCATCTCCGATATTCGTGTAAACGGTTTGCAGAGGGTTTCTGCCGGAAGCGTTTTCGGTGCATTACCTCTTAACGTAGGCGATGCTGTAGATGATCGTCGCCTTTCCGATGCGACTCGCTCCCTGTTCCGTACGGGTTTTTTCCAAGATATTCAATTAGGGCGTGACGGTAACGTCCTGGTTGTGAGCGTAGTTGAGCGCCCCTCGATTTCAAGCATCACTATTGAGGGCAACAAGGCGATCTCAGAAGACGACCTTAAAAAAGGTCTTCAACAATCGGGTTTGGCTGAAGGTGAAATTTTCCAGCAGGCAACGCTGGAAGGTGTGCGCAATGAGCTGCTTCGTCAGTATGTTGCTCAAGGTCGCTATTCTGCCAATATCGAAACCGAGGTTATTCCGCAGCCACGTAACCGCGTTCAGTTGAAAATCAAAATCAACGAAGGTGAAGTGGCAACGATCTCTCAGGTCAATATTGTCGGAAATCATGTGTTTCCAGAGCAGGATCTAATAGATCTGTTCGAATTGAAGAAAAGCCATCTGCTTTCTTTCTTCAAAAACGACGATAAATATTCCCGTGAAAAACTTTCTGGCGATCTTGAGCGCTTGCGCTCCTATTACCTTGATCGTGGTTATATCAATATGGATATCACCTCGACTCAGGTATCGATTACGCCTGATAAGAAACACGTCTATATTACGGTCAACGTCAACGAAGGTGAAAAATACACCGTTCGGGATGTAAAACTTTCAGGTGACCTGAAAGTGCCGGAAGAAGAAATTCGCAGGCTGATGTTGGTACAGCCCGGACAGGTGTTCTCTCGAAAGGTGATGACTGGCACCTCAGATCTGATCACCCGCCGCCTCGGGAATGAAGGCTATACGTTCGCTAATGTGAACGGTGTACCGGAACCACATGATGATGACCATACGGTTTCGTTGACCTTTGTAGTCGATCCCGGCAAGCGTGCCTATGTAAATCGTATCAATTTCCGTGGCAATACCAAGACGGAAGATGAAGTCCTCCGCCGCGAAATGCGCCAGATGGAAGGTGGCTGGGCGTCCACTTACCTGATTGATCAGTCCAAAACCCGTTTGGAACGTCTGGGCTATTTCAAGGAAGTCAATGTCGAGACGCCGCAGGTTCCTGGCACTGACGATCAGGTCGACGTGAATTACTCTGTGGAAGAACAACCGTCTGGTTCTATTACCGCAAGTGTTGGCTTTGCTCAAAGTGCGGGTTTGATCCTGGGTGGATCTATCAGCCAGAGCAACTTCTTGGGTACTGGTAATAGAGTAAGCGTAGGCTTGACGAGAAGTCAGTATCAGACTCGCTACAATTTCAGCTTTACTGATCCATACTGGACCGATGACGGTGTGAGCCTTGGCTATAACGCCTTCTATCGCTCAACCAACTATGATGATCTGGATGTTGATATTTCCAGTTACTCCATCAATAGCCTCGGCTTTGGGGTAAATTTTGGCTATCCGATCAGTGAAACGTCTCGACTGAACTTTGGGCTTGGCGTTCAGCGTGATGAGCTTGACCCCAATAACTATACTGTCGACGAAGTTTATAAATTCATTGAACAGGAAGGGGATAGTTTCACTAACTTTAAAGCTTCGATCGGCTGGTCAGAGTCAACCCTAAATAAAGGCGTGCTGGCTACTCGAGGGCACTCGCAAAGTCTTTCTCTGGAAACAACAATTCCGGGAAGCGATCTGAGCTATTACAAAGTTGACTATCGTGGTCAGATTTTTGCTGGGTTAACGCAGAATACTGCACTTCGCTTCCATACCGAGCTGGGATATGGCGATGGTTATGGTTCAACCAGCGGCTTGCCATTTTATGAAAATTACTATGCTGGTGGTTTTAATTCAGTTCGTGGTTTTGAAGATAGCAGCCTTGGTCCGAGGAGTACTCCTGCTTCTGGAAGATATAAGGCTCAAGGTCAAGAAACAGATACCGATCAAGATCCTGAACCATTTGGCGGTAATGTGTTGATCACAGGCGGGGCCGAATATCTGTTCCCCTTGCCTTTCGTGAAAGATCAGCGTCAGCTGCGAACAGTGCTGTTCTGGGATGTGGGTAGTGTCTTCGACACCAAGTGCCGCTTGGTCGACAAGGATAGCGCCAGCTGTAACAAGGTCAGCTTTTCCAATATGGCAAGCTCCGTGGGCGTTGGCGTGACTTGGGTAACTGCGTTGGGTCCGTTAAGCTTCAGCTTAGGTATGCCAGTTAAAAAGCCTGATAATGCTGACACGCAAGTATTCCAGTTCTCGCTGGGCCAGACGTTCTAATTGATCCAACTCTATATCGCGTTTAAACGCAGGAGTGCATTGTGCGTAAGTTCTTCCGTTTCGCCTTGATCGCCGCCGCTGTTGTTGCCACCCCGGCTTTTGCCGAGATGAAGATTGCGGTGCTCAATTATCAGATGGCACTCCTGGAGTCGGATGCAGCAAAAAAATACGCTGTAGACGCTGAGAAAAAGTTCGGCCCACAGCTTAACAAGCTGAAGGCACTGGAAGGTGATGCAAAGAATATTCAAAGTCGCCTTGCTGCCGGGGGCGATAAAATGAAGGATTCTGAACGTGACCGTCTTGAGTCGGACTTCAAGCAGAAAGCGCGTGACTTCCAGTTTCAGTCAAAAGAGCTGAACGAAGCCAAGGCCGCAGCTGATCGCGATATGCTGAAGCAGCTCAAGCCGAAGCTGGATAAAGCGGTGGAAGAAGTATTGAAGAAGGGCAACTACGACATCGTCATCGAGCGTGGCGCTGTGGTTGATGCCAAGCCTCAATATGATATTACACGTGATGTTATCGAGCGGATGAACCAGAACCGCTAATGATGACCTCTACCGCTTACACTCTAAGGCAGCTGGCAGAGCGCCTTGGAGCTGAGCTCCGGGGAAACCCGGAGCTTCTCATTTCTGGTCTTGCGACATTGCAGGATGCCCAGCCCGAGCAGTTGAGTTTCCTTGCCAATGCCCAGTACAAGAAATATTTGGCTGACACCAAAGCGGGTGCTGTGATCCTGCATCCGACTGAGGTGGAAGGATTTTCAGGCAATTGCCTGGTAATCGCCAATCCTTACCTTGCCTATGCGCAGCTTTCCCATCTGTTTGATCGAAAGCCTCTGCCGAAAGTTGGTATTCATCCTTCCGCCCTGGTCGCTGAGGATGCTTTTGTAGACCCTACGGCAAGTGTCGGTGCGTATGCAGTTATCGAGTCAGGTGTATCGATAGGTGCAGGTGTTGTCATTGGAGCGCATTGCTTCGTCGGTGCTCGTAGTCAGATCGGCGAAAACGGATGGCTTGCACCGCGAGTTACGCTGTATCACGACGTTCGAGTTGGGAAGCGAGTGGTTATCCAGTCTGGCGCCGTTATCGGCGGCGAGGGATTTGGTTTTGCGAACCATCAGGGGCAATGGAAAAAAATTGCTCAGCTGGGTGGTGTCAGTATTGGCGATGATGTCGAGATTGGCGCCAATACTACTATCGATCGAGGCGCGCTGGCCGACACGATCATCAGTAATGGCGTTAAGCTCGACAACCAGATAATGATTGCTCACAACGTACAAATTGGTGAGCACACAGCGATGGCGGCTTGCGTAGGGATCTCGGGCAGTACCAAGATCGGACGCCATTGCACGATTGCCGGCGGTGTCGGCATGGTTGGACATATTGAGGTCTGCGATAACGTTTTCGTTACTGGCATGACCATGGTTACCCGCTCGATTACCGAGCCAGGCGCTTATTCTTCCGGCACGGCAATGCAGCCTGCTGCCGAATGGAGAAAAAGTGCGGCTCGTATCCGTCACCTGGATGATATGGCTCGGCGTCTGCAGCTTCTCGAAAAAACAGTAGCTGCCGTGACCTTACAGGATGACGCTGCTTCTGATGCAGAGTAACGCATCGGGCGTTTCCTTTTTTTTGAACAGGCCCCTCCAGATATGATGGACATTAACGAGATTCGCGAATACTTGCCTCACCGCTACCCGTTCCTGTTGGTGGACCGGGTAGTGGAGCTGGACATTGAAGGCAAGCGTATTCGTGCCTACAAAAATGTCAGCATCAACGAACCCTTTTTTAATGGTCATTTCCCTCAGCATCCCATTATGCCGGGTGTTTTGATTATCGAAGCAATGGCGCAAGCGGCAGGGATTCTTGGCTTCAAGATGATGAATTCTTCTCCGGCAGAGGGAACCCTGTATTACTTTGTCGGCTCGGATAACATGCGCTTTCGTCAGCCTGTTTTGCCGGGCGATCAGTTGCAGCTGGAAGCTCGTTTCATTAGTTGCAAGCGCGGCATTTGGAAGTTCGAATGCCAAGCAACAGTTGACGAGAAAGCGGTATGCTCTGCTGAAATTATCTGTGCGGAACGCAAACTATGAGTTTGATCGACCCTAGGGCGATCATTGAGCCAGGCGCCAAACTGGCTGACGACGTCAAGGTTGGGCCTTGGTCCATCGTAGGCGCCGATGTTGAAGTGGGTGAGGGCACGGTCATAGGCCCGCACGTTATACTGCATGGACCAACGGTCATCGGTAAGCACAACCGCATCTACCAGTTTTCTACGATTGGAGAGGACACCCCAGACCTCAAGTACAAGGGTGAACCTACGCGCCTTGTTATTGGTGACCATAATGTCATTCGCGAGGGTGTCACGATCCATCGGGGGACCGTTCAGGACCGTAGCGAAACCACTATTGGTGACCATAACCTGCTGATGGCATATGTCCACATCGGGCATGACAGTGTGATAGGCAATAACTGCATTCTGGTCAATAACACGGCGTTGGCAGGGCATGTCCATGTGGATGACTGGGCAATTTTGTCCGGTTACACACTGGTACATCAATTTTGCCGTATCGGTGCACACAGCTTTTCAGGTATGGGCACTGCCATCGGTAAGGATGTGCCTGCCTACGTAACGGTCTTTGGCAACCCGGCCGAAGCGCGCAGCATGAATTTTGAAGGCTTGCGCCGCCGTGGTTTTTCCAGTGAAGCGATTCATGCCCTCCGTCGTGCTTACAAGGTTGTCTACCGCCAAGGTTTGACGGTTGACGAAGCATTGAAGGAATTGGAGCAGGTTGCTCTTGAGTTTCCCGAAGTTGCAGTCTTCAGGGACTCTATAGTCAGCTCCACACGCGGCATAACACGTTAATCCTTTCAAGGCCGCAGATGCGGCCTTCAGTTTATATTGGCGCTATTAAAGAGCTGGGTATGTCTGCCTTGAATCGACCCTTGCGAATCGCTCTCGTTGCCGGTGAGGCTTCTGGGGATATTTTGGGCTCAGGCCTTATGAGAGCGCTTAAAGCACGGCATTCGGCTGTCGAGTTCATTGGTGTTGGCGGTCCGCGCATGGAGGCAGAGGGCATGAGCTCGGCCTTTCCCATGGAGCGACTCTCCGTCATGGGGCTGGTAGAGGTGCTAGGCCGGCTTCGAGAGCTTTTGCGACGTCGAAAAGAGCTTATCCAGACACTCATACAGTCCCGCCCCGATGTCTTTATTGGCATTGATGCGCCAGATTTCGTACTTGAAATGGAGCAGCAGCTTCGTGCCGCAGGGATACCGACTGTTCATTATGTCAGTCCCTCTGTCTGGGCATGGCGGCAAAAGCGTGTTCTTAAGATTCGTGAGGCCTGCGATCTCATGTTGACGTTGTTTCCTTTTGAAGCCCGCTTCTATGAGGAAAAGCAGGTTCCCGTGCGTTTTGTTGGGCACCCGCTGGCCGATACCATTCCGCTTGATCCTGATCGCATGCTTGCCCGCAAAGTTTTGGGCTTGCCGCCAGACGGGCCAGTCGTTGCTTTGCTCCCAGGAAGTCGTGGTGGTGAAGTTTCACGGCTGGGTGCTCTTTTTTTCGATGCCGCAGAACGGTTGAGTGCGTTAAGGCCTGATATTCAATTTGTATTGCCTTGTGCCAATGAGCATCGGCGTAAGCAGATAGAGTCACTACTTGAAGGCCGCTCTGTTCGTGTGATGTTGACTCAGGGGCAGTCACATGAAGTGCTGGCCAGCTGTAATGCTGTGCTTATTGCTTCAGGAACGGCCACATTGGAAGCAATGCTTTTTAAACGTCCAATGGTGGTCGCCTATAAGGTGGCTCCATTGACGTACTGCATCTTGAAACGGATGGTAAGGAGTCCTTATATCTCTTTACCGAACTTGCTGGCAGGCAAGCCTCTTGTTCCCGAGTTGATTCAGGACGATGCCACGGCAGAAAGATTGGTAAACGCGATATTGCCTCTTTTGGATGATCCCTCTATGCAAACAGAAGGATTTGAAGCTATTCATCACGCATTACGTCAGGACGCGTCACGACAAGCCGCAGATGCAGTACTGACGCTTATTGGGGTTGATTGATGCAATTGGGTTTGGATTTCACATTGGTGCAGGAATTGGTCGCAGGTGTCGATGAAGTAGGACGAGGTCCCTTATGTGGGCCTGTCGTTACCGCTGCTGTGATCCTGGACCCAGCACGTCCTATCCATGGGCTCAATGACTCTAAAAAGCTTACCAAGGCGCGCCGCGAGGCGTTGTTTGAAGAAATTCATGAAAAGGCATTGGCATGCTGTATCGCTCGCGCCGATGTTGATGAAATTGATGCGATCAATATCCTTCATGCAACCATGCTGGCAATGAAGCGGGCGGTTGAAGGACTGGCTGTTTTACCCAAGCTTGCCTTGATCGATGGTAATCGCTGCCCGGTATTGTCGGTTCCAAGTGCTGCGGTGATCAAGGGTGACAGTCAGGTGCCTGCTATCGCAGCAGCGTCTATATTGGCTAAGGTCTCTCGAGATCGGGAAATGGCAGAAATGGATCTGCTTTATCCAGGATATGGCTTGGCAGGTCACAAGGGGTATCCCACAGCTGAGCATCTTGATGCACTTAAACGGCTTGGCCCTACGCCTATACATCGACGCTCATTCGCGCCCGTGCGGGATGCTTTTGCTGCGTTGGAAGTCAGCGTGAGGCAAGTTTCAGGGGCTATGGCGCTCTAATCGAAGATTAAGAAAAAACGAACCGACGGACGGCGACGCCTGTATTTTCTAGGCTGAACAGTGTTGGCGCATTCATTTGCCTGAGCATGCATATCTGCTCATTCCTATCAAGCTTCTAGCTTGTCCTCCCGGTTAGTACAATTCCGGTTCGTTTTTGCATGATTGTCGGGGTTTCCATGACCGTATCCTTTGTTCACTTGCGTTTGCATACTGAATATTCGCTGGTTGATGGTCTGGTCAGGGTAAAGCCCTTGGTCAAGTCGGTAGCGGGGGCAGGCATGCCTGCTGTAGCTGTGACAGACCAGAATAATTTGTGCTCGCTGGTAAAGTTTTACAAGGCTGCTATGGGGGCCGGTATCAAGCCCATCTGTGGCGCCGACCTGTGGCTGGCCAATCCTGACGAGGAGGGGCCGCTTACCCGCCTGACCTTGCTGGTTATGAACAAGCAAGGCTATAGAAATCTGACTGAGCTGGTTTCGCGCGGTTATCAGGAAGGACAGCACGAAGGCCAAATCATTGTCCAACGTGAGTGGGTCAAGGCGGCTGCTGACGGCTTGATTGCGCTTTCCGGCTCTAAAGAGGGTGAGGTAGGGCTGGCCTTGCTGGCCGGTGACAATCTACGCGCCGAGCGGTTGTTAGGTGAATGGCTGGACGTCTTTGGTGATCGTTTTTACCTGGAGGTGCAGCGTACCCAGCGCGTCAATGATGAAGAGCATCTTCACGCCGCGGTTGCCTTGGCGGATCGTTGCAACGTACCGCTTGTAGCAACCAATGATGTTCGTTTTATCAAGCAGGAAGACTTCGAGGCCCATGAAACGCGGGTCTGTATTGGTGAGGGACGTGTACTCGATGATCCGTTGCGTCCTCGTACCTATAGCGATCAACAGTACCTCAAGTCTCCTGAGGAGATGTGGGAGCTTTTTAGTGATCTGCCAGAGGCCTTAGAAAATACGGTCGAAATCGCCAAGCGCTGCAACATTGAAGTGCAGCTTGGCAAATATTTCTTGCCTAATTTCCCCATTCCCGAAGGCATGACCATTGACGATTACCTGCGAAAGGTATCGTTTGACGGATTGGAAGAGCGCCTAGCGGTACTCCTGCCTAAGGAAACGCCGGATTACGAGGCCAAGCGGCAAGTCTATGTGGATCGCTTGAACTTCGAGCTGAATATCATCATTCAGATGGGGTTTCCTGGCTACTTCCTCATCGTAATGGACTTCATTCAGTGGGCGAAGAACAATGGCGTCCCGGTGGGGCCGGGTCGTGGGTCGGGTGCTGGCTCGCTGGTAGCGTATGTGCTGAAAATTACGGATCTGGATCCGCTGGCCTATGACCTGCTGTTCGAGCGCTTCCTTAACCCTGAACGTATTTCCATGCCTGACTTCGATGTCGATTTCTGCATGGACGGTCGTGACCGCGTAATTGATTATGTTGCAGGCGCCTATGGGCGTAACGCGGTCAGTCAGATCATCACCTTTGGCACCATGGCCGCAAAGGCGGTGGTTCGTGACGTTGCCCGTGTGCAGGGTAAGTCTTACGGTCTGGCCGACAGATTGTCCAAGATGATCCCCTTCGAAGTAGGCATGACGCTTCAGAAAGCCTATGAGCAGGAGGAGATGCTTCGTGACTTCCTCAAGGTCGACGAAGAGGCCCAGGAAATCTGGGACATGGCGCTCAAACTGGAGGGTATCACTCGGGGAACCGGTAAGCATGCGGGTGGTGTGGTAATCGCACCTACCAAACTGACAGACTTCTCTCCCGTTTCTTGCGATGAGGGCGGTAACGGACTGGTTACCCAGTTCGATAAGGACGATGTAGAGCAGGCGGGCCTGGTGAAGTTCGACTTCCTGGGTTTGCGAACATTGACCATCATCAAATGGGCAATGGAAACGATCAATCGAGAGCATGCTGCAAAAGGGCTCGATCCGGTTAACATCGACTTTATCCCGCTGGATGACAAGAAGACCTACGATCTCTTGCAGAAGGCGGAGACGACGGCCGTGTTCCAGCTGGAATCCCGCGGCATGAAAGAGCTGATCAAAAAGCTCAAGCCCGACTGCCTGGAAGACCTGATTGCATTGGTGGCCTTGTTCCGTCCGGGGCCGCTGCAGTCAGGCATGGTAGATGACTTCATCAACCGAAAGCACGGCCGTGCCGAGCTGGCCTATCCCCACCCCGATTATCAGTATGAAGGGCTCAAGCCTGTCCTGGCTCCTACCTATGGCATCATCCTGTATCAAGAGCAGGTTATGCAGATTGCCCAGGTCATGGGGGGCTATACCCTGGGTCAGGCCGACATGCTGCGTCGCGCCATGGGTAAGAAAAAGCCGGAGGAAATGGCCAAGCAGCGGGGCGGCTTTATTGAAGGTTGTGCCAATAATGGCATCGATGCTGAGCTTGCCGGTAACATCTTTGATCTGGTAGAAAAATTTGCGGGTTATGGCTTCAACAAGTCCCACTCGGCTGCCTATGGTCTGGTGTCCTATCAAACTGCCTGGCTGAAGGCGCATTTCCCTGCGCCGTTCATGGCTGCGGTGTTGTCAGCGGATATGCACAACACCGACAAGGTGGTAATCCTCATTGAGGAATGCCGCCATATGAAACTGCGGATCGATGCGCCGGATGTGAACATCTCTGACTTCAAGTTCACTGTAAATGAAGGTGGACGCATCGTTTACGGTCTTGGTGCTATCAAGGGGGTTGGTGAGGGTCCGGTAGAGGCGATTGTAGAAGCGCGCCAGGAGGGGCCTTTCAAGGATCTGTTTGATTTCTGCGACCGTGTCGATCTCAAGCGCATCAACAAACGTACCCTTGAAGCGCTTATTCGCTCGGGAGCGCTGGATCGCCTGGGGCCGCATTATCATGACGAGCTCAAGGCCTACCAGGCGGCTATCGATCAGAATCGCTCAGTGCTGTTGGCCGCAATGGAAGAGGCGATTGCGGCAGCCGAGCAAACGGCACGGAGCAATAACAGCGGGCATATGGATTTATTCGGGGGTGTATTTGCCGAGCCGGAAGCCGATGTCTACGTTAATCATTACAAGGCACGAGCGCTGACGCTCAAGGAGCGTCTGCGGGGAGAAAAAGAAACCCTCGGCCTGTACCTGACGGGGCATCCGATCGATGAGTATGAGGGTGAAGTACGGCGACTGGCTCGCCAGCGCATTGTGGACCTTAAGCCCTCTCGTGAAACCCAGACGGTTGCCGGCCTTATCGTCAATCTGCGTGTGATGAAAAACAAGCGCGGCGATAAGATGGGGTTTGTTACACTGGATGATCGCTCGGGCCGGATTGAGGCTTCGCTGTTTGCCGAAGCATTTCATGCTGCTCAGTCCTTGTTGCAGACTGACGCCTTGGTCATTGTTGAGGGCGAAGTCAGCCAGGATGATTTCTCGGGCGGCTTGAGACTGCGCGCCAAGCGCGTGCTGGGCCTGGAAGAGGCTCGCACCGCATTGGCTGAAAGTCTGCGCATCTCGGTTGCAAGCGATGCATTGAAAGGCGACCGTCTTCGGTGGTTGGCCGACCTCTGTACCAAGCATCGGGGCGCTTGCCCGGTTACGCTGGATTATCGAAGCCAGGATGCCAGGGCCCTGCTGCAATTTGGCGAGCAGTGGAGAATCGATCCTGGTGATGGCCTGATACAGGCACTACGTGACCAGTTTGGAAGAGAAAACGTCTTCCTGAACTACCGTTGATCCGAGCGGCGCGAGTGCCGCTCATTCGACCAAACCATGCCAATGGCCTCAAGGGTTGAGGCGGCAGATCTCGATAATTGATCTGCCGGCCTCGACCTGATCCGCCTGATCTTTTAAGGTAGGCGACCCGGCCGCTGGCTCAAGATTGCAAGACGGATACTCATGAACCCGAACTATCTCGATTTCGAACAGCCGATCGCTGACCTCCAGGCCAAGATTGAAGAGCTTCGCTTGGTTGGTAATGACAATTCGCTGAACATCAGTGACGAGATTGCCCGGCTGCAGGAAAAGAGCCAGGCACTGACCAAAAGTATTTTCGGTAGTCTGAGCAGCTGGCAGGTGGCTCGTCTGGCGCGTCACCCCTTGCGGCCCTACACGCTGGACTATATCAGCCATCTTTTCGTTGATTTCGAAGAGCTTCATGGCGACCGTCATTTCGCCGATGATCCAGCCATCGTTGGCGGTATCGCTCGGCTGGATGATCAACCCGTCATGGTCATCGGTCATCAGAAGGGGCGTGAGGTGCGTGAAAAGGTACGTCGTAATTTTGGTATGCCTCGCCCGGAAGGTTACCGTAAAGCCTGCCGTCTGATGGAAATGGCCGAGCGTTTCAAGATGCCGATTCTGACGTTTATCGATACTCCCGGTGCTTATCCGGGGATCGATGCCGAAGAGCGTGGACAAAGTGAGGCGATTGCCTGGAATCTGCGTGTCATGTCGCGTTTGAAAACGCCTATCATCGCAACCGTGATCGGCGAGGGTGGTTCTGGTGGCGCCCTGGCAATTGGCGTGTGCGACCAGCTGAACATGCTTCAACATTCGACTTACTCTGTGATTTCGCCTGAAGGCTGCGCCTCGATTCTCTGGAAAACTGCCGAGAAGGCGCCTGATGCGGCTGAAGCCATGGGCATTACTGCGGAGCGTTTAAAGGGGCTGGGTATTGTAGATACCGTTATCGATGAGCCACTGGGCGGTGCCCATCGTGATCCCGCTGTAATGTCTGCTTCCATTCGTGAAGCTCTGGTAGATCAGCTTGACATGCTCAAGAAATTCTCCAGCGAAGAGTTGTTGACGAGTCGTTACGAGCGTCTGATGAGCTACGGTATTTCCTGATCTGTCTCCACGTATGTCCGGCCCATGCCGGACATATGCTTAAGCTGTTTACATGAATAATGTGTATTCATTGATGGGCAGCCATGTCTCTTTCTGATGTCCCGCTTCCCCCTCTGGCTGACAACGTCCTGAAGGTCTTGACGCCCTATCTGCATGCCAAGCGATGGCATATCGCATTTTCAGGCGGCATGGATTCTTCGGTTCTTCTGCATGTTTTATCGCGGCTGTCCTTCTGCAGGCAGGTGCCGTCGCTACATGCCATTCATGTGCACCATGGTCTTCTCAAAGAGGCTGACGAGTGGGTGGAGCATTGTCGGCAGATGTGTGACCTGCTCCAGGTTCCCCTAAGCGTCGAGCATGTACAAGTGGATCAGAATTCAAGCCTGGAGCGAGCGGCCCGGGATGCACGCTATGCCGCCTTTGCGCGGCACGTTAGAGAGCATGAAGTTCTGCTAGTGGCTCAGCATCAGGACGATCAGGCGGAGACTCTGCTGCTAAGACTGCTGCGTGGAGCTGGGGTAAAAGGTTTGTCTGCCATGGCGACCTCGCGTGCAATGGCTGAGGGGCGCCTGGTAAGACCCTTCCTGTCTGTTCCTCGAGCTGAACTGTCACGTTATGCCTTAGCGGAAAAGCTGGAGTGGGTGGAAGATCCTAGTAACATACAGGTTGTTCAGGATCGTAACTTCCTGCGCCATGAGATTCTCACTCGACTGCGCTTACGATGGCCGCAGGCTTCAGCCAGCGTTGCCCGCAGTGCAGGGCATATGGCCGAGGCGCTGGCTATTCTTGAAGAGTGCGCTGCCATGGACTTGTCTGCCGCACAGACAGCTACTGCATTTCCTTGGTTGCCGCTTCCAAGTCTCGAACTTGAGATTATCAGGCAGCTGAGCGAGCACCGTCAGCGCAACGCACTTCGCCACTGGTTAGATCGATATAGCCGTATGCCAGATACTGATCATTGGGCGGGCTGGGTTGCATTGCGGGATGCCAGTCCCTCGGCCAGTCCCGTCTGGGTACTGGAAGGCGGTGAGATACATCGGGGGGCGGGACGGCTCTGGTGGTTACCGCATCAGTGGTTGGGCGCCGCCTGTGTGCCTTGTCAGTGGCCTGAAAAGGAGTCGGAGGTGGCGTTGGGTGGCAATGGACAAGTGTATATCGTTGGTCAGCGGCCCTCGGGATCACTTGAAGTCCGCTATCGTCAGGGAGGGGAAATCATGGCTGTCCCTGGGCGTGGGCACAGAGATCTCAAACGGCTCCTGAATGAGCATCATGTGCCGACGTTCTTGCGCGGCAGATTGCCGCTGCTGTTTTGTAATGGGCAGTTGATAGCCATTGCGAATCTGTCTGGACTCAGTGGTCCAGCCGATCAGCATTGGCGGTTCGAGTGGGTTCCTGCGACGAGTGGCCAGCGTTTGAGCTGAAAGGCACTTTGTTGTAGACTACGCTCCCGTCTTGTACCGCACTTGTTGTTTACGTAACAACCGGTGTGCGTTGGGCATGAAGTATTACCGTGCTCAACCGAGGCCTCTAGGCCTCCCTCGCTTCCCGGCGGCTTTCCGCCTAACTACAGATTTCTAGGAAAATTCATGACGCGCTACATCTTCGTCACGGGCGGTGTTGTTTCTTCATTGGGGAAAGGCATTGCCTCGGCTTCCTTGGGCGCCATTCTGGAAGCGAGGGGCTTGAAGGTCACCATGCTCAAGCTGGATCCCTATATCAACGTCGATCCAGGTACCATGAGCCCATTCCAGCACGGCGAAGTGTTTGTCACCCATGACGGTGCCGAGACCGATCTCGACCTGGGTCACTACGAGCGTTTTATTCGCACTACAGTGACTCAGGACAACAACTTCACGACCGGCCGCATTTACATGGATGTGCTGCGCAAGGAGCGTCGCGGCGATTACCTGGGCGCAACCGTTCAGGTAATCCCTCACATTACCGATGAAATCAAGCGCCGTATTATCAAGGGCGCAGGTGATGCGGATGTGGCGCTGGTCGAAATCGGCGGTACCGTAGGTGACATCGAGTCCCAACCCTTCCTGGAAGCCATACGCCAGTTGCGCGTGGAAATCGGCGCTCGCCGTGCCATGTTGATGCATCTGACGTTGGTGCCCTATATTGCAACCGCGGGTGAAACCAAGACCAAGCCGACTCAGCACTCGGTAAAGGAATTGCGCTCCATCGGCCTGCAGCCTGATGTTTTGATCTGCCGCTCCGATCATCCGGTAGACAGTTCTTCCCGCCGCAAGATTGCGCTGTTCACTAACGTGGAAGAGCGTGCCGTCATCTCTCTGGAAGACGTGGATACGATTTATCGTATTCCTTCCGTTCTGCATGCGCAGGGTCTGGACGATTTCGTGGTAGAGCGCTTTGGCCTCGAATGCGGTCAGGCTGACCTGAGCGAGTGGGATCGTGTGGTCGATGCCAAGCTCAACCCAGAGCGTGAAGTAACCATTGCCATGGTTGGCAAGTACATGGAGCTTCTGGATGCATACAAGTCGCTTATCGAGGCGATGACGCATGCCGGTATCCAGAGCCGTACAAAGGTCAATCTGCGCTATATCGATTCGGAAGATATCGAGCAGCAGGGTACCCATCTGCTCAAGGGCGTTGATGCGATCCTTGTGCCGGGTGGTTTTGGTCTGCGCGGTGTAGAAGGCAAGATTCGCACGGTTCAGTATGCACGTGAGAACAAGATTCCGTACCTGGGTATCTGCCTGGGCATGCAGGTAGCGGTAATCGAGTTCGCCCGTAACGTATTAGGCTGGACCGATGCCAACTCCACCGAATTTGACAAGTCTGGTCAGCACCCGGTGGTTGGTTTGATTACCGAGTGGCAGGATGCGTCCGGCGCTACCGAAATCCGTACAGAAGCTTCGGATCTGGGGGGTACCATGCGCCTGGGAGCTCAGGAGTGCCAATTGTCTTCAGGTACACTGGTACATGATTGCTACCAGCAAGACGTAATCGTTGAGCGTCACCGTCACCGTTACGAAGTGAACAACAACCTGCTGCCCGAAATCATGGCGGCGGGCCTGAAGGTCACTGGCCGTTCCGGCGACGGTGCATTGGTGGAGGTCGTCGAGGCGCCGGATCATCCCTGGTTTGTGGCGTGCCAGTTCCATCCGGAATTCACCTCTACCCCGCGTGATGGTCATCCGCTCTTCAGCGGTTTCGTGAATGCGGCTCTGAAATACGCTAATAAGGCTTGATGACTATGGCTCAGAAAACGATTCGTGTCGGTACTATCGAAGTGGCTAACGATAAGCCGTTCGTGCTGTTTGGCGGAATGAACGTGCTTGAGTCTCGCGATCTGGCGATGCAGATCTGCGAAGAGTACGTGAAGGTAACGCAGAAGCTGGGTATCCCTTATATCTTCAAGGCCAGCTTCGACAAGGCCAACCGTTCTTCGGTCAACTCTTTCCGTGGCCCAGGCCTGGAAGAGGGCATGAAGATCTTTGAAGAGATCAAGAAGACCTTCAATGTACCGGTTATCACGGACGTCCATGAGCCCTATCAGGCGGCACCGGTTGCAGAAGTATGCGACATCATCCAGCTGCCGGCTTTCCTGTCCCGGCAGACGGATCTGGTAGTCGCTATGGCTAAGACCAATGCCGTTATAAATATCAAGAAAGCCCAGTTCCTCGCGCCTCAGGAAATGAAGCATATCCTGAAGAAATGTGAGGAAGTGGGTAATGATCAGTTGATCCTGTGCGAGCGTGGCACGTCCTTTGGTTATAACAATCTGGTAGTCGACATGCTGGGCTTCGGCATCATGAAGCAGTTCGACTACCCGATCATTTTTGACGTGACCCATGCCCTGCAGATGCCTGGCGGTCGCAGCGATTCCGCAGGTGGTCGTCGTGCACAGGTTACCGATCTGGCCAAGGCCGGTTTGAGTCAAGGACTGGCAGGTCTGTTCCTGGAGGCACACCCTGATCCTGACAGTGCCAAGTGCGATGGCCCTTGCGCACTTCGATTGAACAAGCTGGAGCCCTTCCTGGCTCAGCTAAAGGCACTGGATGAACTGGTGAAGTCGTTCACTCCAATCGAAACCGCCTGATGCTCCGCTGAACTTAGTTCCAAATAAGAAGCCGAAGGTGCAGTTTGCACCTGACCAGAACCATGGAGAGCGTATAACAATGGCAAAGATCGTCGACATAAAAGGCCGGGAAATTCTGGATTCCCGCGGTAACCCTACCGTGGAAGCCGAGGTGATTCTTGATAACGGTATCGTCGGCAGGGCTTGTGCGCCCTCTGGTGCATCCACAGGATCCCGCGAGGCATTGGAACTGCGTGATGGCGACAAGAGCCGTTACCTGGGCAAGGGTGTTCTGACAGCCGTTGGTAATGTAAACGGCCCGATCCGTGATCTTCTTATTGGCAAGGACCCATCGGATCAGAAAGCGCTCGACAAAGCGATGATCGAGCTCGATGGTACCGAGAACAAGTCCAAGCTGGGCGCCAACGCCATTTTGGCGGTATCCCTGGCAGCTGCCAAGGCGGCCGCCGAGGATAAAGATCTGCCCTTGTATGCCCATATCGCAGAGCTGAACGGCACGCCCGGTCAGTACTCCATGCCGGTTCCGATGATGAATATCATCAACGGCGGCGAGCATGCCGATAACAATGTCGACATCCAGGAGTTCATGGTTCAGCCGGTTGGCGCAAAAAGCTTCGCTGATGCCCTGCGCATGGGTGCTGAGATATTCCATCACCTGAAGGCGGTTCTCAAGGCGCGTGGCCTGAATACTGCCGTGGGCGATGAAGGTGGCTTCGCCCCGAACCTGTCCTCCAACGAAGATGCCCTAGGCGCTATTGCCGAAGCGGTTGAAAAGGCCGGATACAAGCTGGGCACGGATGTAACTCTGGCCTTGGACTGCGCCTCCAGCGAGTTCTATGAAAACGGTCAGTACAGCTTGTCTGGCGAAGGCAAGACATTCGATGCTCCTGGTTTTGCCGATTATCTTGCGGGTCTGAGCGAGCGTTTCCCGATTATCTCTATCGAAGATGGTATGGATGAGTCCGACTGGGCTGGCTGGAAGGCGTTGACTGATAAGATCGGCAACAAGGTGCAGCTGGTAGGTGACGATCTGTTCGTGACCAATACCAAGATTCTCAAGGAAGGGATCGAGAAAGGTATCGGTAACTCCATCCTCATCAAGTTCAACCAGATCGGCTCTCTGACCGAGACGCTGGAAGCCATCCAGATGGCCAAGGCTGCTGGTTATACAGCAGTTATTTCTCACCGCTCGGGTGAGACCGAAGACGCAACGATTGCTGATCTTGCCGTGGGTACTGCGGCAGGGCAGATCAAGACCGGCTCACTGTGCCGTTCAGACCGGGTCTCCAAGTACAATCAGCTGCTTCGTATCGAAGAGCAGCTTGGTGCAAAAGCACCGTACCGTGGACGTGCTGAATTTCGTAGCTGAGTTCACAGTGAGCGGCGCAAGCCGCTCCGCTGTTGCGAAATGATGTGTTAAAAGAGCAGGATTGAAGTGTCGCTTATCGATATAGGCATCATTTCCTTCCTGCTCTTGTTTTAAGTATGTTCTCATTAGCTCACTTAACTTGTTGCTTTGAACCGTAAAGCCAATGCGTAGCCCTTACTGGTTGTTTCCTGTCCTGATCATTGCATTAGCCGGCCTGCAGTATCGCCTGTGGGTAGGTGATGGCAGTTTGGCGCAGGTAAAAGAGCTGCGTGAGCAAATTTCCAGTCAGGATGAGGAAAATAAGCAGCTGCTTGAACGCAACCGGATCCTCGAGGCGGAAGTTGCTGAGTTGAAAAAGGGCATGGAGACGGTTGAAGAGCGGGCTCGCCATGAGCTCGGTATGGTTAGAGAGGGTGAGACCCTTTACCTGCAGTCCAAATGATAAACACCTCATTACCTCTTTTCTGGGCCGTTATTCCGGCAGCGGGTATCGGTTCGCGCATGCGAGCGGATCGCCCCAAGCAATATCTGGATCTGGCGGGCCGAACGGTCATTGAGCACACGCTTTCTGCGTTATTGGATCATGCTTCCCTGCAGGGCATAGTCGTTAGCCTGGCGGTTGATGACAGATGGTGGCCTGGTCTTGTCTGCGCTACGGATAATCGGATTACCCGGGCTACTGGTGGGAAGGAACGTGCCGACTCTGTACTGAACGGCCTTATGCGGCTGGAAGCCTGCGGCGCATCTGATCTTGACTGGGTATTGGTACATGATGCAGCAAGACCTAATCTGGCTCAGAGCGACATTGATCGGCTATTGCAGGAGCTGGCTGATGATGAGGTTGGGGGATTACTGGCTATTCCAGTCAAGGATACGTTAAAGCGTGTCGACCCTTATGGCCGGGTTGAGGTGACAGTAGATCGTAGTGTCATCTGGCAGGCCTATACACCCCAGATGTTTCGATTGGGCCATCTGAGACAAGCGCTCAGTGATGCATTGGCTGCTGGCGTCATGATCACGGACGAAGCCTCCGCTATGGAGTGGGCGGGCTATAGACCCCGCGTGATAGAAGGGCGAAGTGATAACATCAAGATTACGCGGCCCGAGGATCTGGTCTGGCTGACGCAACTTTGGCATGAGCGCCGGCACGAACCGACGCCCACGACCTGACCCTTTAGAAGCGATACACTGCCGCTGCCCCCGTCTTGGACGGCATACGCTCACGGGGTACGACGACCACATCGCCGCCATGTTCCATGACGTAGGTGATCAGCTCATCCAGCACATCGGCTGTTTCAGCTCCAGCGGGTTTGGAGGGATGCAG
Source organism: Pseudomonas sp. UBA3149 (assembly GCF_002364655.1). Classification (NCBI taxonomy): domain Bacteria; kingdom Pseudomonadati; phylum Pseudomonadota; class Gammaproteobacteria; order Pseudomonadales; family Pseudomonadaceae; genus Pseudomonas; species Pseudomonas sp. UBA3149. The sequence goes on from NZ_DEYV01000005.1 coordinate 142,822, forward strand.
CTCGCCACTTTCCCGATCAAGCAGCCCGGGTATCTGGCGATCAGCCTCTACCAGCAGCATGGCTACACGGCTTTCAGCAGTGGCTTTTCCAATTTCTTCCAGTTGATCGGAGGCCAAGCCTTGGCCACGGGATTCGCCGTATTGGTCAAGAATGCCATTCAGGCGCTTCAAGTACATAGGCTCCATGAGCTTCCAGCTTTCCTGGCGCAGCATTTCTGTATCCAGGGCACCCTGGCCGATAGAAATACCTTTTTCCAAAAGCTGCTGGTTGTGACTGACATGACGGAAAACGGTCTGATTTTCCGGGAGCGCAGCCAAAATAAGGGGTAGTCCGGAGGGTTTGGAGTGGTGTTCAGTAATGGCTCGGTCGACAGCTCTAAAAAAGCGCTCACAGTCGATATCGATCTGCTCTTGCTTACCACTTCCACCAGAGCCGTGAATCATGGGGTCGCCACGCTCGCTCGCTCCACCAAAGCCGTTGGTGTTACCAATCTGATCTTTGGGCGTTAGTTCTGAACCTAATGCCTCATCTTGATTGCGAGGTACTTCAGGCGCCAGCTCAACTTCATCCAATACGTCCCGGTTGCCTTCAAAGAGGCGTACCTGATTACGAGACAAGCACAGAATCTGGTAACGATCTGCTGACTGAGCAATACGAAGAATGGGCTTTAGATAATGCTGAGAGTTAACAAGGGCTACCTCAGGCACCTTGCGCTGCAACGGATAAACCATGAAATAGTCTTTGCCACCAAAGACGGCGACACCATCACGGGTGTGATTCCAGAAGTCGCGGTTATCAACCAATTCATCGAATGGCTTGAGTAGCGTATCGCTGGGAGCGTCGGGGAATTGCTGTTCCAGAGAGGCTCTCAGTTCGCGGACCAGATTCTTGAAGCGGATCGGGTCCTGCGTGCGCTCTGGGAAGCTCCGATGGGTAGGCATGTAAATCGATAGGCATGGCGGCTCATGCTTTTCCATTAGTTCAGCCAATGTTGCTTTGGTGATGGGTCCGTACATGGCGGCTTCCTCGCTATGGTTATGGAGGGTTCGTCAACTACGAATGAGCGTGGCACCTGGTATAGACCAGGCAGAGCCGGCTCCTCGCTGAATCTGGCAAGGCAGAACGTATCCGCTTCCGGCTTCACATCGCTTTGAAAGTATCGATGCAGAATGCTCAAGAATGCGGTGCCGTTCTGACCTCTGGGATTCGACTGTTTGGAGCATGACCCTTTCATGTTCCATATAGGTACGACGAGCCCGGCAACGGCGGGTTCCAACCGTTGGACGTATGGCGTCTCTGCTGGCAACTCTCGCGTCAGCTCTGAAGATAGGTGACCAGATTGCTTTTGAGGTAGTCCACCAGTTGCCTGACCTTCGGGGACAAGTGGCGCCGCTGTGGATACAGCGCCCATACGCCTGTGTTGGGCGGTTGCCGGTTTTCCAGCAGGGAGACCAGCTCCCCTCGTGTCAGGTGAGGAGCCACGTAGTAATCCGGCAGCTGGCACAGACCAAAGCCTCTTAGTGCCGCATCCAGAACGGCCTGGCCGCTGTTGCAACGCCAGTTTCCTGCAACCTTGATGGGGATTTCCCGTCCATCTTCCTGAAAGGTCCAAACATCGCTATTACCGATCAGGCAGTTATGCCGTGCCAGTTCTGACAGGGCATGGGGAGCGCCGAAGCGCTCGAGATAGCGTGGCGCAGCGCAAAGGTACATGATGCGAGGCGCAAGCTTGGTTGCTATGAGTTGAGAATCGTTTAGCCGGCCCAGGCGGATTGCCAGATCGAAGCCTTCCTGCACCAGGTCCAGCGTGCGGTTGGAAAGCTCTATTTCCAGACGTAATTGCGGGTGCAGTGCCATGAAGCTGTTTACCAGGGGGATGATAAAGCGCTCCCCGTAGGTCACTGCACATGTCATGCGCAGCAATCCCTTGGGCTCGCTGGACAGATCACTGACGGCCCGAAGTGCTTCCTCGCGGGCATCCTGCAGGCGTTGGCAATGCTGAAGAAAGGTCTGTCCGGCCTCGGTCAGCACGACACTGCGCGTGCTCCGATAGAACAGGCGTGTCTGCAGACGTTCTTCCAGTCGGGCGATTTGTCGGCTGACATGGGATGAGGAAACACCAAGCCGTTCGGCGGCCAAGCTGAAATGACCTGCTTCAGCAACCGCAACGAACTCATCCAAGCCTTCCCAGGCGCTCATGATTATCCCTGTATGGCAATAATATTTTGCAGTACGTTGGATTATTAACTGAATCAAAGCTCATACACTAGACGTACCGTATCACCAGATGGATGACGACCTCCATGATTAAATCACGCGCTGCTGTTGCTTTTGAGGCTAACAAGCCCCTTGAAATCGTTGAAGTAGATGTTGCCCCGCCTAAAGAGGGCGAGGTGCTGGTTCGTATCGTGGCGACAGGTGTCTGCCATACCGATGCCTACACACTGTCCGGCGCTGATCCGGAAGGTATTTTTCCTGCGATCCTTGGGCATGAGGGCGGCGGTATCGTCGAAGCGGTTGGTCCGGGAGTGACGTCCGTTGCCGTAGGTGATCATGTCATTCCGCTGTATACCCCGGAATGTGGCAAATGCAAGTTTTGCCTGTCCGGCAAGACCAACCTGTGCCAAGCCATTCGCGCTACCCAGGGCAAAGGACTCATGCCGGACGGCACGTCCCGTTTCTCTTATAAAGGCCAGCCGATCTATCACTATATGGGGACTTCCACGTTCTCTGAGTACACAGTATTGCCGGAAATCTCGCTGGCCAAGATTCCCAAGGAAGCGCCTCTGGAAAAAGTCTGCCTGCTCGGCTGTGGTGTTACTACCGGGATCGGTGCAGTACTGAACACTGCCAAGGTGGAAGAGGGCGCTACGGTAGCCATCTTCGGTTTGGGTGGTATTGGCCTGTCAGCGGTAATCGGTGCGACCATGGCCAAGGCGGGACGTATCATCGCCATCGACATCAACCCTACCAAGGCTGAAATTGCCAAGCAGCTCGGGGCTACGGATTTCGTCAACCCCAACGACTACGACAAGCCTATCCAGGAAGTGATAGTCGAGCTGACGGATGGCGGCGTGGATTACTCGTTCGAGTGTGTGGGTAACGTGAAGCTTATGCGTGCTGCACTGGAATGCTGCCACAAGGGATGGGGTGAGTCGGTCATTATTGGTGTCGCTGGCGCTGGTCAGGAAATTAGTACACGTCCGTTCCAGCTGGTTACGGGGCGTGTATGGCGGGGCAGTGCGTTCGGAGGCGTCAAAGGTCGCACCGAGCTACCGGGCTACGTCGATAAGGCCCAGAGGGGCGAAATTCCTCTGGATACCTTTATTACCCACACCATGGGGCTGGACAAGATCAACGATGCCTTTGATCTGATGCATGAAGGTAAGAGCATTCGTACGGTTATCCACTATTGATCATGCATGGGTCCGGCGTCTTGCAACGTCGGGCCTGTCTATGCCCATAAGGAGCTATCCATGAGCAATACGCTGGAATTGGTCTCATGCCAGAAGTCTTTTGGCGGCTGGCACAAGCGCTACAAGCATCGGTCGACGGTTCTGGGCTGTGAGATGACTTTTGCTGTCTATCTGCCTCCTCAAGCCGAGCAGAAAACACAGCTGCCAGCTCTGTACTGGTTGTCAGGATTGGCCTGCACCGATGAGAACTTCATGCAGAAGGCTGGCGCGCATCGAGTAGCTGCTGAGTTAGGACTGGTACTCGTAGCACCGGATACCAGCCCTCGTGGTCCGGACGTGCCCGATGATGCTGAAGGTGCCTGGGACTTTGGACTAGGAGCAGGCTTTTATCTAAATGCCACTCGCGAGCCCTGGGCCAAACACTATCGGATGCATGATTACGTTGTGAGGGAGCTGCCTGCTGTCATCGAGGCAAACTTCCCGGTGTCGGAGAAGCGTGGCGTAAGCGGCCACTCGATGGGAGGCCATGGTGCTTTGGTCTGCGCCTTGCGTAATCCCGGTTTCTATCGTTCGGTTTCGACTTTTTCACCTATCGTAAATCCGATGAATTGTCCTTGGGGGCAAAAGGCGTTTTCCAATTATCTGGGGGAAGACCGTTCCACCTGGGCTGAGTGGGATGCCTGTGCACTGATGGAAAAAGCGCAGGAACGACTACCTGTTCTTGTAGATCAAGGGGAACAGGACAGCTTTCTTTCCGAGCAGCTCAAACCAGAGGCATTGGAGCAGGTAGCTACCCGTGTCGGTCATCCCTTGACCCTGCGTCTGCAGCCTGGTTATGACCATAGTTACTATTTCGTTGCCACCTTTATCGAGGATCATTTGCGTCATCATGCCCGCGCGCTGATCGATTGATCGAACTTGCGTGTTCGGTAACGGCGACGTTTACGGATTACCCCGGTAGAATTGACGCCCTGATCCTTCAGGGCGTTTTTATTTATGCGAATTGGCCACGGCTATGATGTCCATCGTTTCGGTGAAGGTAACTTCATCACGCTGGGCGGTGTACAGATTCCCCACACTTCTGGACTGGTTGCTCACTCGGATGGTGACGTCGTTCTGCATGCCTTGGCAGATGCCCTGCTGGGAGCGGTTGCACTGGGCGATATCGGTAAGCACTTCCCAGATACCGATCCGCAGTTCAAGGATGCCGATAGCCGAGCATTGCTACGTCATGTGTTGGGTCTGGTCCAGCAAAAGGGCTTCAAGGTTGGTAACGTCGACGCCACGATTATCGCTCAGGCTCCCAAGATGGCCCCTCACATCGATGCCATGCGTCGTGTGATTGCAGAAGATCTGCAGGTTGAGCTTGATCAGGTCAATGTAAAGGCAACCACTACAGAACGCTTGGGATTTGTCGGGCGTGAGGAAGGCATTGCCGTGCATGCAGTAGCGTTGTTGCTTCCGGTATGACTGAAATCGAACTGCTAGGCCCGACGGCTCATGGACCGGCCTGTGGTACCGCTGTATTGAAGGCGACTGCCGAAGACTTTCAGGTGAACGAGGTGCTCGATATTCCCTTGGAAGGCGAGGGTGAACATCTCTGGCTTTGGGTCGAGAAGCGAGGCCTCAACACAGAGGAGGCTGCACGTCGTTTGGCGCGCGCGGCTGGTGTTCCGCTACGGGCCATCAGTTATGCAGGGCTCAAGGATCGACAGGCGCTCACGCGTCAATGGTTCAGCCTACATCTTCCAGGAAAGACCGACCCTGAGCTCAGCGCTGCTGAAGGCGATGCCCTGTGCATCCTGAAGCGGGCCAGGCACCGCCGTAAGCTTCAGCGCGGCGCTCACGCAGCCAATGGATTCACGCTCAGGCTGACCGAGCTGGCGGCTGACAGAGATAAGCTGGAGGAGCGGCTGAGCAAGATAGCCGCTGAAGGCGTACCGAACTACTTCGGACTGCAACGTTTCGGGTACGAGGGTGGCAACCTGGACGAGGCGCGGCATTTCGCACAGCAGGGCACGCTGCCCGAACAGCGTAATCGCCGTTCCCGCATACTGTCCGCAGCGCGTAGCTACCTGTTCAATCAGGTATTGGCGCAACGTGTTGTCGACGGAAGCTGGAATGTGGCCAGGGTTGGCGATCTGTTGGCCTTCACTGACAGCCGCAGCTTTTTCCCTGCGGGGGAGGCAGAGTGCTCCGACCCCCGGCTGGCGGCCCTTGACCTTCACCCTACCGGCCCGCTCTGGGGAGAAGGTGACTCACCTGCCAGTGGCGCAGTCCAACAGGAAGAACAGGGTGTAGCCGCCGATGCGGCCGGATTGCCCGCCTGGCTTGCTGATGCGGGACTTCGGCATGAACGGCGCATTCTTCGCCTCCCTATTAACGGTTTGTCATGGCATTATCCCGAGCCTGACATTCTGCAACTTGATTTCGTCTTGCCGGCTGGCTGCTTTGCTACCGTTGTAGTGCGTGAGCTCGTCTCGCTGGCCACGGCAGGACAGACGGATACTCCATGCGACTTTTGATTGCCAACGATGACGGCGTTCTTTCACCCGGCATTGCTGCCTTGCATGCGGCGCTGGACGACTATGCCGAGTGCACCGTGGTAGCGCCATTGACGGATATGAGTGGAATCAGCAGCGCCTTGACGCTGGATCGTCCCTTGCATCCACAACGGTTGCCTAATGGTTATATTGGTATAAACGGTACGCCTACCGATTGTGTGCATCTGGGCATCAACGGTCTGCTGGAGCATACGCCCGACATGGTCGTATCAGGTATCAACCTGGGCGCCAACCTGGGCGATGACGTTCTATACTCGGGAACGGTGGCAGCGGCACTGGAAGGTCGCTTTCTTGATCGTCCGGCTTTTGCCTTCTCGCTCTTGTCACGGCTTCCGGATAATCTTCCGGCGGCCGCGCAAATCGCCCGGCAGCTGGTCGAGGCCCATACGCAGTTTGATCTACCGCCGCGTACGGTGCTGAATGTCAACATACCCAACCTGCCGCTTGAACATATTAAAGGGGTGCGGCTGACCCGGTTGGGCCATCGTGCACGTGCCAAGCCTCCGGTCAGGGACGTTAATCCCAGGGGTAAGGAAGGGTACTGGATCGCAGTCGCGGGTGATGCTGAAGACAGCGGCCCGGACACGGATTTTCATGCGGTGATGCAAGGTTACGTATCGATTACGCCGCTACAGTTGGATCGGACCTTCCATGAAGGGTTTGCCGGACTGGCTGTTCTAGAGGAGATGTTTCGATGAATCAGGGGCAAGAGCATATGCAGCGTCATGGGATCGGCATGACTTCGCAGCGGACTCGCGAACGGCTCATTCAAAGGCTTTATGAGGAAGGCCTGTCCAATGCGCAGGTGCTGGAAGTAATTCGACGCACGCCCCGTCATCTGTTTGTCGACGAAGCCTTGGCGCACCGTGCCTATGAAGATACGGCACTGCCCATTGGTCATAACCAGACCATTTCTCAACCGTACATGGTGGCTCGCATGACCGAGCTGCTGCTGGCGGCCGGTCCGCTGGACAAGGTCATGGAGATCGGTACGGGATCCGGCTACCAGACTGCAGTGCTGGCTCAACTGGTTGAACGTGTGTTCTCTGTTGAGCGTATTCAGTCGCTGCAGGACCGAGCCAAAGAGCGCCTGGTCGAACTCAATGTGCGCAACGTCGTATTTCGTTGGGGAGATGGGTGGGAGGGCTGGCCAGCCCTGGCTCCCTATAACGGCATCATCGTAACAGCGGCGGCTCGTGAAGTGCCTCAAGCCTTGCTGGATCAGCTGGCACCGGGTGGACGTCTCGTGATTCCGGTAGGCGAGGGCGAAGAGCAGCAATTACTGTTGATCGAACGCCAGGAAGAAGGTTTTTCACGTCAAGTGCTCGATTCTGTGCGCTTTGTTCCACTTCTGAATGGACCGTTGGCCTGACCCCTTCGTCAGGGAACGATAGCATTGGCAATGGTCAATACAGCGGCCAATTCGGCTTGCGTTGACGTACAAGCTTTCTAAGGGGGAAGGAGTGAGGCTTCTTAAGGCCCGGCTGCGAGGGATTCGCAACGGTAGTGGGATCAGCTTGGTAGTGGCTCTGATGCTAAGTCTCGTCTTGTCAGGATGCTCCAGCTCCTCATCCCGAGGTGTACAAGTCGTTGATCGCTCCGGTGGTTCGGCAAATACATACCGTGTTACAAAAGGACAATATACCGTTCGGCGGGGGGATACCCTTTACGCTATAGCCTCCCGTAATGGATGGGATTGGCGAAGCCTTGCTGCTCATAACGGTATTTCTCCACCGTATGTCATCCATGTTGGCCAGAAAATCAACTTTGGCGGCAGCAGCTCCAGTACGGTCGCAACTACCTCTCGAAGACCCGTACAAACCGTGTCGTCTGCGCCTGTTTCTACCGCTCCGGCTAGTACGAACACGCCTGTGGCTACACCTGCACCCACCTCTCCACCCGTAACGCAGAGCGTTCCGGCTACGCCTCCGCCGGTAACGGCGCCTCCGGCGACTACACCAACTGTCGAGGTTGCCAAGACTTCTGCAGGCTGGGCCTGGCCCACTAAGGGCACCCTGATTTCCCGGTACTCCTCGAACGGCAGTTTGAATAAAGGCATTGATATAGCCGGAGATTTGGGACAGCCTGTTCTGGCGGCTTCTGGTGGAACCGTCGTGTATGCAGGCAATGGGTTAAGGGGTTACGGTGAGCTGATCATCATCAAGCACAACGAAACCTACGTCAGTGCGTACGGTCATAATCGCAGGCTTCTGGTTCGGGAGGGGCAACAGGTCAAGGTCGGGCAAACAATCGCCGAGATGGGTTCTACAGGAACCGACCGGGTGAAGCTGCATTTTGAGATTCGCCGGCAGGGTAAACCCGTAGATCCTCTGCAATATTTGCCAAATCGTTGACTCGTTGTCTGACCCGTTCCAGCGCTAGGGGGACGGGTTCAGGCGTAATCAGGGGGATTGATCACGCCCGGGCTTGTTGTCGAACTCAAGCAAGGGACATTGATCATGGCGCTTAATAAAAAAGAACCCGAGTTTGACATGAGTGACGAAGTGCTCCTGCTGGAAACTTCCGTCTCATTCGAAGAAGGGTCATTTGATGCATCACAGCTATTGGGTGATGCGCCTAAAGCACTTCAATCACGTACGTCCAAGCAAACCAAGCATATCGATTACAACCGGGCGCTCGATGCGACTCAGTTGTATCTCAATGAAATCGGTTTCTCTCCACTGCTTTCTCCTGAGGAAGAGGTTCATTTTGCGCGATTGGCGCAAAAGGGAGATCCCGCTGGCCGCTGCCGTATGATCGAGAGCAACCTTCGTCTTGTGGTGAAGATTGCTCGCCGTTATGTGAATCGGGGGCTGTCCCTGCTCGATCTGATCGAGGAAGGCAACCTGGGGCTGATTCGCGCGGTAGAAAAATTCGATCCTGAGCGTGGCTTCCGCTTCTCAACCTACGCGACCTGGTGGATCCGACAGACCATCGAGCGTGCCATCATGAACCAGACGAGGACGATTCGTCTGCCCATTCATGTGGTCAAGGAGCTTAATCTGTATTTGCGGGCTGCCCGTGAACTGGCGCAAAAGCTTGATCATGAGCCGTCGCCGGAAGAGATTGCCTGTCTGCTGGAAAAGCCAGTGGAGGAGGTGAAGCGGATGATGGGACTTAATGAACGGATCAGCTCTGTTGATGTGTCTTTGGGGCCTGATTCAGACAAGACGCTTCTCGATACGCTTACCGACGATAGGCCAAGCGATCCGTGCGAACTATTGCAGGATGACGACCTCAGCCAGAGCATTGACCAATGGCTGTCGGAGTTGACGGACAAGCAGCGTGAGGTGGTTGTCCGGCGTTTTGGCTTGCGCGGGCATGAAAGCTGTACGCTTGAAGAAGTAGGGCAGGAGATCAACCTGACCCGCGAGCGGGTACGGCAGATACAGGTCGAGGCCCTAAAGCGGTTGCGCGAGATTTTTGAGCGTAACGGCTTGTCGAGCGACTCGTTGTTTCAATAAGCCTTCTAATTGGCACTAAAGCCCGACGTTGAGTTGGGCTTTTTTATAGGCGCGCGAAAGCCATCGGCAACGTGATAACGAGGTGGCAGAGGTGGGTCACGGGAGGTTCGCTAACGCTCTAGGCAGCGGAGAAAGAGAGCGAGTTACAACGTGGTGCGGCAGATGAATAAACAAAGACAAAGGGCGAGTTAACTCGCCCTTTTAGATGCGTGCAACAAATGCAGCGCCTGAACAGCTGGGTTCAAGCCCTGATCAGCGCTCCAGGTACTGCAACTTGTTAGGCTTGCCGTCCCACTCTTCCGCATCGGCCAGCGCTTCTTTCTTCTCGGTGATATTCGGCCAGACTTCACAGAGATCACGGTTCAACTCTATGAATTCCTGCTGGTTTTCCGGTACCTCATCTTCAGAGAAGATAGCCTGTGCAGGGCATTCCGGCTCGCATAGGGCGCAGTCGATACACTCATCTGGATGAATGACCAGAAAGTTGGGGCCTTCGTAAAAGCAGTCCACCGGGCATACTTCTACACAGTCGGTATATTTGCATTTGATGCAGTTGTCGGTGACAACAAAAGTCATTATTAGAACTCCTCAGGCGGCTAGGCGCGGGATTTTAGCAGTATTAGGCCAATCCCCGTCATCGGGTTGTCAGATACGCTTTTTCCATTCATAGATAAGCTGCAACGCTTTAAGTGGCGTCAGCTCGTCGGGATTCAGTTTTTCCATCTCATCCAACAGCGGATGCGTAGCCGCTGCAAACAGATCGGCCTGCATGGGTTGAGGTGCCTGGCTGATCGTTTTCGGGGCTTCGTGGGACAGACTGGTCTTTTCCAAATGCGCCAGATGCTCACGGGCCCGCTGGATGACCTGACTAGGTACGCCTGCCAGTTGAGCGACCGCAAGGCCGTAGCTCTGGCTGGCCGGGCCGGGCAGAACATGGTGCAGGAAGACAATCCGGTCGTTGTGCTCAGTGGCGTTGAGATGCACGTTGGCTACTACTGGCTCGTTGTCTGGCAGAACCGTAAGCTCGAAGTAGTGTGTTGCAAACAGAGTGTAGGCCCGCAGCTTGGCCAGCTGTTCAGCAGCGGCCCAGGCCAATGACAGGCCGTCGAAGGTACTGGTGCCTCGCCCGACTTCATCCATGAGGACCAAGCTATGCTCGCTGGCATTGTGCAGGATGTTGGCGGTTTCACTCATTTCGACCATAAAGGTCGAGCGCCCGCCTGCCAGGTCATCACTTGAGCCAATTCGGGTAAAGATGCGGTCTACCAGGGACAGGCGGCACGCCGCTGCCGGTACGAAGCTACCGATATGTGCCAGGAGAACAATCAGGGCGGTCTGACGCATATAGGTGGATTTACCGCCCATGTTCGGGCCGGTAATGATCAGCATCCGCGTATCGTTATTCAGGTTCAGGTCGTTGGCTACAAACGGGGTATCCAGCACCTGCTCCACAACGGGGTGACGGCCCTGTGATATTTCCAGGCAGGGCTCATCGACAAAACTCGGTCGATTGAAGTCGAGGTTCAGTGCACGTTCGGCCAGGTTGCTCAGTACATCAAGCTCGGCCAAGGCCGCCGCGGTGTCCTGAAGGGGGGCAAGCTGTTCGATGAGGCTATCAATCAAGGCTTCGTACAGGACCTTTTCACGGGCCAGTGCACGGCTCTGGGCTGACAAGGCCTTGTCTTCGAACGCTTTCAATTCAGGCGTAATGAAGCGCTCGGCCCCTTTGAGCGTCTGTCGGCGAATGTAGTCAGCTGGTGCCTGCTCAGCCTGCATCCGGGGTAGCTCGATAAAGTAGCCATGGACGCGGTTGTAGCCAACTTTCAAGCCGGAAAGGCCGGTGCGAGCTTTTTCCCGAGCTTCGAGATCCATCAGAAACTGCCCGGCGTTCTCGCTCAAGGTCTGTAGCTCGTCCAGCTCGGCATCGTAGCCGCGCTTGATGACGCCGCCATCGCGGATGACTGCTGGCGGAGTGTCGACAACAGCGCGAGAAAGCGTATCCGCTAGTTCGGGATAGGTCTGGATGCTTTTGGCCAAGTCGTTGAGATGAGGCGCTACCAGATCCTGCATGCCGCGCTGTAATTCGGGGAGCGCCGAGAGCGCGTCGCGCAGACGGGCCAAATCCCGCGGGCGAGCCGTACGCAGTCCGATTCGGGCCAGAATACGCTCTATGTCGCCGATTTCTTTCAGTTGAGGCTGCAGCTGTTCGAAGCGGTATTGCTCCAACAGGCAGGTAATGGCGTCTTGGCGCGCCTGGATGACGCTGCGGTTGCGCAGGGGGCGGTTGAGCCAGCGAGTCAGAAGGCGGCTACCCATGGCCGTTTGGCAACGATCTACCACCGATTGCAGTGTATTCTCACGGCCGCCGGAGAGATTGGTATCCAGTTCCAGGTTGCGGCGGCTGGCGCCATCCAGAATGACCGTGTCGTCCAGGCGCTCGTGATGCAGGCTGCGCAGGTGATGAAGCGCAGTACGCTGCGTCTCTTTGGCATAGGCCAGCAGACTACCAGCCGCACCGATGCCCAGTTTGAGCTTGTCACAGCCAAACCCTTTAAGGTCCTGCGTACCGAACTGCTGGCATAAACTCTTGACGGCCGTGTCGCAGTCGAAGTCCCAGGGTGCTCTACGGCGAAGTCCGCGGCGCTTTTCGATAGGTAGACCCTGCGGCCAGTCATCAGGAATAAGCAGCTCGGCCGGGTTGAGTCGCTCGATCTCGGCCATGAGCGGCTCCCAGCCGGATAGCTCCTGAACAACAAAGCGTCCACTGGTGATGTCCAGGACCGCAAGACCGAACAGTTTGTGATCGCCTAGAATGGCGGCGAGCAGGTTATCGCGTCGCTCATCCAGCAGGGCTTCATCACTGACTGTGCCAGGCGTAAGAATCCTGACGACCTGACGCTCCACGGGGCCTTTGCTGGTAGCCGGATCGCCGATCTGCTCGCAGATGACTACGGACTCACCCAGTTTGACCAGTTTGGCCAGATACCCTTCGGCTGAGTGAAAGGGGATGCCCGCCATGGGGATAGGCTTGCCTGCCGACGCGCCACGGGCAGTCAGTGTGATGTCGAGCAGCTTGGACGCCTTTTTGGCATCATCATAAAAAAGCTCGTAAAAATCACCCATGCGATAGAAGAGCAGCTGCTCAGGGTGCTGATGCTTGATCTTCAGGTATTGCTGCATCATCGGCGTATGGTTGGAAAGGCTTTCCATACAGGTCATTCACTCGCGGGGTCGTTTTACAGGGTCGGCAATTCTACCGGATTTGTCGGTATCGTCGGGTAAAAAGCACCGGGTAGGAGGCTGTTGAGGCGTTAAACCCAAGCGATAGCCGGAAGCGGGTGATTGATGGATAAAGGCGCTATAAGCCTATCGTCCAGGAGGCACTAAATTTTCTCTCAACCCCTCTTCACAACGGCTTTGCCGCGAATAAAATGACGCTTCTCTCGCCGGCATTCGTCCGGTTTTTTCTGGTGTTCTGCCAAACATGTCGACCGATAATCCTTGCCTTAACTGCGGTGCCTGCTGCGCGTTTTTTCGTGTGTCGTTCTACTGGGGTGAATGCCGGTCCGCCGGTGGTCTGGTGCCGGATGAGTTGACGGTGGGGGTTACCCCTCACCACGTTGCGATGGTAGGTACTGATACCAAACCTGCACGCTGCGTCAGCCTATTGGGCGATGTAGGCTGCGGTACGCGTTGCACCATGTATGAAAGCCGACCGAGCCCTTGCCGTGAGTTCGAAGCCTCATGGATCAATGGTGAGCATAACGAGCGGTGCGATGCTGCGCGTGCGGCCTATGGCCTGCCTCCATTAACGCCGCCGTTGCAGCCTCATCAGTCGCCTGAGCGCGTGGCCTGATAGCCGGACGCTTCAACAGAGGCGGAAAAAAGCTTCAAGGGGGCTGCAAATGGAAAGGGCGCGGGTAATGATGGCGATGATCAGGCCCAGCATGCCCAATGTGCCTGCCCATAGCAGGGCCAAGCCGACAGGATGCTGATTTCTGGCGAAGCCTGTGATAAGCATGGCTGAAAACAGAATGATGAAAACAAGGGTGGTGTTGTGATTCATGATGATCGTCCGTCGGTGGCGGTCCGAAGTGTATGCCATTCGCCGCTCTAGAGGCGGCCTATCATCATGTTTGGGAAGAAATATCGAGGGGCCGGTATGAGCGACAATCGCTCATACCGGTAATGACCCGGTCAGGCTGCCTGCCAGGAGCGCTCGGCTTCGTCACGCGTCTTGACCAGTTGAATCTTGCCGCCTTCAACAGACTTCACCCAGGACAGCGGAATATAGTGGTGCTGGCCGTTGGCATCCTGATCCTGCTTGGTCAGCTTGATACGATCAGTGCCTTCCAGGTGATCGACTGTGCCAACGTGCTGGCCATCGGACCCTACAATTTCAGCGTGCTCTTTAATGCTGTTTACATCAACCATTTCATTCTCCTGTTGGGACGTGAAAGGGTGAGTTGCCCTCAAGCAACTCGCTTAGGCCCATTCAAGGTGCCTACTCAAGGTCCGACAGGGAGAGGCTTCGCTATGTTTCATGGGTGCGACGAGAGGTCGCAGAGGTTGCCGTGCTGTGAAAGTAGGATGACGGTTGCGTGATGAAAGGTGCGTTTCGAAGGTAGAAACGCCCGGATGATCCGGGCGTTTGAAAGCTCTGACAAGGTATTCAGATGCCTTCATCTCCTTGAAACTCTTCAACGGCGCGAACCACTTTGTCATGGTGGGACTCGCCTGCAGCCTCTGCCAGCTTTTCAATCGCCTGGGCAAGTGCCTCGAAGGCATCCCGGTAATAAGCAGGCTGATCTTGATCGGCCGCTTTGCCAGCCTGCATACGGGCTTGCTGGAGCAGTTCGGCAATTTCTTTTTTATTTGCAGCCATGGTGGTTTCCCTCATGTAATCGACAGACATTGGACAGCCGCTCGCGAGGTGGATTCACCTTCACTGGCTACGTCGTTCCCACGCCTCCCGATTGACCAGATCAGGCGGGCGCTTACCTGACAGGGCAGCCAGCAGATTGTCGACCGCGCAGCGTGCCATGCCTTCGCGCGTGCCATGGGTTGCCGAACCGATATGGGGTGTAGCGACCACATTGGGCAGGTTCAGCAGGGGGGAATCTGCCGGAAGCGGCTCCTTTTCGAAGACATCCAGACCGGCACCCTTGAGCTGCTGCTTTTGAAGCGCGTCGATCAGGGCCTTTTCATCAACCACCTTGCCACGGGAGATATTGATGAAAAAGCTTTCCGGTTTTAATAACGCGAACTCCCGCGCCCCGATAAGCCGCGTTGTTTCAGGGCTTAGCGGTACGGTGACACAAATAAAGTCCGCCTCGCTCAGTAGTTGGTCCAGGGAGCGGTATTGTGCGGCGAACTCCCGTTCGATATCCGGCTTGGGGGAGTGGCTGTTGTAGAGGATAGGCATGCCAAAGCCGAAGTGACCGCGACGGGCAATCGCCGATCCGATCCGGCCCATTCCTACTATTCCCAGCGTCTTGCCATGAACATCACTGCCGAAGAGGGGTTCCCCCAGGCTGGCCTGCCAGTCTCCCGCCTTGACATAGTTCGCAAGCTCAACCACACGTCTGGCGGTCGACAGGATCAAGGCGAAAGCTGTGTCAGCGACAGTTTCCGTCAGTACATCCGGGGTGTTGCACAAGAAAATGCCGCGGCGGGTAAGGTAATCGAGGTCATAGTTGTCGTAGCCTACCGATACGCTAGCAATGGCTTCTAGGTGAGGTGCCTTGTCCAGCAGTTCAGCGTTGAGTTTGACGCTGGAACCAATCAGGCCGTGCGCGTCTGGCAGGGCGTCTTCCAGCGGTGCCAGACCGTGCTTACCGGTTACATCGACATAGGTCAGCTCAGCTGCTTCCTGCAGGCGAGCAGTCAGCGCGGGTGAGAGTTTCTTGTAGGCAATGACACGCTTTTTCATGAGCAGTCCTGTTCAATGAGAGGTGGCCGTACGCATTGGCTGTGCGTTCTTGGCTGTTTCCTGGCTGGCAGTAGGAGCGGAACGCAGGAGCATGGTCAGCACGGCAGAGACAAGAAGTGCGCTGCCCATGAAGACATAGGACGCAGCAGGGGTACCGGTAACACCGTTCAGATAACCCACGATGTAGGAGCCAACAAAGGAACCCAGTGCTCCCATGCTGTTGATAAGCGCCATGGCTCCACCCGCCACGTTGCTGGGTAGGATCTCCGGCACGATGGCGAAGAACGGACCGTAAGGCGCGTACATGCAGGCACCTGCGATAACCAGCAAGGTGTAGGACCACCAGAAATGCTGAGTGCCCAGCATGAACGACCCTGCAAAAGCGAGGGAGGCGATCAGCAGGGGAGGCCACACAAAGCGTTTGCGGTTGAGGGTTTTGTCGGACATCCAGGAGATCGCCAGCATGGCAAGGACCGCCATCAGATAGGGCAGGGCAGATAGCCAGCCAGCCTCGACGATATCCAGCTGAGCGGCCTGCTTTAGAATAGACGGCAACCAGATCACGAACCCATATACGCCAATGCTCCAGCAGAAGTACTGGGCAGACAGCAGAATGACTTTAGGCGAGCGAAAGGCCTCCCGGTAATTCTTGACGGGTTTCATACCCACCTGTTCAGCCTGAAGCGCGCTCTCGAGGTCCTGCTTTTCCTGAGTGCTCAACCATTTGGCCTGTGCGGGACGGTCATCGGCCAGGCGCCACCAGATAAAGGCCCAGATAATGGCGGGAAAGCCCTCGATAATGAACATCCAGCGCCAGTTGAGGGTATGCACCAGGTAGCCCGAGACGACCGACATCCAGAGAATGGTTGCGGGATTACCCAGGATCAAAAAGGTATTGGCCCGGGAGCGCTCCGCACGGGTAAACCAGTGACAGAGATAAACCAGCATGGCCGGCATGACCGCTGCCTCAACCACGCCCAGGAGGAAGCGAATCGCAATCAGGGCTTGTACGTTTGGAATTACGCCGGTCAATGTGGCACAGCCGCCCCACAGGATCAGGCTCCAAAAGATCAGCTTTTTTACGCTGCGCTTTTCAGCGTATATCGCGCCAGGCACCTGAAAGAAGAAATAGCCAAGAAAGAACAGGGCACCCAGTAGCGACGACATGGCTGGAGTAATGGCCAGGTCATCAGCCATGCCGGAAGCAGCCGCGAATCCATAGTTGGCCCGGTCCAGATAGGCCAGGCTGTAGGTGATGAACACGATGGGCATGATGTACCACCAGCGGCGGGTGGCAATGGAGGAGGTTGCATTCATGACGATATACCTGTGGGCTTATTGTTGTTGTCCATGGGGTATCCAGGTGTTATGGCAGCTCGTGGCGGTAGGGCAGACCTTCCATATCTCCGATAACCTGTACGGCCTTTGCACCGATCCAGTTACCCCGGGCCACGGCAGCGGAAACATCCAGGCCCTCGAGGCAGGCACTGACAAAACCGGTTGCAAAGCCATCGCCAGCGCCGACAGTATCGACGACGTTTTCCACCGGATAGCCAGAAACGTGACCCTCGCTTTCATGGGTGCGGTAGTAGGAACCCTCCGGTCCCAATTTGATAGCAACCACCTGGGCGCCCTGGTTCAGATAGAAGGCAGCAATGTCTTCGGGAGTGTCATAGCCGGTAAGTAACCTGCCTTCGGCCAAGCCCGGCAGTACCCAGTGGGTCAGACTGGCTAGGCGGTTAATCTCCTCACGCATGCGGGCTTCGCTAGGCCAAAGGGAGGGACGCAGGTTGGGATCAAAGGACACACTACGGCCCTGCTGGCGTGCACTGTTCATCAAGTGGTAGGTCAGTTCGCGAAGCGAATCTGAAAGGGCGGGTGGAATACCCGTCGCATGCACGTGACGAACATCCAGCAGGGCGTCATCGAAGTCATGCTCTATCGATAGATGGCTGGCGGCTGACCCCTTGCGAAAGTACTCCACGATGGGATCACGGCCATCGATTTCCCTCGATTTGAACTGAAAGCCCGTAGTGTGCTTGGGGTCGATGGCAACCCGGCTGCAGTCGACCCCCTCGCGCTCGAGCGTTGCACGAATAAAGCGGCCCAGAGAGTCATCGCCTACCCGTGACAACCATTTCACTTTCAAACCCAGACGGGTCAGGCCAATGGCAACATTACTGTCGGCACCCGCGATACGTTTGCCGAAATGCTCGACGTCGGCCAGGTCACCGGGTTCTTCAGCCACGAACATTGTCATCGTCTCGCCAAAGGCCAGCACGTCGTAATCAGGCATGGTGCATCTCCTGCTGAGTGGTACCAAGACGGCCCAATGCCTCGACATGACGTTGGGTCTCGCGAACCACGTCGCCCTGCAGGGGAAATTCGATGGCGCGTGGCAGTCCTGTCTTGAAATGAGTAAATAGCCGCGCCCAGCGTTTCAGGTCCTCGGCTTCAGGGGGCATCGCATGAAGATGGCCGTTGCGCTCGCGAACAGCCTTGCAGTGGATGTACTCCACGTAGCACCCTAGTAATAGTGCGGCCGTTTCTGGTTGCTCGTTCTGCCAGTGCCAGTTGCCGACATCGAAGGTCATGCCGATAGGCAGTTTCATTCGCTGCACAACATCAAAAAACGTTTGTAAGGCCTTGAGTCGACCCCCTTGCGGAGTCTGGTCATTTTCAATCAGCAGGCGCACAGAGCTGGCTTCCAGCATGTGACCCAATGCTTCCATGTCACAGTAGGGTGTGAAGTGGCCAAGGGAGATCTTGAGCGTATGCGCTCCAAGGCGGGCGGCGCGTACCATCGCAGGCTGTAACTCACGGGTGGGTTGATGCTCGCCTTGTGACCATAGCTCGATGGGGACCGAGTAGACGCATTCCAGTCCCTGTGCAGCTATGCTGTTACCCAGGGCAGATAGCTCAGGTCGCATGTCATCGAACAGTTCGTCACGTATCTCGACGGTACTGGCGCCGGCTCCTGCTATCAGCGGAAGGAAATTTTCCTGACCGCGAGCGCGTACGGCATCAGCACCAAAGGCAGAAGTAGTCACTACGACATCAGGTTTCATAACGCCTCCTGAAACCGGTTTCATTGAAGGTCGAGCACAGTGTGCCGCCCCCACATTGTTGTTTTAACGTCGCGCCGGGGTAGAGCCGCGTACCACCAGTTCGGCCGGTAATGCCAGCGTCCGTGAGCTCGACACATCGCCTCGCAGGCGTTCCAGCAGATACTCCAATGCGGCTACGCCCAGCGCATGGGTTGGTTGAGCAATGGCGGTAATGCCGTCGCCTACCAATGGATACCAGTCAAGATCGTCCAGGGCGATTAGTCCAACCGATTCAAACGTTCTGTAACCTAATTCCCTGAGGCCTTTTGTCACAGCGAGCGCGGCAATGCCGTTCGCCGCCATGATGGCTTTGGGACCATGATTGGTATCGGAGAGAAAATGCGCGAGCTGCTCAAGTAGCGCAGCGCTGAAACCGGCGGAGGAGCTGACGCGCCCTCGCACACCCGCGCGGGGCGACAGGTAGTGAATGAAGGTTCGGGCGCGCTCTTCTCGTGAACTGGTTCCGTCCAGATCTTCGGTCACCATGAGCAGGTCGCGGTAGCCCCGCTCAAGCAAATGCTCAAGACCCAACCGAATGGCCTGTGTGTTATCCAGCCCAACGAGATCAGCATCCAGACCATCCAGCTTGCGATCAAGCAATACCATGGGCAGTTCTCGATGCAGTTGCTGAAGCTCTCGGGGATGGTGACCCAGCGTGTTGACGATCAAGCCTTCCACGTTATAGGACTGAAGCGCATTCAGGTGGCGCTCTTCCTGGAGGTCATCTCGATCAGTGTTACATACGATGAGAGAATAGCCATGCCGACGGCAGGCCGTCTCGACGCCATGCATGACAGCAACGGAATAGGGATTGAGCATGTCGGCTACCAGCATACCGATAAGCCGGCTGCGGCCGCGCTTGAGACCTCGCGCCATTTGATTAGGCTGAAAGCCAAGCTTTTCGATCGCCCGTTCGATGCGCAAGGCCAGCGCATCCGATAATAGCTGCCGATCCCCGCTGATGTAGCGAGAAACGCTCGCCTTGGAAACGCCTGCTTCCTGAGCGACCTGATTGATAGTGGCACGCGGCGGACGCATGCTTTGAAGAGGCATATCCAATGGGCCTGCTCCCTAATATTGTGGAGTTCTTGTCTATGGAACGACAGGCTTTGAAACCGGTTTCAGAAAACCATTTGTCCTTTGGCTTGGCAAGAGTACGCCTGGCTTGAACCGACGAGCGGCAGTCCTCATATAGAAAGCTCATAACCTTGTACAATAAAGGTTTCGCCTCGCCATCTTCTCAGGGCCACACAATGACTATCGATGAGTTATCAGCTGAGCTGGGCAAACGGTTATCGGCATTGAAGGCACAGGTCGTAACTGCCGAGTCCTGCACCGGCGGCGGTATTGCCGAAGCCATTACCCGCGTAGCGGGCAGCTCTGCCTGGTTCGAAGCGGGATTTGTGACGTATTCCAATGCTCAGAAGACGGCCCAGCTGGATGTGCCGGATCACTTGTTCATGGAGGTGGGCGCTGTCAGTCAGGCGGTTGTCGAGGCCATGGTACGTGGGGCGCAGGCACGCAGCGGGGCCCGGTTCGCTGTTGCGGTCAGTGGTATCGCAGGCCCGGGTGGCGGCTCCCTGGAAAAGCCTGTGGGAACGGTCTGGCTGGCGTGGGGAAACGGCTCTGACATCTACAGCGAGAAACGTCTTTTTCCTGGCGACAGAGCTGCTGTCAGGGCTCAAACCGTTGTGGCTGCACTGGAAGGATTATTGCGAATTTCGACATGAGAAAATCGCATCGAAAGGTAGCCAGCGAGCCCTACTTATGCTTTAATACTGTTCACATATACAGTGCTTTCCACGGCCGTCTGGCCTACCTTCTTGCGAGAGGATTTTAATGGACGACAACAAAAAGCGCGCCCTGGCCGCGGCCCTGGGTCAAATTGAGCGTCAGTTTGGCAAAGGCGCAGTTATGCGCATGGGTGATCATGAGCGTCAGGCAATTCCGGCCATTTCCACCGGTTCGCTCGGCCTCGATATCGCCCTGGGGATCGGCGGTCTGCCCAAGGGCCGTATCGTAGAAATCTACGGTCCGGAATCGTCGGGTAAAACTACGCTGACCCTGTCCGTCATTGCTGAGGCGCAAAAGCAGGGCGCAACCTGTGCCTTCGTTGACGCAGAGCATGCGCTGGATCCGGATTATGCCAGCAAGCTGGGCGTCAATGTTGACGACCTGCTGGTTTCCCAGCCGGATACCGGTGAACAGGCGCTGGAAATCACCGACATGCTGGTGCGCTCCAATGCTGTAGACGTGATCATCGTCGACTCCGTAGCTGCCCTGGTGCCCAAGGCGGAAATCGAAGGCGAAATGGGTGACATGCACGTAGGTCTGCAGGCGCGTCTGATGTCTCAGGCGCTGCGCAAGATCACCGGCAATATCAAGACCGCCAACTGCCTGGTTATTTTCATCAACCAGATCCGTATGAAGATCGGGGTGATGTTTGGCAACCCGGAAACTACAACTGGCGGTAACGCGTTGAAGTTCTACTCCTCGGTCCGTCTGGATATCCGCCGTACCGGTGCGGTGAAGGAAGGGGACGAGGTGGTAGGTAGCGAGACCCGCGTTAAAGTCGTCAAGAACAAGGTGTCTCCACCATTCCGTCAGGCTGAATTCCAGATCCTGTACGGCAAGGGCATCTACCGTAACGGTGAGATTATTGACCTGGGCGTACAGCTGGGTCTGGTTGAAAAGTCAGGTGCCTGGTATAGCTACCAAGGAACCAAGATTGGCCAGGGTAAGGCTAACGCGGCCAAGTTCCTGGAAGAGAACCTTGAAGTACGTAATGCGCTCGACAAGAGCATTCGCGAAAAGCTTCTAAGCCAGGCCCCCGTTAAAGGGGCGGCCACTGAAGAAGCCGAAGCGGGCGCTGACGCTGACTTCTAAGGTTCTGCCTGATAAAAGCCCTCGCTGTGCGAGGGCTTTTTTATTTCAGCCTGATAATTTTACGGGGCGTTTGAATGCCTATTGAACTCGATACCCCAGCGGCTGTTCGCTTGGCAGCCATGGATCTACTGGCCCGCCGAGAGCATGGCCGACAAGAGCTGGTTCGCAAGTTGCGTAAGCGGGGGGCAACGGATGAACTGATCAACGCAGCCCTGGATCGCCTGGCCGAAGAGGGGCTGCTGAGCGAGACACGTTATCTGGGTAGCTATATCGCAAGTCGTGCCCGGGCGGGTTATGGACCTGTTCGTATCCGTGAGGAATTGGCCCAGCGCGGTCTTGCCCGTGCTGATATCGAACAGGCGCTATCGGAGTGTGAGGAAGACTGGTCGGCCCATTTGCGTGATGTCTGGCAACGCAAATTCAAAGGCAAGCGCCCCGCTGACGCTAAGGAACGCGCACAGCAGGGACGTTTCTTGAGCTACCGCGGTTTCTCCATCGACAGCGTCAGCCGATTGCTGCGTGGCGCGCCAGATGACTGATAGGTCGGGCCCGGCTAACGCCTCTCGATTAGCGTAGCCAATGTTGTGGATCGTTCAGTGAATCCACCAACTCGCGCAGGCGCCCATAATCGCGGCCATTGAAGTTGAAGGAAAGCTGGCTCAGGTGAGCAAATTCCGGTTCGTCGATGTTGGTTTTGCCCGAGGCTTGCTGAGTGAAGTGCCCGCTTTTGCACAGGTCCGCAAAGTGCGTATCGATATGCGCCAGCGCCTCGGATGTTAGGGCATGGTTCAGACGCATCACGAATTGACCGTTCAGCCAGCGTGTCGAATGAAAGTTGCTGTAGAACCGGCTGATGATCTCTGCTGCCTCTTCCGCAGTATGCACCAGCGTTGCCAGTTTCAGGTCTTTGGGCAGGATATAACGCTCATCCGCCAGGTTCTTTTTCAGAAAACTGACCGCATCCTTCCAGAACGTACCCTCAGGTGTATCCAGTAGCACGACGGGTACGAGAGGGCTTTTGCCGGTTTGTATCAGCGTAAGGACTTCAAAGGTTTCGTCCAGGGTGCCAAATCCGCCAGGGCAGAGCACAAGTGCATCGGCTTCCTTGAGAAAAAACAGTTTACGTACATAGAAGAAGTGAAAGGACAGCAGGTGATCGGTGCCGTCCATGGTTTGGTTGGCCCGTTGTTCAAAAGGCAGGGTAATGTTGAAGCCCAGGCTATTGTCCAAGCCGGCACCTTCGTGAGCTGCCGCCATGATGCCGCCACCTGCTCCAGTGATGACCATCATGTCCCGCTGAGCGAGGGCTGAGCCAAGTGTGCGGGCCAGCACATAGAGTTCATGATCCACGGCCGTACGGGCTGATCCGAAAACCGTTACCTTGCGCCGCCGCTTGTATTGCTCAAGATGACGAAAGGCATTTTCCATCTCTCGCATGGTTTGCATCATGATCTTGGCATCCCAACGGTTGCGGTCTGCCTGGGCCATGCGAACCACGGTCAACA
Organism: Pseudomonas sp. UBA3149; assembly: GCF_002364655.1. Lineage (NCBI taxonomy): Bacteria > Pseudomonadati > Pseudomonadota > Gammaproteobacteria > Pseudomonadales > Pseudomonadaceae > Pseudomonas > Pseudomonas sp. UBA3149. The sequence continues at coordinate 165,697 of NZ_DEYV01000005.1, forward strand.
GCATGTCGCGATACAGAGACAGATTGGGACTGTTGGCCGGAACGGTATGAGCCAGCAGCTCATCGATCTTTTGGGAAAGGTCTTCGGCACTGACCTGTACATGACGAGACAGATAGTCGTCTTGTGCGTCTGGGTTCATCTGCATACTCCTGGTAGCCACTGCTGTGTAATCAAGCTGCCATTCCAGGCAGCGATTACCTTGCCTTTAGCATAGTCGTGGCGCGGAGTAAGAAAGGCAAATGCCTGTCTTGAATGGCCATGCCAGACGCGGCATGGCAAAGAAAGCTTACTTGCTCAGACCGCAATCGGCTGCTTCGAAGCGCTCGTTCGCAACCGGGCGATTGCTCTGGTATTCGGTAAAGCTGTACACCAACATGGCGCCACGGGCTAACAACTGGCGGTAGCCGGTGTTGCGGCAGACACTGGCGGCCAGCTGGGTGCGTACCGTCGCCGGGTTGGCTTCCATCTGATGCGCATGGCTGGCACGTACACTCAAATGATTGATGAGCTGGCGCCCTTCAACGGTATAGCCACGGTCAAGAATGTCTTCATTGATAGCGCGCGGAGTCCCCACGCTGCTTTCTTTCGCGACCTTTTGCAGCATCTGCGACAGTTCTTGTTCTTTCAGCGAGGCCGCCTGGGCCGCTGCAGGAAGGATGAAGCAAAGGGCGAGGGCAGTATAACGCAGCATTGAACTCTCCAACGTAGATCAGGCTCGCTTCGACCGCAGGGCAGCCGTGATGTTCGCAAGCAAAGGCTAATTGCGGTACGCAAAGGGTACTCCTGTGGTCGGCGCTTTCAAAATGCCAGATGTGTTCTGGACAGCCTTTGTTAAACTTGCCCACGTAAATCACGCAGTACTTCTCATGCCTTATATCCGCTCTGCCAATTCTTCTTCCAGTCCGCCAAATGCCGTAGCCCGGCTGCGTCATGATCGTCTGGCGCGCAGCAGCAAACCTTTTGTTGCCCGTGGATCCCGCGTTCAACGCTGTGAGGGTTGTCGCCTTGCGTTGCCTTACTGTTTCTGCGAGTGGCGACCTGCGGTCGAATGCGCGGCAGGCACGTGCCTGATCATGCACGATGTAGAGCCGCTCAAGCCAAGCAATACCGGATGGCTGATTGCCGATGTGGTCAGTGACAGTTTTGCCTTTGGCTGGTCGAGAACGGATGTAGATGACGCACTACTGGCCGTGCTGAGCGATCCTCAATGGCAACCCTATCTTGTATTTCCGGCCGAATATTCAGCGCCTGAACGAGTCGTGCAAACGGTAGAGCCAGTCCAGGGCAAGCGACCCTTATTCGTCCTGCTGGATGCTACCTGGACTGAAGCACGAAAGATGTTTCGTAAGAGCCCTTATCTGGATAGCCTGCCGGTGCTAAGTCTGAGCCCTGAAGAGCTTTCCCGCTATCGCCTGCGACGCTCTACACGAGGCGAGCACCTCTGTACGGCAGAAGTGGCTGCGCTTTGTCTGGAGCTGGCGGGTGAGAATAGGGCGGCGGCGGCGCTTGATGCCTATCTGGACGTGTTCAGTGAACGTTATCTCAACGCCAAACAGAATCGCCAGACAGATCCGTTCAGCCCGGCGCATCAGCGATTGCAGCCCTTCGTTGCCGCATTCCCCTGATCAGTTCGTCACCTTGGGCTCGACCACGGCCTTTCTGGGCCAGAGCTGCGCAACCAGCATGCCGGTAAACATGAGCGCACAGCCCAGATAGCCGCGGACGGTAAGCGACTCGTCCAGCAGCCAGGCGCCAAAAAAGGCCGCAAAGACGGCTTCAAGTGAGAAAATGATGGCCGCATGGGAGGCAATGGCGTCGCGCTGTGCAACAACCTGCAGCGTATAACCGATGCCGGCAGCTATGATGCCACCATACAGCAGCGCGGGAGCAGCCTGAATAATACCCTGGGTCTGAATCGGCTCGAACAGCAATGCCAGCGTCAGGCTGACCGCTGCACAGAATGCGAACTGAAGGATGGACAGTAGCATCGGATCATGGCGGCTCGCAAAATGCCCTACCACCAGCACATGCGCTCCCCAGGCAAAGGCGCCGGCCAATTGCAGCCAATCGCCGGAAGCTACCTTAAAATTCTCGCCTATGCTAAGCAGACACATGCCTGCCACCGCCAGGCAGGCACCTAGCCAAGTGCCTCTGCCGGTGCGTTCGCCAAACAGCAAACCCAGAATGGGGACTACAATCACATAGAGTCCGGTGATGAAACCGGAGTTGGTCACGGATGTGAATAGCAGGCCCACTTGCTGGAAGTTGATGCCAATGGAAAGCAGAACACCCATCAGGCAGCCGCCGATCACTACGCGACGGTCGAGGCTGATGGGTGTTCTGGCGCGGCGATGCAGCACCAGTAGGACTGGAATCAGTGTCAGTGCACCCAATGCAAAGCGAAGTCCCGTAAAGAGGAACGGACCGATGGAGTCCATGCCGGCGCGCTGTGCAATAAAGGCGCTCCCCCAGATCATGGCTGTGATCAGCATGAGAACATCGGCACGCAGGGCTTGGGTACGCATGATAGGCTCGCTTGGCAAAAGTCGCCACTCTGCCGGATGGCTGTGACTTTGGGAACCCTGTGATTATGGTCGCAAAGTGCCTTGACCCGTCGTCGGACGCTCGGCATTCTGAGCCGCTGAAATTACAGAATCATAATAAGGACCAATTTACCGATGGCCGCCTATCAGATCCTCATCGCGGATGATCATCCGCTGTTCCGTAGCGCCCTGCAGCAAGCCTTGACGCTTGGCTTGGGGCAGCAGGCACAGCTGGTGGAAGCGGCAAGTATCGCCGAACTCGAGGCTCAGCTGGCGCACAAGACTGACTGGGATCTGGTCCTACTCGACCTCAACATGCCGGGCGCCTATGGTTTTTCCGGACTGGTGCTGCTGCGCGGGCAATACTCACAGATTCCGGTAGTCATGGTCTCTGCTCAGGAAGACGCCGCTGTAGTGCAGCGCGCTCGGGAGTTCGGTGCCAGTGGTTTCATACCTAAATCCAGCGATCTGGAAACAATCCAGCAAGCCGTACGCCTTGTGCTGGATGGTGATACCTGGTGGCCGGCCCAAGGAGAGGGCGCTGCGAACCTCAGCGAAGAAGCCAAGGCCGCGAAGGCCGGATTATCCAGCCTGACGCCCCAGCAGTTCAGGGTGCTGACCATGGTATGCGATGGTCTTTTGAACAAGCAGATTGCCTATGAACTCAGCGTGTCGGAAGCCACAGTAAAAGCGCATGTAACGGCGATCTTCCGTAAATTGGGTGTGAGAACCCGAACGCAGGCTGCCCTGTTGCTGCAACAGCTCGAATCAACTCCAGGCTGATGAGTTTTCACGCTTTTTCGACACGCTACAGGCTAGTCTTCTATTGAGTCGCTGCATGGAGCCTGGTGTGATATCTCCCTATAAAGGCAAGACCGGCCTTAAACGTGTCATCAAGGCTACGGGCTATTCCCTGGCCGGTCTGAAGGTGGCTTTCAAAGGAGAGGCTGCCTTCCGCTCGCTGGTGCTGATGAGCTGCATCCTGATCCCGCTGGCCTTTTGGCTGGATGTATCGCGAGGCGAGCGGGCAATCATGGTGGGTGTCTGCCTGCTTTCGCTGATTGTTGAGCTGTTCAATGCCGCTATCGAAGCCGTGGTGGACCGGGTGTCGCTGGAATGGCATGAGTTGTCCAAGAACGCCAAGGACTTGGGCAGTGCGGCTCAATTCGTGGCAATGTGGATGATTGCAGCCGTCTGGTCGATCATTCTGCTGGGGTAGCACGCTCCTTAAAGGGGGCCAGCAAGATCTGGTCGCTACGTGCAATACCCTCGGTAAGCTTGCGACACAGTGCCAGGAATTCGGTCATGGCTGCCGTCTGGTATTTCTGGCGGTGCCAGATAAAACAGAACTGACGACGCAAATCCAGGCTGGGGGTTTCGATTGGAACAAGACTGCCGCGCTCGAAGGCATCGCGCAGGGCAAGCCTTGAGATGCAACCGATGCCCAGACCTGATTCCACTGCCCGAATAATGGCCTCTGTATGCTCCAGTTCCAGGCGAATATTCAGGGGCGCCGCATGATGACGCATGGCCTGATCGAACGTCAGGCGGGTGCCGGAGCCTTGCTCCCGAAGAATCCAGGCCTGATCAATTAACTCTTCCAGACCTACCGTTGGATGGTTGGCTAAAGGATGTTGCGGAGCACAGAAGATTACCAGCTCATCTTCAATCCAAGGGTGGACTTCAATATCCGCGTCCTGGCAATCCCCCTCAATCAGTCCCAGATCAATGTCATGGTTAGCCACGCGCTGTACGATATGCGCCGTGTTGTGAACATGCAGGCGCACCCGGCAATCGGGATGACGTTGCATGAAATCACCCAGCAGGAGCGTAGCCAGATAGTTGCCAATGGTGAGCGTGGCGCCGACCTCCAGTGAGCCGAATCCGGTCTTGCCCCGTAGCAGGTTCTCGATCTCGTCGCTGCGGTCGAGCAGGGCAACTGCCTTGGGCAATAACTGGCGGCCCAAGGCATTGAGGGTCAGCCGTTTGCCTGCACGGTCAAAGAGTTTGCAGTCGAACTGACGCTCTAGCTCTCCCAAGGCCGTGCTGGTTGCCGATTGTGAGAGCGCAAGCGTCTCTGCCGCGCGGGAAACACTTTCCAAGCGGGCGACGCCGACGAAGACTTCGAGTTGACGCAACGTGAATCTCATATCTGCTCACTGGATAACTGATATCCGAATTATTCATTTTACGGATATTCTTGCGTTATATAAAATGCCGCGCAAATGCGCTTGGTCGCGTCCTTTTTGTCAAACCCGATCCAGAGCGGTCACACGTGCAGGTAGTCCCGCCTCCGCGAGACAGAGCCGGGCATCAGCGTCTTTGGGCAGGTGATTAGGAGTTTTTCATGAGTAATCTGTACACCGAGCGCGTCCTGAGCGTTCACCACTGGAACGATACACTGTTCAGCTTCAAGACGACCCGTAATCCGGGGCTGCGTTTCGAGAACGGCCAGTTCGTCATGATTGGACTGGAAACCGAAGGCGGCCGTCCGCTGATGCGCGCCTACAGTATCGCCAGTCCCAACTATGAAGAGCACCTGGAATTTTTCAGTATCAAGGTTCCGGATGGTCCGCTGACCTCCCGCCTGCAGCACCTGAAGGAAGGCGATAACCTCATGGTTAGCCGCAAGCCTACCGGTACGCTGATTCTGAGCGACCTGAAGCCTGGCAAGCACCTTTATCTGCTATCCACCGGCACCGGCATGGCGCCGTTCCTGAGTACCATTCAGGATCCGGAAACCTATGAGCGTTTCGAGAAGGTGATTCTGGTTCACGGTGTACGTTATGTAAATGAACTGGCCTATGCCGACTTCATCACCAACGTACTGCCTGAACATGAATACTTTGGCGATATGGTTCGCGAAAAGCTGATCTATTATCCGCTGGTGACGCGTGAAGAATTCCGCAACATGGGCCGTCAGACCGACCTGATGCGCAGCGGCAAGTTATTTGAAGATATCGGCCTGCCTCCGATCAATCCTCAGGACGACCGTGCGATGATTTGCGGCAGCCCTAGCATGCTGGACGAAACCAGCGAAGTGCTGAACGAGTTTGGTCTGACCATCTCTCCACGTATGGGTGATCCGGGTGACTACCTGATCGAGCGCGCGTTCGTCGAGAAGTAAGCGTTACCCGCGTTATCGAAACCCGCCCTGGAGGCGGGTTTTTTGTGTCTACGGTAAGGGCTGATCAGGCGCAGGAAGGCTGTTTGACCCAGACTCAGTCATTATCTGCACGCTCGATATCCAGAATACGGATGACATTGGGCTCCGGATAATGCCAATGGACGTCTACATCCCATAGGCGAACACCATAACGGCGGTCAGGCGGCGGGATTTGATAAGCCGGGCGAGGGTCCTGAGTCAGGCATTGCTCAATCAGAGCGGCCAATGGCTCATTCAGACGCTTTCCATGCTGCTCCGCCTGCACGCGGGCTTCGTGCGTCCAGAGGACCGGAATCCCATCGGGAGGTGCACTGGCTATGGTATTAAAGGCAGTTGGAATTGCATCGGCGTAGGGCACGTAAGGCTTGATGTCCAACACCGGGGTACCGTCCAGCAGATCGATACCTGAAAGCCTGAGCCGGCCCGGCTCGATAGCGTCCAGTGTTACCACAGATTGCCCAATACCATTGGGACGGTGAGTGGCACGCGTCGCAAAGACACCCAGGGAACGGTTCCCGCCCAGGCGGGGAGGACGTACTTTAAGACGCGGTTTCTCTTCCAATGTCTGGTGAAAGAGAAACAGCAGCCAGACATGACTGACGTGTTCCAGCCCCTGTACAGCATCCGGGTGGTCGAACGGCGGCACAAACTCCAATATACCTCGGGCAGCCGGAGCCAAATGGGGCTGGCGAGGGATGGCGAACTTCTCCTTGAAACAAGAGCGGATATGGCCGATAGGGAAAACGCTATAAGTCATGGGGAGCGTCATAAGGGAGACAGGCTGGCTATTTTAGCCTGTCTGGCTCAAGTATGACTCTCACGCATAGCCTTTGAAGTATTCAGCTGGTTACGGCGAACACCACGGATGTTCATGAATGCCAGCCCCAGTTGCAAAACGATCAAGGCATACGCCTGCGTATGCAGGCCCCAGGTGATCCATAATCCATTGCTGGCAAGAAAGCACCAGAACCCAAGGTTTCGGCGGTTTTCACGTTGGGAAGCAACCAGCCACGCCGCGATCAGGGTCACGGCCATGGCTGGCCATTGCAATAAATCGATGTAATCCATGAAACATTCCTGCTGACAGACCTTATGCAGAGCGCTCTATCGGCAGGTGAGTTCCAACAGCGTGTCGGCGGTCATCCATCAATGGTGTCGAATCAGTCGCAGGCCGCTTGCAACCACAAGCAGGCTTGTACCCATGTCGGCGAAGACAGCCATCCAGAGCGTGGCCTCGCCCATGATCGTCAACGTCAAGAATATCGCCTTGATTCCCAAGGCTAGTGCAATATTCTGCATGAGAATGCGGTGCGTGCTACGGGAGAGGCGAATGAAGTCCGGCAGTTTGCGCAAATCGTCATCCATCAGTGCCACGTCTGCCGTTTCGATAGCCGTATCGGTACCGGCGGCGCCCATTGCAAAACCGATGTTAGCCCGAGCCAGAGCAGGGGCGTCGTTGATGCCATCGCCAACCATACCGATCACAGCACCGCTCCGTTGCTTTTGCTCCAAAATTGCAAGCTTGTCTTCGGGCAGTAACGAGCCATGCGCTTCATCGATGCCTACCTGACCGGCAATACGGTCTACGCTGTGAGGATTATCGCCACTGAGCACCAGGGTTTTTATGCCTAACGCATGAAGTGCTGCGACAGCGCTCTGGCTGGTTTCCTTTACTTGATCAGCAATGATGAACAGCGCCAGTACCTCCTGTTGGCTGGCAAGCGCCACCACACTTTTACCTGTCTGCTCCAGCGATTCGATACGGTGCCGTAGATTCTCGGAGGCCAGCCCTTCGCGCTCCAGCAGGCGGCGATTACCCAGAAAGTAGAGCTGATCCTCTATACGGCCTTGCACGCCTTGTCCTGCCCGGGCCGAGAAATCCTGTACGTCCTTTAAGGCAGTACCTTCTTGCAAAAGAGCATGGCTCAGAGCCTGTGAAGCGGGATGGTCTGAGCGCGAGGACAAACTGGCCGCCCATTCCAACGCCTGACTCTTCTGTCCGGTGAGTACGATGCGGTCGACCAACTGCGGCTTACCCTCAGTAAGCGTGCCGGTCTTGTCGAGGGCAATCCACTCAAGCTGGCGGCCTTGCTCAAGAAATGTCCCACCTTTCACCAAGATGCCATGTCGTGCGGCAGCCGAAAGCCCGCTGACAATTGTAACCGGTGTTGAGATGACCAAGGCGCATGGGCAGGCAATAACAAGCAATACCAGCCCTTTATATAACCACTCCAGCCAACCTCCCCAACCCAGCAGGGGAGGCAACAGGGCAACCGCAACGGCAATGAGAACAACCGCTGGCGTATACAGGCGGGAAAAGCGATCTACAAATCGTTGGGTAGGTGCGCGGGCGCCTTGAGCCTGCTCTACGGCATGGATAATGCGAGCCAGGGTACTTTCGTTGGCTCGATGGGTAACACGATACTCCAGGCTGCCCTCACCATTGATGGTGCCGGCAAACACGGTATCGCCGGGAGCCTTGTCGACCGGCAGGCTTTCGCCTGTAATAGGCGCCTGGTTGACACCTGACTGACCGGATTCCACCTCTCCATCCAATGCAATTCGCTCCCCCGGTCTTACCCGGATGAGCGCGCCGGGTTGGACCTGTTTGGCTGGCAGTGTTGCCCAAGTACCATCCGCCTGTCGTACGGTCGCGTTTTCTGGTGTCAATGCCAGTAATCCCTGGATGGCATTGCGGGCACGGTCCAGTGAGCGTGCCTCGATCACTTCAGCGATGGCAAACAGTACGCTGACCATGGCCGCTTCAGGCCAGTGGCCAATTAACAGGGCGCCGGTGACCGCAATGCTCATCAATGCATTGATATTAAGAGTGCGCTGCCTGATAGCGATCCAACCTTTGCGATACGCCGGTAGACCAGCCAGGGCAATGGCGGCCAATGCCAGAAATGCTACAGCGAACTCAGGCACAGTACCCAACCACTCACCGACTTCGGCTGCCAGGGCGGTAGCCAAGCCCAGGCCCAGCGGCCACCAGGGTTTTGCCGCTGGTACTGCAGGGGCTTGCTCATCACCTTTCAGTTCAACAGCCTGCATGCCCAGCCGATTGATCTGGGTCTTTAGCGGTTCTGCATCGGGGTAGCGATGGCGAACGCGTAGGCTGCGCTGAATCAGGTTGAATTCCAGTGCTTCGACCGCCTTCAGCTTGGCGAATGCATCACGGATCAGCTTCTCTTCAGTCGGGCAATCCATGGCATCGATACGCAGGCTTGTCCACTTGGAGTGATCAAGCACCTCGGGCTCGGTAACGCCCGGTAGAGGATTGGACTCAAGAGAAATCTTTGTATGACTGTCGCAGCAGGTCTTTACCTGAGGCTCACAGCAGGACGATGGTTTGGGTCCGCAACAGGATGGATCATGCGCCATGACAACCTCCATTGACGTTAGGGTTGTCATTGCACACCCTGTAGCTACTACAGGGTCAAGGAGGCGTTATGAAAATAGGTGAATTGGCCAGCCGAACGGGATGTTCCGTGGAAACCATTCGGTATTACGAGCGTGAGGGACTGCTGCCAGCGCCTGTTCGCAGCGCGGGAAACTACCGTCAATACAGCGAGGCCCATCTGGAGCGATTGACCTTTGTTCGGCATTGCCGCTCTTTGGACATGACACAGGACGAGATCCGTTCCCTGTTACAATTGCGGGATCAGCCTGAGCCGGACTGCTGTCGGGTCAATGATCTGATCGAGGACCATATTCATCATGTGGAGGTGCGCATTCGAGAGCTGACCGAACTGCGCAGACAGCTCATGGCGTTGCGTCAGCAGTGCTCGGGCAAGGTATCCAGCGATGTATGCGGCATCATTCGGGAGCTGCAACAACCCGCCGGACCTTCGGCGATCGAGGAGGTCTGTAGCCATGCGGGGCATGACCATGTGCCAGGAGTGCACAGACGATAGGGTAGGCCGGTCGGCATAGGGCACCCATAAAAAAAGCCCTGCAATCGCAGGGCTTTTCGGGGTTATGGCTGCGTTACAGCGTCTCGGCCCACAGGTCGTATTCGTCTGCGTCGGTTACGCGTACCCATACCTTGTCGCCTGGCTTCAGGTCGTGTTCGCTGTTGACGTACACATTGCCGTCGATCTCTGGGGCATCGGCATAGGAGCGGCCAATGGCGCCTTGTTCGTCGACTTCGTCGATCAACACTTCAATATCCTTTCCAACCTTCAATTGCAGGCGAGCCGCAGAAATGGCCTGCTGATGCGCCATGAAGCGCTCCCAGCGATCCTGCTTCACGTCATCCGGTACGGCACCTTCCAACTCATTGGCCGGTGCGCCTTCCACAGGGGAATACTGGAAGCAGCCCACACGATCCAACTGAGCTTCGGTCAGCCAGTTCAGCAGGTACTGGAAATCTTCCTCCGTCTCACCAGGGAAGCCCACAATGAATGTGGAGCGAATGGTCAGTTCCGGACAGATCTCACGCCACTTCTTGATACGGGCCAGGGTGCGGTCCTCGAAGGCAGGACGCTTCATGGCCTTGAGAACTTTGGGGCTGGCATGCTGGAAGGGGATATCCAGGTAGGGCAGGATCTTGCCCTCGGCCATCAGCGGAATGATGTCGTCCACGTTCGGGTAGGGGTAGACGTAGTGCATACGTACCCAGACGCCCATGCTGCTCAACGCCTCGCATAGTTCCAGCATGCGAGTCTTGACCGGCTGGCCATTCCAAAAGCCGGTACGATATTTGAGGTCGACGCCATATGCACTGGTGTCCTGGGAGATGACCAACAGCTCCTTGACTCCGGCCTTGACCAAACGCTGAGCCTCATCGAGCACATCGCCGATCGGGCGGCTGACCAAATCGCCACGCATGGACGGGATGATGCAAAAGCTGCAGCGATGGTTGCAGCCTTCGGAAATCTTGAGATAGGCGTAGTGGCGGGGGGTGAGCTTGATGCCCTGTGGCGGTACCAGGTCGACCAACGGATTATGCTCGCGCTTTGGCGGCACTACCTCATGGACTGCGGTCACCACTTGCTCATACTGCTGCGGACCCGTTACCGCCAGTACGCTCGGATGTACATCACGAATCGCAGATTCTTCCACCCCCATGCAGCCGGTCACGATGACCCGGCCATTTTCAGCCAGGGCTTCGCCGATCACTTCCAGAGACTCGGCCTTGGCACTGTCAATGAAACCACAGGTATTGACCACCACCACGTCGGCGTCCTCGTACGTGGGAACAACCTCGTAACCTTCCATGCGAAGCTGGGTCAGGATGCGTTCGGAGTCGACCAGAGCTTTAGGGCAGCCGAGGCTGACAAAGCCGACTTTGGGCGTGGCGGGGGTGGACATGGCTAACCTCAGGAGGTGCGCAGAACGCGCTGATGATCAAAAAACGCGCGATTTTAGCGGTGCGCGCCCGGACTGAGAAGAGGCATTTGGCGCTTTTACTCGGATTAACCTGCGCTTCGTCAGTTATCGGGTTTGGCTTGCCCGAGGCTGAACCGCTAGACAGGCATAACTAGTGATAGGGTATTTATTATGTTATAAAGTAACAATAACGAGGTGGTTTATATGTCATCGAATTCTTCCCTTACGTTCAAGACGTCCTTTCTGACCCAGTCTGCCTGGGCCCGTTTAGGGGTGTCGATCGTGCTGCTTCTACTGCTATGGGCTGCTATCCACTGGGCGGTATCCATCCCATGAGTGCCTGTATTTCATTAAATGACTTAACGGTTGCCTACGAGCGTCATCCCGCCGTACATCATGTGTCGGGTTGCTTTGAAGCGGGCAGCCTCACCGCTATTGTGGGCCCTAACGGCGCAGGCAAGTCGACTCTGATCAAGGCCATGGTCGGCATGCTGCGACCAGTAGGGGGCGGCGTCGACCGAAAGGCCTTGTCTGCCTCGGCCATCGGCTATCTGCCCCAAGCGGCTGAAATTGACCGAACCTTTCCGCTGACGGTTCTCGACACGGTTGCCATGGGCGCCTGGAGACGCATCGGCATATTCGGTGGAATGAGCCGGGGCCAGCTGCAGCAAGCCCATGAGGCGCTGATTGCCGTCGGGCTGGAAGGTTTTGGGCACCGCCTGATCGGTTCCCTGTCGGCAGGCCAGTTCCAGCGCGTACTGTTCGCACGGCTCCTGCTGCAGGATGCGTCAGTCATCCTTCTGGATGAGCCGTTCAATGCCATCGATGCACGCACGACCCGCGATCTGCTTGATCTGGTTCGGCGCTGGCATGGTGAGGGGCGCACCGTCATCGCTGTTCTGCATGATCTTGAGCAGGTAAAGCAGCATTTTCCCAGTACATTACTGTTGGCTCGCGAAACCATTGCCTGGGGGGATACCCGAACGGTGCTGACCCAGGAGAACCTGCGGCGTGCCCGGAATATGGCTGAGGACTGGGATGAACAGGCCGACGTCTGTGATGAGAGGCGCCGCGCATGATGTTGTATCACGCCTTGTTCGAGCCGTTTGTCGAGTTCGGATTCATGCGTCGCGCCTTGGTCGCCTGCATGGCGCTAGGGCTGGGCTCAGGTCCGGTCGGTGTATTGCTCATGCTCAGGCGCATGAGTCTGGTAGGGGACGCCATGAGTCATGCGGTCCTGCCGGGGGCTGCCATCGGTTTTCTGGTCGCTGGGCTTTCCTTGCCAGCCATGGGCCTGGGTGGGTTGGTAGCCGGCTTGGCCGTAGCCCTGTTGTCTGGGTTGGTCAGTCGTTTTACTTCGCAGCGTGAAGATGCCAGTTTTGCGAGCTTCTACCTGACTTCTCTCGCCGCGGGTGTCTTGATCGTCTCGCTAAGAGGCTCGAATATCGACCTGTTGCACGTCCTGTTCGGTACGATCCTGGCGATTGATGATGCCGCGCTCTATCTGGTAGGGGGCATTGCCTCTGTGACGCTTCTCCTGCTGGCCATTATCTATCGTCCGCTGGTGCTTGAGTGTTTCGATCCTGGATTCCTGCGGGCCGTAGGTGGCAAGGGCTCGCTTTATCACTTCCTGTTTCTGCTGCTGGTCGTGCTCAACCTGGTCGCAGGCTTTCAGGCGCTTGGAACACTTATGGCGGTCGGCCTGATGATGTTGCCTGCCACCGTAGCGCGCTTCTGGGCTCGCTCGTTGCCTGGACTGATGCTGGTAGCGAGTCTGGTTGCCATACTGTCCGGCTTTATCGGCTTGGTTGTTTCGTACCACCTGGGCGTGGCCTCGGGTCCGTCCATTGTTCTGACGGCCAGTACGCTTTACATCTTCTCGTTAATTTTCAGCCCTCTGGGCGTCGTTCGCCGTTTCTTCCCTAAACCCCACCTATCCCATTGAAAGGAGTCATGTCATGCGTCTCACGTTGTGGAGCGGGGCTGCTGCCTTGCTGTTGTCAGCGCTTTCCAGTTTTGCCCAAGCCAAGCCGGTAGAAGCCGTTGCGTCATTCACGATCCTGGCCGATATGGTTCACCAGGTAGGAGGCGAGCGGGTTCATGTCACCTCATTGATCGGGCCCAACGGCGATCCTCATGCGTATGAGCCGACGCCTGACGATGCCAAAGCGCTCAAGGCCGCCGATGTAGTATTTATCAATGGACTTCATCTTGAAGGCTGGATGGATCGTCTGATCCAGGCGTCAGGATACAACGGTACTCCTGTCGAGCTTTCGGACGGTATCAAGACCCGTATGCGGCAGAAGAACGGCAAGACCGTAGTGGATCCTCACAGCTGGAACAGCGCTGCCAACGGTATTGTTTATGTTCAAAACATCATCAAGGCCCTCAAGCGCGTAGACCCCGAAGGCGCTGATCAATACGAAGCCAATGGTCAACGCTATATCGATCAGCTAAAGGCGCTGGATGCGTATACCAAGCAGCAGATCGAAGCCGTGCCGAAGGCGCAGCGTAAGGTGCTTACCTCCCATAACGCGTTTGGCTATTTCGGTGATGAATACGGTGTGACATTCCTGTCTCCCCTGGATCTTTCTACCGAATCTGAAGCGTCTGCCCAAAAAGTGGCCAATCTGATTCGTCAGATCAAGGAGGAGCACATCACGGCTTATTTCATCGAGAACTCGAACGATCCGCGTCTGGTGCAGCAGATTGCCCAGGCAACCGGGGCTCGTGCCGGTGGCGAGTTATATGTCGAGTCGCTGTCCAAGGCGGACGGGCCTGCGCCTACCTATCTGAAGATGTTCCGTTACAACGTCAATAAGATGGTTGCAGCCATGAAAGGTGAGTAACGGGCTTCGTTTCATTCAGCCACGTAACAAGGCGTGGCAGATGGAACTCCTGAATCACAAGAGCCGTCCTTTTAGGAAGGCTCTTGCTTGAATCCGGAGAAAACAATGACGACTCGCCGCCGCTTCATGCAATATTCCCTGTGCGCCTCGTCGGCGCTGCTCTTGGAAGCCATGTTGCCTCGTCTTGTGCTTGCACAGGCTGGCATGCTGAGGCGGCAGATTCCCTCTACCGGCGAGCAACTCCCTGTCATTGGCCTGGGAACCGCCGATTCCTTCAATGTCGAAAGCACTCCACAAGCCTTAAAGCCGTTGGCTGACGTGCTTGACCGTCTATTTCAGGCGGGAGGCACTGTTATCGATACGGCGCCGAGTTACGAGAAATCCCAGGGTGTCATTGGTACGTTGCTGGCGCAGCAGGGACGTGCTGAAAAGGCGTTTCTGGCTACCAAGGTAGAAGGGCGCGAGAGCAGTATCGAAGAGATCCAGCAGGAAATGGCGGACCTCAAGGGCGCTCCCATCGATCTGCTGCAAGTGCATAGCATGATCAATTACAAGACGCTGCTCCCGTTGCTACGAGAGATGAAGCAGCAAAAAATGATTCGATATGTAGGGATTACCCATCACTCAGAAATGGCTCAGGACCAGATGATTGACCTGGTCGCTTCGGAGCCGATGGACTTCATTCAGATCAATCTCAATCCCCAAGATACCAAAGCCGAAGAAAAGCTGTTGCCTCTGTGTCAGGACAAGGGCGTAGCGGTCATGATCAACCGTCCGTTTCTGGATGGTCGGCTGTTCGATCGGGTTGCGGGCAAGGCGCTCCCGGGATTCGCGTCCGATATCGGATGTACCTCCTGGGCGCAGCTGATGATCAAGTACTCAATTTCGCATCCTGCAGTTACCTGCATTATTCCGGCGACCTCAAACCCGGCCCATATGGCGGAAAATGCACTGGCTGGAACTGGTGAGCTGCCCGATGAGTCCATGCGCAAGCGCATCGCGGAATATTTCCAGTAAAGTGTCAGGTAATCGCTGGACACTTTTAAGCAGGATTCAATACGCCGGGCAGGGTAATGACCATGCCTTGGTTGCGTTGTGCACACATATTCTTGGCAATCCGTACTTGATCCTGCCGCCACATCGGAGCAGGATGCGCCCGTTTCGATAAACCCGGAGTCTTGCATGAGTCAAGCTGCTTCCCAGGCCCATGGTGAAAAGGGAGCCTCGGCCATAGGTATGGCCATCGCGGCCGCGGGTATCGTCTATGGCGATATTGGTACCAGCCCGCTGTATACCCTCAAGGAGGTGTTTTCTCCTACGTATGGCCTGGTGCCTACCCACGATAGCGTCCTGGGTATCCTGTCCCTGATCTTCTGGTCGTTGATCTGGGTCGTGACGATCAAGTATGTCTTTTTCGTTCTGAGGGCGGATAACCAAGGCGAGGGCGGCATCATGGCCTTGACTGCATTGGCAAGGCGGGCGTCCGCACCGTTTCCAAAATTGCAAATGGTGTTGGTGCTGTTGGGGTTATTTGGTGCCTCGCTGTTTTACGGCGAAAGCATGATTACACCGGCCATTTCGGTACTGTCTGCTGTAGAGGGCCTGGAAGTAGCCTTTTCCGGGCTTGATCATATTGTGGTGCCAGCGGCAATCGTTATCCTGGTCGGACTCTTCATGCTACAGCGGGGCGGTACTGCCAAGATTGGCAAGCTGTTCGGTCCGGTTATGGTCCTCTGGTTCACCGTGCTAGGCGCATTGGGTATTTATGGCATTCTGCAGGCGCCTGAAGTCCTCAAGGCTTTGAACCCATGGTGGGCATTCAACTTTTTCATCGTACACCCCGGACTTGGCATCGCTATTCTGGGCGCTGTTGTGCTGGCGCTGACAGGGGCTGAGGCGCTGTATGCCGACATGGGCCATTTCGGCCGCAAACCTGTCGCGCGCGCCTGGCTCTTCCTGGTGCTGCCCGGATTGGTGCTCAATTACTACGGGCAAGGTGCCTTGGTTCTGATCGACCCAGAGTCTGTACGCAATCCTTTCTACCTGCTCGCACCTGAATGGGCATTGATCCCAATGGTCGTCCTGGCGACTTTTGCCACGGTCATTGCCTCACAGGCAGTCATCTCAGGTGCGTTCTCCATTACCCGTCAGGCAATCCAGCTGGGGTATGTACCGCGTATGCAAATCCTGCATACCTCAAGTCATGAACAGGGCCAGATTTATATTCCTGCCATGAACTGGGCGCTTCTGACAGGCGTTATCCTGTTGATCATTGGATTCGAGTCCTCTGGCAACCTGGCCGAGGCCTACGGCATCGCTGTCACGGGAACGATGCTGATCACAACCTGCCTGGTATCTTCGGTAGCGCTGCTGCTATGGAAATGGCCTCGCTGGTTCGCCATTCCGATGCTCATTGGATTCTTCATTGTCGACTCGCTGTATTTTGCAGCCAACGTTCCAAAAATCGTGGCAGGCGGTGCATTTCCTGTCATTGCGGGCATCATCCTGTTCACGTTGATGACCACATGGAAGCGCGGCCGGCAGATTCTGGCTGAACGGCTGGATGAAGGGGCACTACCGCTACCGATCTTTATCGGCAGCATCCGCTCCAATCCGCCTTTCCGTGCCAAGGGGACAGCCGTCTTTCTGACAGCGCGGCAAGACGCCGTTCCACACGCCCTGCTTCATAACATGCTGCACAATCAGGTATTGCATGAGCAGGTGGTGTTGCTGACCGTTATCTATGAAGACACGCCGCGGGTTCCTGTCAGCCGCCGTTTCGAGGTGGACAGCTACGGGGATGGGTTCTACCGTGTTCTCTTGCATTATGGCTTTATGGACGAGCCCGACGTGCCGGCTGCGCTCGCATTGTGTCACCTGGAAGACCTCGATTTCACGCCCATGCGGACGACGTACTTCCTTAGCCGTGAAACGGTCATTGCGTCGAATAATCGTTTGGGAATGGCTCGCTGGCGAGAGAATTTGTTTGCCTTCCTTATGAAGAATGCCAGCGGCAGCCTGCGTTTCTTCAACCTGCCAGTTAACCGGGTAATCGAGCTGGGTACTCAGATCGAGATCTAGCAGCCAAGTTGCAGATATAAAAAAGCCGCCTTGGGGCGGCTTTTTTATTGGGATCAGTTGAATACAGGTGGAGGCAGGGCATCCGGGTCGGTAATGAACGGCATCTCCCATGGGTCCAGCGATTGACCCAACTGGGAAAGCTCTTGCCGAACATTCTCGATAAAGCCTTTAAGCTGCAGCGGATCGCTGTACTGTGCAGCGGTCACCTCAGGGACCGCCAAGACCTCTTCTCCTTCATGCCCGATTACGCTGAAGCCAAAGCTGTCAGCCTGGGGGTTGGCTGAAATAACACAACCCAGCGGAGTGAAGGCATCTACAACCAGTTTTTCAGCAGCATCCAGCGAAAGGGGAGTGGTCATGGGCGTCCTCGTTCAAAGGTTGAGAGCCGGTAGACCATTGATCGCACGCGTTCTTTCCGACCATTCGTCTCCAGCCGCGGAGGTGATCCATCGGCTGGGCGTCCTGGTTACGGTGTGCGTGTACGAGTCTCGATGGCGTTTATCATGTGGCGTGCAAGCTTGTCGTAGTCATTATCGAAATGGTGACCACCGGGTAACTCAAGCTTTTCGAAATTGGCTCCAGGCTGCGTGCAACCGCTCTCGTCCTTTTCTTCCGCACCGTAAATACAGTAGATCTTGCTGGCAGGCACCTTGACCATCTCCGGTCCGGTTTGCATCTCGTCACCAGCCTTGCCCAGCCAGCCCTCAACCTGGATTTCAAAATCACCGCTACGGGCAAAGGCCAGCAGCACCATGGCCGATACCTGTTCCTGATCTGTTGCAGGTAAACGGTTATAGACCGCCGGAAGCAGATCCGCGCCAAATGAGTAGCCGGCCAGGACGAAGCGTTTCGCGCCCCAACGCTCACGGTATGTCTGCATCAGATGGGACAAGTCTGTCGCCACCTGTTCCGGGCTTTTGTGTTCCCAGAAATAGCGCAAGGTATCGATACCTACAACAGGCCACCCGTTTTCTGCCATGGTCTGTGCCGAATCACGGTCAAGATCACGCCAGCCACCATCGCCGGAATAAAAAAACGTCACTGTATCCTTGTGCGCGGCCGGCTCTTCAGCCGGGACTTCTACAACAGGGACATCGCCACCCTGGCCGAGCAGCTGACGTTGAAGCTGAGTACGTAAAAGCGTAACCAGCGGTGTGCCGTAATCACTGATAGTGGTATCGGCATTATCCTGGCCGCGAACAAAACGAGCAGTTTCATCGCCTGGGTTATCGTTCCAGGCCAGATGCCATTTACCGTGTTCGGCTTTCTGCGGCAGCGGATCAGAGCAGTCGGGCTCGTCGAGCTTTGTACCGACCGACAGGGCGCTGACCTTATCATCCTCTTGCCCGGCCAGCCAGCGCCAGGCCAATGATCCACCCGCATCGATGCCTGCCACCATGGTAGGTGCTCCGCCAAGATGGCTGATGGCGTCTTCCAGGCTGGCGCGTTGCGCGGCACATGCCTTGCTCTCGGGCAGCTCATACTGGACCAGCATGGCCTTGGTGTTTTTGGCCAGGGTTAGCAGGTCAGCATCGGATAGCTGCTGTTCAGCAGGGTTCGCAACAACGACTCGGGCCAGTGGCTTGCCGGCAGGCCTTGCGACGGTTACGACATTCTGATCGGCTTGTACGCGCACCTCAAGGCTAGCGGTACTGGGCCAGCGATGAAACCACCACCACAGTGCCGCTGCGGCAATGACAATGATCAACAGAAGAAAAAGCAACCCGCGTTTACGTCTAGTCATCAACGTTTTACCAGTCCTGTAATACCGCCCGCGATCAACGCAGCGGTGTCAGCCAAGGCGACCAAGGGATCAAGTCCTGCTGGAACGGCCAAATAGCGAGGCTCCCATTCCGGATCGAACTTATCTTTGAACCGTCTCAAGCCCTGAAAGTTATAGAACTGCTCGCCACGTCGGAACACCATAGCCCCTAGACGCTGGGTCAGAGGAGCACCACGGCGTGGATGCAGTCCCGCCAATGGCACCATCCCCAAGCTGAAGCGTTCCAGGCCTCGCTCCTTGAAGTGCAGGATAAGGCCGAGCATGAGAAACTCCATGGTTAGTTTGGGCGCATCAGCTGCCACTCGCATCAGGTCGATACTGGCCAGCTCTGGCCGATCGGTTTCCAGAAGATTAGCAAACGCTACCGCCTTCCCCTGAAACCGGACGACGGCAATGCGGAAGTGCTGCAAGTACTCCGGGTCAAAACGGCCAAGCGAAAAGCCCTTCTCGCGGACATGTTTACTCTCCAGCCAGATATCGGAGATAACTTTTAGCTCTTCGAGAGGTGCCTGACCCGGCTCATGGAACTCGATGAGCAGTCCATCCCGCTGGCCTCGGTTCCAGGTGTAGCGCAGGTCTTTCTTACCCTTGCTGTCCAGATCGAATGTCTTGAGATTGACGCGGGCTTCCTCACCTAACTTCAGTGCGGTGAGACCGATGTCCATGTAGAAAGGCAGATTCTCGGCACGAACCTGATAGAACACAGGTCGTGCATGGTGCATGTCGCATAGATCGCGAAATTTCCAGATCAACTCGGCTCGTGTCTGAGCGGAGCCGATGGGATCAAACAGGGCGATCATGCTACGGCCACGACGGCCATACATCAGGAAAGCATTTTCCGTTTCATGAAACAGCAAGGCCTTGTCGCCTGTCATGGCCAAGCCGCCATCAGGCTGCTCAGATGCTTTGACGGCGTCCAATGCCTTTTGCAGATCTTCTATGGTAGGCAGCGTAATTTCTGGCGGTGCAGCCCGCAAGAGCCAGCCGAGTGACAGGGCCAGTAGTAGCACCACGCTGCCCATGGCTGCTCGTGCACCTCGCGGGGCGCCTTCCTCCAGCGTAAATTGCCACCAGAGCTGGTTGTCGTAGGACGCATCCTGGTAAACAAACAGGAGCAACCAGATAGATGCCGCCACGACGCACAGGCTTGCAACGACGTACAGGGGTGAAAAGGGCAGTTCCAGTAAGCGGCTCCGGCGGTAGAAGGAGCGGCGGAACGTAGCCAGGAGGGCAGCCGTAATCGCCAGGATCGATGCCTCCTCCCAATCAAAGCCCTTTAGCAGCGAAAGCAGGGAGCCTACCAGCAACAGCACCAGGGTGAGTACCCAGGCGGCCGAGAGCCGCCGCCGCAGGCCTTGAGCCAAGAGTAGGCACACAACTCCGATCAGGCTGGCTCCCAGATGCGAGGCTTCAATAAGACGCTGTGGCAGCAGGAATCCGATACCCTTCAGACGCGTATCGATCTCTGGCGTAACGCCTGAAAAGAGCAGTACGACCCCTGAGAAAAATACCAGGACTGACAGAACGGGGGCTGCAAGGCCAGAGGCAACGCGGATGGCCGAGCTGCCAGATAGAAAGCGCTTTCCCTCGGTCAGCAGCAGGACAAGGCAAGCGATGACCAGGGGAAGCAATACATAAATGATCCGGTACAGCAGCAGGGCCGCTGCCAGGGGAGCTGTCCCGATCTTGTCCGAAAAAGCGGCTAGCAAAACGGCTTCAAATACCCCAACGCCGCCCGGAACATGGCTAAGCACACCTGCTGCGAGTGCCAGCAGATACACCAGCATGAATGCACCCAGCGGTGGTGCCTCGGGCAGTAATAGATACAGCACTGTGGCGGCAGCCATGACGTCCAGGGCTGTAATCACCAACTGCAGGGCGCTTAGCTTGAAGGTGGGTAAGCGCAGGGTCTTACGGCCCAGGCGGAACAGGCGACTATCAGGCGAAGGCTGCTCGTCTAGGGCTCGCTTGCGAAGGAATACAATGCCTATGGCATAGATCGAGAGAATGGCAATTGCAATGCCAGCTACCAGAGTAGGTGAAAGACGCAGGGCTGTGGAAGCCGAAGGCAAATCACTTAATGCTGCAACCGCAGCCAGAGGGGGCAATGCCGTTCCCAGCGACAGGCTGGCAAAGAAAGTCATCTGCGCCACTTCAATGGCGCTCAGGCCTTGGCGGGCATAGAGACGATAACGAACCGAGCCCCCAGATAGCATGGACAGCCCAACTGCATTACCAATGGCGAAGGCGGTAAGTCCACCCAGCGCCAGGGTCTTGCCTGGTAGATGAACGCCGGCGAAGCGACTGGCAGACCATTCGTAGCCAAGCAGAATGAGAAAGCCCACAGCCGTTGCCGCGACGGCCCCCATAATAGCGTGCGAGGGGATACCCAGCAGTGCAGTGTGGAGAGAGGGTAGATCAATACTGCTGACCAGATGCCAGCACACAAGCAGGGCGACGCCAAACAGGAGCAGTGTCAGGCCCAGCTCAAGAGGTTCTTTATAGGCCGTAATGCGCTCTAGCAGGCGCCAGGGCAATGCTTGCGGAGGAGAAGAAGGTGAAGATGAAGACGAAGAATCGGATGAAGAAACAGCAGATTTGTTTACAGGATCATTGGCGCTCATGAAAGCCCCTCAGGGAAACTGCGCGTCAGATTAGTCACATACAGACTTTTGCCAAGCCCTATGTATCAAAAAAATGGAAACTCTTTGAATATTGAAGGCTAAAAGGAATAAAAATTCGACACAAACAAAAAAGCCACTCGATTGAGTGGCTTTTTAAATTTGGTTGCGGGGGCAGGATTTGAACCTACGACCTTCGGGTTATGAGCCCGACGAGCTACCAGACTGCTCCACCCCGCTTCTGATGTGGCCAGTATACGGGTTTAAAAAATGATGTCAACAAAAAATTCAATGCTGACAATGATTTGCTGAAAGCCTTATCACGAGGACTTATGAATGCACCTTTATAGGTAGCGCATTGCCTAAAGAGGGTATCCCTTCATCGGAGTGCCGAAATGAAACCGCAATGGCTGATAAATACCTCCATGGCACTGGCTTTACTGTCACCGCTAGCCATGGCCCAAACGGCTGAATCAGGGCGTACCCCTCAGGACACCGCGCATGATCCACAGCATGTCGAAGTTATTTCACCAGAGGCGCAGGAGGCCGAGCAAAACCAGCGGGGCGTTGAGCTGCCGGAAAACAGAGTCAATCAAGGGGCTACTCGAAGCGATCCGCTTGCCCGGGAACGGCAAGAAATCGACAGCGATATGGAGCTTGATCGCAAGCAGCCGCTGAACAACTGAAATGAGGCCTGTATCCCGTTACCTGGACGAGCGCGATGAACGGCGACCAAAAAAGGATTTTTTGCATTGCCGAGGTGGTCATTTGAATAGGCTCTGGTTATTCCAGTGTCTCCCTGGCGGTTTCAACGTCGCTGTCGGCCGCCAGGGCTTACCTCTGCTCTAGAGCAAAGGCGTACCTGGTAACCTTTTTACCATTAAAGTTATCACGATAACGGTCGATAAGATCTGGACCTTCATGCCATTTCAACGGCTTGCCGAAATTGTTGTCCAGAGGCTGCGCTATGCTCCAACGTTTGAAATTTAGCCATAAGATATTGGCGACGGCCTCTATTGTGCTGATCGTCGCCTTCTCATTATTCATGAGCTATAACGATTACCTGCAGCGAAAGACGATTACGCAGGACCTGTCGTCCCGCCTGGACGAGCTGGGCACCAGTGCATCAGCAAATATCGTTAACTGGCTCAATGGGCGAATCACTCTGCTTGAAGGTGAGGCCCAGGCTATCCAGAACAATGCCTCTCCTGAGGGAGTGTTTTCCATCCTTGAGCAGAAGGCCTATCTCTCCAGCTTCGAGTTCACCTATCTGGGACATGCCGATGGTCAATTTTCCATCCGTCCTTACGATGAAATGCCTGCCGGTTACGATCCCCGTACCCGTGATTGGTATGTTGCCGCTCAGTCGCAGGGCCGATCCTTGTTGACGGAGCCTTATGTTGATGTGGGTAATGGAAAGCTGGTGATGACGCTAGCTACGCCTATCATGAAGAACGGCGCCTTGGCGGGTGTTCTGGCTGGCGATCTGAGTCTGCAGACGATGGTGGGTATCGTCAATTCGCTCGACCTGGGCGGTATCGGTCATGCGATTCTGGTGAATAGCGAAGGCAAGGTACTGGTCAGTCCCAGAAAAGAGGAGGTGATGAAAAACCTCGCTGAGCTGTTTCCCGCCGGTGCGCCTGCACTGGATGGCGCGCTCAAGCGGGTCGAGCTGGACGGCAAGCCTCAGCTTATGGTCTTCAAGCCAGTCACCGGTCTGCCATCGGTCAACTGGTACCTGGGCCTGATGGTTGATGAAGAGAAAGCCTACGCCCCGCTCAAGGAGTTCAGAACCTCGGCCGTGCTGGCCATGGTGATTGGCGTTGTGCTGATCATGCTGCTCCTGGGCGTGCTGATTCGCGTACTGATGCGTCCGCTCACGACTATGAGCCAGGCGATGCAGGACATCGCACAAGGAGAGGGCGACCTGACCCGGCGTCTGGCCATCAATAGCCAGGACGAGTTTGGTGTGCTGGCCGCTGCCTTCAACCGCTTTGTCGAGCGTATCCATGGCTCGATCAGCGAAGTATCGGCCAGTACCCGTCAGCTCAACGAGGTCTCCCGTCAGGTGCTGGCGGCCTCCAACTCCTCGCTGCACAACTCGGACAACCAGGCCGGACGTACCGGAAGCGTGGCGGCAGCCATCAACCAGTTGGGCGCCGCTACACAGGAGATTGCCCGCAACGCTGCCGATGCGTCCGTACAGGCTACCAGTGCCCGGCAGCAGGCCGAGGAGGGTCGCCGCGTACTGGGCCAGACCCTGACGGCAATGGAAACCCTGTCCACCAACATCAGCGCCTCCTGCGGCCGTATTGATGAGCTGAACCAGAAGACCACCCGCATCGGACATATCCTGGAGGTGATCCAGGGCATTTCCGAGCAGACCAACCTGCTGGCGCTCAACGCTGCGATCGAAGCTGCACGGGCAGGCGATGCTGGGCGTGGTTTTGCGGTGGTAGCGGACGAGGTGCGTGGTCTGGCACATCGTACCCAGAGTTCGGCCCGAGAGATCCAGAGCATGATTCAGGAGCTGCAAACCGGGGCGAGCGAAGCGGTTTCCACCATGACCGAAAGTCAGCGCTTCAGCGAGGACAGCATGACCATCGCGCAAAAGGCCAACGAGCGGTTGGGCTCGGTAGCCGAGCGCATTACCGATATCGATGGCATGACCCAATCGGTGGCGGCCGCTACGGAAGAGCAGAGCGCGGTGGTGGAGTCGCTTAATGTTGACATTACCGAGATCAACTCGCTCAACCAGCAGGGCGTGGAAAACCTGAACGCGACCCTGGGCGCTTGCCATGCCCTGGAGCAACAGGCCAATCGCCTCGATCAGCTCGTTTCAAGCTTCAGAATCTAACGATAGGGAGGCGGGCAGGTTTTCTCGTCTGTCTCTAATCGTTACCGCGGCGCCTCGGCTATCGGGGCGCTGCTGTTTATATGTGCCGATTCAAACCGTTCATGGTCTTAGCTTTCAAGACGCTCTATGCCGATACATTCATCTATTCGAGAAGCTGACCATGTACCTGATCCAGTTACTGCTGCCCCTTTATGACAACGATGGTCACGACCTCCCCAAAGCGCTGTTTGGTGAAGTTCGCAATGAACTCGTGGAAAAGTTTGGCGGATTGACCGCATTCAGCCAGGCTCCGGCGAAAGGACTATGGCAGGAAGACGAAAGCCATACGATACGGGATGAATTGATCATTTATGAGGTGATGGCCGACGCGCTGGAGCAGGTGTGGTGGCAGCAGTACCGGGCCTCGCTCGAGACCCGGTTTCGTCAGGAGACGGTGGTAGTCAGGGCCCACACTATCAGCCTATTGTAAGGTTTATTTATCCAGCTTTTTCTCGACTTCGTCCAGCTTACGGTTCAACTCACCGACCTGGCTGTCCAGCTCCTTGTTTGATACCGGAGTGATGACCTTATCGATGGTATGAGTGCCAGGCTCAGGACTTTCCAGATCGCTTACCGCCTCTTCGGGTAGCTTGCGCTGTGCATGAGCTTCGTCGCGTTTAGCGACCTGATCATGGTCATGGGACTTGTCGAGTTTATCCGTACGATCAGTCATGGCGGCTCCTGGTTATCGTAATGTTCTAGAATTCCGAGTGTCGCGAGGCCGCTAAAGTTTCGGAGAACCGCTGGGTGGGTAAGGGCGTATAGCGCATAATACAGGCGCAGCGGTGTTAGCGAGCCTGTCGAGCATGAGGGTATGACGCAGAGAAAAATCATCCATATCGATTGCGACTGTTTTTATGCCGCCGTCGAGATGCGTGACGACCCTCGCCTGGTAGGCCGGCCAATCGCCGTCGGTGGTACTCCCGATCGGCGTGGTGTGGTCGCAACCTGCAATTATGAGGCGCGTGCATACGGGGTGCGTTCGGCAATGGCCTCCCATCAAGCCCAGCGGCTGTGCCCCGACATCATCTTTGTGCGCCCGCGCTTTGATGTCTACAAGGCGGTATCGCGTCAGATCCATATGATATTTCGTGATTTTACCGATTTGATCGAACCGCTTTCCCTGGATGAGGCCTATCTCGACGTTTCGGACAGTCCGCATTTTTCCGGCAGTGCAACCCGAATTGCGCAGGAGATTCGCCGACGTGTGTGGGAAGAGCTTCATATCACTGTTTCAGCTGGTGTGGCGCCAAACAAGTTTCTGGCTAAGATTGCGAGCGACTGGCGCAAGCCGAACGGGCTGTTTGTTATTACCCCACCGGAAGTGGCCGCGTTTGTGGCTACTCTGCCTGTTGCCCGGTTGCATGGCGTAGGCAAGGTGACGGCTGAAAAGCTGACGCGCCTGGGAATCGAGCGGTGCGAGCAGTTGCTCGAGTGGGGACGCCTTGCATTGATCAAGGAGTTTGGTCTGTTTGGCGAACGGCTGTGGAATCTGGCTCAGGGAATTGACGAACGATCGGTCCAGGTGGATAGCCGACGTCAGTCGGTCAGTGTTGAAAACACCTTCGAGCATGACCTGCCTGATCTGGCCGCCTGTACGGCCCAGCTGCCCGCTTTGCTTGAAGAGCTGGCCGGGCGGCTTGGCCGACTGGATACCCATTACCGGCCGGAAAAACCTTTCGTCAAGGTCAAGTTTCACGACTTTACCCAAACCACCCTTGAGCAGGCCGGGGCTGGGCGGGATATCGATAGTTATCGACGGCTTCTGACCCAGGCCTTCATGCGGGGAGGCAAGCCGGTTCGCCTGTTGGGCGTAGGGGTAAGACTGATCGATTTGCGGGAGGGCGCCCGCCAATTGTCACTCTTTGAAGAGTAACCCGGGCGCCAGATACCGCTCGGTCAACGTGGACGCATCGACCGGACGGGAGAACAGGTAACCCTGGTAGAGATCGCATCCCAGGCTATCCAGGAGCGCCAGTTGTTCATTGGTTTCCACCCCTTCGGCAACGACTTTCAGATCCATCAGGCGCGCCAGGGCGATCAAGGTCTTGATCAGCGTTTCCTGGCGCTCGCTGCCAGGAACGTCGGCTAGGAAGGAGCGGTCAATCTTCAAGCTCGAAATAGGCAAGTGGGTCAGGCGGCTGAGTGACGAATAGCCAGTGCCAAAGTCATCCATGGTGAGTCGATAGCCGCTGGTTTCGAGGGTCTTGAGGTTGGTCAGCGTGGTTTCGTTTTCATGAAGCAGGCTGCTTTCAGTGATTTCGATTTCCAGGTCATGAGGGGTCAGCCCGTATCGTTGCAGGCAGCCGGAAAACTTTTCGGCCAGACCTTCCGTTGCGACTTCCTGAGCGGACAGATTGACTGCCACCAGTGGTGCGGTACCCAGGTCGCGTTTCCAGCGTGCAATCTGGGCACATGCCATATCACGAACATAGGCGTCCAGCGTATGGATCAGTCCACTTTCCTCAGCTATGGCGACAAACTGATCGGGCGGAACGGGGCGGCCGTTGGGGGCTGTCCAGCGTACCAGCGCTTCCACACTGTGAAGGTTGCCTTGAGCATCGACCCGAGGTTGATAGTGAAGAAAAAGGGCGCGGGTTTCGATGGCTTTTCTCAGCTCCAGCAACAGCTCGGTTCGCTCGAACGTGCGCTGCGCCAGGGTGGAGTCATAGGTGGGTAGCAGCGTATCGCCATGGGGATTCTTGAGCGCATGACTGCTACGTTCGATCAATTGCAGCGCATTGGTTGCATCCTGAGGATAGAACGCGGTTCCAAGATCAGGCGCCACATCAATAAGATGTCGGTCGATCTGCAAATGCGGAGGTAGGCTGCTCTTGAGTTCATGTAGCCGATCAAGGCCGATTTCGATGCTGTCCAGCTCGGTGAGAACCACCAGAAATGTGGCGCCCTTGAGGCGAGCTACCAGATTCTTTCGTGGCAAGCGACTCAGGTGGTGCGCAAAGGCTTGCAGGTACTGATCGCCGACGTCCAGGCCATACTTGGTATTGATGTAGGTCAGGTGAGGAAGGCGAATGGTCAGCGCGGCCAGTGGCTTCGAGCCCGCCTGGCCAATTGCCTGCTCCAGTCGCTTGATGGCGCCGCTGCGGTTCAGTACGCCTACCAGCGGGTCCAGAATGCTCAGGCGCTCGGAGTTACGCAGTTCGCTTTGCAAAGCATGCAGATGGGTAATGTCACGCAGTTTTACCAGTACATTC
The DNA here is from genome assembly GCF_002364655.1 of Pseudomonas sp. UBA3149. Classification (NCBI taxonomy): domain Bacteria; kingdom Pseudomonadati; phylum Pseudomonadota; class Gammaproteobacteria; order Pseudomonadales; family Pseudomonadaceae; genus Pseudomonas; species Pseudomonas sp. UBA3149. The sequence goes on from NZ_DEYV01000005.1 coordinate 193,185, forward strand.
TGATTGGATGTCGGCTGACTGATACGAAGATTGAGCCAGCGAGGTTTAGTTCTACTCTGGACCTGCCATTCCTGCAGGGAGTCGTCCGGAACCAGTTTGACCGGCTCACCTTGTTCATTGCGTACTAGATTGCCCAAATAAACCTGACTCTCGATTACCCGCGCTGGTAGCCCCAGCAAGGCAGCCGCTTCGTCATTGAGTTTGAGGATCAGTCCATCGCTTCGGCAGAGCAGAAAGGCGCCCAGGTGGGAAAACACCTCATTGTAAAGTTGCTGGCTGTATTGTAGCGCCTGATTGAGCTGATGCTGGCGTCGCTGCGCATTGGCCAAGGTGGTTATGAGACGAGCAATGGCAAGCGGAATACACACGTTGAACAGCATGAACAGAAGCAAATGCAGGTAGTTGCGCGTGTAGTTCAATGACAGGTTGATGCCAAACAGATGAGGTATGGGGGTGTCGCTCAACAAAAGGTAAAGAGGCAGCAGATTGGCGACGCACAGCACCAGATAAACGCGCCAGTTGAAAAAGATCAGCGCCAGCAGCGGTGTGGCATAAATGATGAGGATGCCAGCCTTGGCCTGCTTGTAGTCGACGAAGAACAGGCTACACAGACCGAGTGCATATAGGACGAAGATCAAGACCGTACCGCTAAGCCGATAGGAGCGTGATCTGAAAGCGAAGAGGCTGAAGAAGGCGCCAAGAAAGACGGCTTCCATTATCAGAACGTAAGGGCGACCGGCCTCTAGTGCCTGATAGGTACAGTGGATGAAAATAAGGGCAACCAGCACGATACTGCTGAGCGCCAGTACACGCAGCGTGCTGGTTTTCCAGATAAAGTCAGGTGTTGGGGTTTGTCTGGATTCATCCAACAATAAAAAACGTCGGAGCCGATGAATCACTATAGATAGCCTGTCTGACAGTTAAGCGGCGGCGAATATCGCATACCGGATTTAAGGTGTCACGATAATGGCGCCACGGAATGGACGCCGTTTATCGAAAAGATAGCTGCCTACTATATAGTGTTTACAAAGGAGTGAAACCTTGAACAGTGAGTTGGCCTATTGGCACCACTCCGTTAAATAGGTGTTTTGGACATGGTCGAAAGCTGCACGATAGCGGCATCAAGTTCGTCCAAAATGGGCGATGAAGTAGGGGCGCCTTGTTTGAGCAGTGTCTCGCTCTGGTAGCACGCGGCTCGTAACTGAGGAACTCCACAGTAGCGGGTTGCGCCATGCAGGCGGTGGATCCGCTCGATTAGGCCGATGCGGTCACCATTCTCTCGGGCCGAGCGGATGGCTTGCCGGTCAGCTGCCAGCGAGGCGAGCAGCATGGTCAACAGGTCACTGGCCAAATCGGCCTTGCCTGCGGCCAGCCGCAGCCCTTCGTCTTCATCCAATATGGCCAGATTGGCAATGTCCGCTCCGGAAGAGGACAGCGGGCTCATCTCCTGAGTATCGTTTTGCTGAAGGCGCAGACCAGTCCATTTGAGCACCACCTGGGCGAGCTGCCGATCACTGATGGGCTTGGTTAAGTAATCATCCATGCCTGCCTGAAGCAGGGCCCGCTTCTCGTTGGACATGGCGTGGGCAGTCAATGCCACGATAGGTACCGGCGGATGTTCGCTTTCCACCTCCCAGGCGCGAATCGCTTCAGTGGCCTGTCGGCCATTCATGCCAGGCATCTGTACGTCCATGAAGATAAGGTCGTAGCGCTCCCTCTGTGCTGCCTCGACAGCGGCATAACCACTGTCGACACCCGTGACTTCAGCGCCAAGGTCGGTAAGAAGCGTTTCGACCAGCAGCAGGTTGGCGGGGTTATCGTCAACACAGAGCAGGCGAGGTGCGCGGTCAATTCGGGTATGGGCAGTATTTTCAGGACGAGTCGGCCGCTGATTGAGCAGCTCACCCACGGCGCGTTCCAGTTTACGGCTGCAAGCAGGCTTGGCCTGCAATTGGCAATGCACATCTGGCAAGGCTGCATGGAACACGGACTGATCGGTCGTGGGGCAGAAGATCAACGAATTACAGTCCAGCCGCTCCAGCTGCCAGACGCGCTCAGTCAGTAGATCAGGTGGCAGGATGCTGGAGCTTACCCCTAGCACGGCCAGCGTGATGGCGGCCTCGCTTTTCCGCTGCCTGGAAACGGCTTCCGTCAGCTGCTCAAGCGTCTCGAACTCGACCACCTCTAAACCGCAATCCTCCAGCTGATGGCGTAGCGATTGGCGTGTCAGCTCGTGTGGTTCCACAAGGCCTACGCGGCGGCCGGCAAAGGCCAGTCGGCGATGGGTTTCCAGCGGATTGCGCGATTTGGGCAGGTTGATGGTGATCCAGAATTCGGATCCTTCCTCGGGCTCGCTCTCCAGTCCAATTTCGCCGCCCATTTGCTCGACGAGACGTTTGGAGATGACCAGACCCAGGCCGGTGCCCCCTGCCTGTCGGGAGAGTGAGTTGTCTGCCTGGGTAAAGGCCTGGAAAAGCATGTCCCGATCTTGCTCGGAGAGACCAATGCCTGAGTCCTGAACACTGATCCGTAGCTGGGCATGGTCATCGTCTTCATCTTCCACCATGGCGCGGACAGCAATAGTGCCTTCGTGAGTGAACTTGATGGCGTTGCTGACCAGGTTGGTCAACACCTGGCGCAGGCGCTGGGGATCACCTACCAGATGGACCGGAGTGTCACGGTAGATCAGGCTGACCAGTTCCAGCTGCTTTTCATGCGCAGCTGGCGCCAGAATGGTCATGGTGTCCTGAATCATATCGCGCAGATTGAAGGGAATACTTTCCAGAACCAGCTTGCCGGCTTCGATCTTGGAGAAGTCCAGGATCTCATTGATGATGCCCAGCAGGCTTTCAGCAGAGTTCTGAATAGTGCCGAGATAATCTTGCTGCCGGGGCGTCAGCTCGCTTTTTTGTAGCAGATTGGTAAAGCCGATGATGCCATTGAGGGGCGTTCTGATCTCATGACTCATGTTGGCCAGGAATTCGGACTTGATCCGGCTGGCTTCCAGGGCTTCCTTGCGGGCGAGATCCAGCTCGATGTTCTGAATTTCGATGGTTTCCAGGTTTTGCCGCACATCTTCCGTGGCCTGGTCGATGTTGTTCTGCATTTCCTCCTGGGCGTTCTGCATGGCTTCGGCCATACGGTTGATCCCGTCGGCCAAGGTATCCAGCTCGTAACTGCCAAGGTCTTTGGGCAGGCGGGTTTCCAGCTGACCGTCCTTGAGATGACCCACGCCATCGCTGATGATGCGCAGGGGATGATTGATGCTGCGACCGATACGGACAGCTACCACGGCTGTCAGGCAGAGACCGAAGATGATCAAAAGGAGGCTGATCACCAGATTGCGGTAGCCGCGCAGGAGGGTGGCGTGGTGAGACAGCTCGATATCGATCCAGCCCAGCAGGTGCGAGCTGGGCATGTTGACCTCACCGGTAATGAGCTTGAGATGCCGGGCCTGAACGGGTAGATGGAAGTGTGTGACATCCAGACCGCTGCGCAGGCTGGCGGTCTCGCCATCGTCGTTACGAATGGCGATTGTCATACGAGGGCCGGCATGGGCCAGGATTTTCTGGTCGGCACTGATGAACTCGACAGCCCGTACATCGGCCTGATCAAGTACATCCTGGGCAATGCGCTGGAGCAGGACCCGGTCATCCCGAAGCAGGGCAGGCGCGGCCAGTGGTCCAAGCTGTTCGGCGATCAGTTGGCCGCGCTCTTCCAGCACCGTCCGCATGTCGGATAGCTGAACCCAGCTGAAGTAACCGCCCAGCACCATCGCCATGACACACGTCGGTAGCAGGCTCAGCAGCAGGATGCGGCCCTTGATTCCCAACTCGTTCAGCACTTACCCGTCTCCAGAGCAACAATGGGGGAAGTGTAAAACAGTTGTTTCGATTGCCGGGACGATTTTGTGGCGGATGGTCGCTAAACGGTTCTCCGCGGGAGTAAATAGGCCGAAAATGCTGGAGTCGTAGTGTCAGCTCACGGCCAGAGGCTGCGGAAAAGACGACCTGATATCGCCTTTATTCATCCCGCGCATCATGAGATTAGGGAACGCCCCTCATTTGCCGGTATCATAGAGGCCTATTCAAAGGCAGCGGAACCGAGCGAATTCCATGAGCGTGCAGTATCCGACCATTGCCGACTGCGTCGGCAATACACCGCTGGTGCGTTTGCAGCGCCTGCCCGGTGAGACATCCAATACCCTACTGGTCAAGCTGGAAGGCAATAATCCGGCCGGATCGGTAAAAGATCGGCCAGCCCTTTCGATGATCACGCGTGCCGAGTTGCGCGGTGATATCCAGCCGGGCGATACACTGATCGAGGCGACCTCGGGCAATACGGGCATTGCCCTGGCGATGGCTGCAGCCATCAAGGGTTATCGCATGGTTCTGATCATGCCGGATAACTCCAGCGCTGAGCGCAAGGCGGCTATGACGGCTTATGGCGCCGAGTTGATCCTGGTCAGTCGCGAAGAAGGCATGGAGGGTGCGCGTGATCTGGCGACCCGTATGCAGGCCGAGGGCAAGGGCAAGGTGCTGGATCAGTTCGGCAATGGGGACAACCCTTCTGCCCACTACAGCTCGACCGGCCCTGAAATCTGGCAGCAGACCGGCGGTAGCATCACGCACTTCGTCAGTTCCATGGGTACGACCGGTACCATCATGGGCGTGTCGCGCTACCTGAAGGAGCAGAATCCTGAGGTGCAGATCGTCGGACTGCAGCCGAGCGAAGGTGCCGCCATTCCCGGTATCCGCCGGTGGCCGCAGGAGTACCTGCCAAAGATTTTCGATGCCACGCGTGTGGATCGTATTGTCGACATGAGCCAGGAAGAGGCGGAAGACGTGATGCGCCGTCTGGCTCGGGAAGAGGGTATTTTCTGCGGCGTATCGTCGGGTGGTTCCGTAGCGGCTGCGCTGCGTATTTCCAAAGAAGTTGAGAATGCAGTCATCGTGGCGATCATTTGTGATCGTGGTGACCGTTATCTTTCTACTGGTGTTTATGATCCGCGTTAAACGCGGGTTTGATTCAAGAGAACAGTATGCGTGTAAAAGGGCTGCGTTTTCAGCCGAGCGGCGGTAGCCGGGCCTCGTCGGTTCCGGTCGGCAAGAAACAGCGCCTGACCATTGAGAAGATGGCCAATGATGGCCGGGGTATCGCCTATCTCGAAGGTCGGACCTGGTTCGTTTCGGGTGCCTTGTCATCGGAAACGGTTGAGGCGCGTGTGTTGTCTGCCAAAAGCCAGGTGGTTGAGGCGCGTGTGGAGCGGGTGCTTGAGCCTAGTGGCGAACGACGCCTGCCTTCGTGTGCCATGGCCGGTCGTTGCGGTGGCTGCACCTTGCAGCATATTCCGCATGAGGCTCAACTGGCCCTCAAGCAGCGTACGCTGGCCGAGCAACTACAGCGATTTGCCGGCGTGACGCCCAATGAATGGGCTGCGCCACTGCATGGCCCGGAGCTGGGCTATCGGCGTCGTGCACGCATCGCGGTGCGCTGGGATGCCAAGGCTCGCCGCCTGGATGTTGGATTTCGGGCGCTTGCCAGCCAGGATATCGTTCCGCTGGAGGCCTGTGGTGTGCTGGTTGAGCCATTGCAGCCTATCGCCAGAGCGCTACCGGCTTTACTTGTCGGGTTGGAGCAGCCACAAGCCATTGGTCACGTCGAGCTGTTTCAAGGGACGGCCTGCGCCATGCTGGTGCGTGTCACGCGTCCGCTCTCGCCGCGTGACAGCGATCATCTGCGCCATTTCTGCATGGAGCACTCGGTTCAGCTCTGGTGGCAGGCCGAAGGTGAGCCGTATCCCGACGAGCCCGAGGCAGCACTTAGCTACCAACTGGAGCCATGGAACCTGACGATTGCTTACCGTCCGGGTGATTTCGTACAGGTCAATGCATCGGTTAACGAGGCGATGATTGCACAGGCGCTTGACTGGCTTGCGCCGGAGCCGAATGAGCGGGTGCTCGATCTGTTTTGCGGACTTGGCAATTTCGCCCTGCCATTGGCGCAGCGTGTGCATGCCGTGGTTGGCGTAGAAGGCGTTTCCGTCATGACGGAGCGTGCGAGTAAAAATGCCCGGGCCAATGGCCTGGATAACGCGCACTTTTTCCAGGCAGACCTGTCGAAGCCGCTTATCGATGCGCCATGGTTTGGCCAGACCTTTTCATCCGTATTGCTGGACCCGCCACGTGATGGCGCGTTGGCCGTAGTGCAGCAGATGAAGCAATTGGGTGCACAGCGTGTGCTCTATGTGTCCTGTAATCCCGCTACATTGGCACGGGATGCAGGCGAACTGGTTCGTCAGGGGTATGTTCCTGTGCGGGCTGGAATCCTGGACATGTTCCCGCAGACGGCGCATGTCGAGGCGATGGTTTTGTTTGTAGCGAGGTAGGGGCAGGTCTAGCGAAAAGTAATGAATGAGGGTGAGTCCGGTGTGACTGTATTCGGGACTGTAATGGCCTTTTACATTCCGAGCACTCGCAGATCACCTGAATACGTGTTTTTTCGTTTAGCCTGAACCTCGCGTAATCGGCCAGTTGATGGCTGGACTTAAACGGCGCAATAAATAGCGCCGAGGAACGTAAGATGGTACAGGTCAGAGCGCATCAACCCGTCAATAATGATGGCAGCATCAACATCGAGGCATGGCTCGATCACGTCCAGAGCATGGACCCGAACTTCGAGCGTCAGGCCTTGCTGGAAGCATGCGAATTCGCTCGTGCGGCCGAAGCAGAGGCTGCACCCTCCGAACACTTGTGGGCTCCGGGTACCTCCAGTTTTCAGACGGGGCTAGAGATGGCGGAGATCCTGGCAGATCTCAAACTGGATCAGGATTCCCTTGTCGCCGCGCTGATCTACCGCGCCGTACGCGAAGGCAAGGCGAGCCTGGAAGAAGCTGGCAAGCGTTTCGGCCCGGTTGTGGCCAAGCTAATTGAAGGCGTGCTGCGTATGGCGGCGATCAGCGCCAGTCTCAATCCGCGGCAATCAATGGTGCTGGGCACCCAGGCCCAGGTGGATAACCTGCGCCGCATGCTGGTAGCCATGGTGGACGATGTCCGCGTGGCCTTGATCAAGCTTTCCGAGCGTACCTGTGCGATCCGGGCGGTCAAGAACGCCACGGATGAACGCCGCAACCGCGTCGCGCGTGAAGTGTTCGATATTTATGCACCGTTGGCGCATCGCCTCGGAATCGGCCACATCAAATGGGAGCTGGAGGATTTGTCCTTCCGCTACCTGGAGCCGATTCAGTACAAGCAGATCGCCACGTTGCTGCACGAGCGCCGGCTCGATCGCGAGCAGTACATTGCCGATGTCATGCAGCAGCTCAAGCAGGAGTTGGCTGCGACGGGTGTCAAGGCGGATATCAGCGGTCGAGCGAAGCATATCTATTCGATCTGGCGAAAAATGCAGAAAAAAGGTCTGGATTTCAGCCAGATCTACGACGTTCGTGCGGTTCGTGTGCTTGTTCCTGAAATCCGCGACTGTTATACCGCCCTGGGGATCGTCCACACCTTGTGGCGCCATATTCCCAAGGAATTTGACGACTATATTGCCAACCCCAAGGAAAACGGCTACCGCTCGCTGCATACGGCAGTGATCGGCCCTGAAGGCAAGGTGCTTGAGGTGCAGATCCGTACTCATGCCATGCATGAAGAGGCGGAGCTGGGGGTGTGCGCTCATTGGCGTTACAAGGGGACGGATGTCAAATCGGCCTCCAGCCATTACGAAGAGAAAATCTCCTGGCTCCGGCAGGTGCTCGAATGGCACGAGGAGCTGGGTGATATCGGTGGCCTGGCCGAGCAGCTGCGGGTAGATATCGAACCTGACCGGGTCTATGTGTTTACACCGGATGGGCATGCCATCGATTTGCCCAAGGGCGCTACTCCACTCGATTTCGCCTATCGTGTGCACACTGAGATCGGGCATAACTGTCGGGGCGCCAAGATTAATGGCCGCATCGTGCCGCTCAATTACACGCTGCAGACAGGTGAGCAGGTAGAAATCATTACCGGCAAGCAGGGTTCACCCAGTCGTGACTGGCTCAACCCGAACCTGGGCTATGTAATGACCTCGCGTGCCCGGGCCAAGATCGTTCACTGGTTCAAGTTCCAGGCCCGTGATCAGAATGTGGCTGCCGGGAAGGCCATGATCGATCGAGAGTTGCTTCGTCTGGCGCTACCGCCGGTGGACTACAACACGCTCGCCGAAAAGGTCAATTACAAGAATGCAGAGGATATGCAGGCTGCCCTGGGAGCAGGTGACCTGCGTCTTGCCCATGTCATGCATGCGGCTCAGCAGCTGGTCGAGCCAGAGAAGGAGACCGATCCACTTGATCTTCTGCAGCGCAAGCCGTCTCCGCACAAGTCGGGCAAGCGGGGCGATGTACAGATCAACGGTGTGGGCAACTTGCTGACTCAGATTGCCGGGTGCTGCCAACCGGTGCCGGGCGATCCTATTGTCGGCTACATCACGCTGGGCCGTGGCGTCACCATTCACCGTCAGGATTGCCAGAATGCGCTGCAGCTTTCCAGCCGTGAGCCCGAGCGTATCATTCAGGTCAGCTGGGGGCCGGTGCCTGTCCAAACCTATCCGGTGGATATCCTGGTCAAGGCCTACGACCGCCCGGGGCTGCTGCGTGACGTCTCGCAAGTGCTGCTCAACGAGCGCATCAACGTATTGGCAGTCAACACGCGTTCCAACAAGGAAGAGAACACGGCCAACATGTTGCTTACCATCGAAATTCCAGGGCTGGATGCGTTGGGGAGGCTCCTGGGACGTGTCTCCCAGCTACCTAACATCATAGAAGCCCGTCGTAATCGTGCCACCTGAGCCCCGCCGGAGCCGTGTATGACCATGAAAGGGTGAGCGTAAGCTCGCCCTTTTTATTGACCGTATTTCGATTGTAAGGACGACCTATGTATAGCCTCGACGATCTGCTTCATCTCATGGCCCGACTGCGTGATCCGCAGCATGGGTGTCCTTGGGATCTCAAACAGACCTACGCCAGCATCATCCCGCACACGCTCGAGGAGGCTTACGAGGTGGCCGATGCCATCGAGCAGGGCGACTATGCGCAGCTGCGTGATGAGTTGGGGGATCTGCTGTTTCAGATCGTCTACTACAGTCAGCTAGCCAAGGAAGAACACCGGTTCCTGTTTGCAGACGTCGTAGACAGCATTACCCGCAAGCTCGTGCGGCGCCACCCGCATATATTCCCCGACGGCGATCTCTATGGCCCTCTGGATCAGCCCCGTCTGAGTGAAGAAGCCATCAAGCAGCGCTGGGAGGAAATCAAGGCGCAAGAGCGTGCCGAAAAGGCCGAGGCGCCAGAGCAGCTCTCTCTGCTGGATGACGTTCCTGCTGTGCTGCCAGCGCTGTCTCGTGCGGCCAAGCTACAGAAGCGTGCAGCTGGAGTAGGTTTTGACTGGCCGGCCGCAGAACCCATCATCGACAAGCTGCACGAAGAGCTGAACGAAGTTATCGAGGCCATGGCCGAGCAGGATCATGAGCACATTACCGAGGAGGTTGGTGATCTGCTCTTTGTGGTGACCAACCTGGCCCGCCATCTCAAGGTCGATCCGGAAAATGCCTTGCGCGGTGCCAACAGCAAGTTCGAGCGGCGCTTCCGCTTCATCGAGCAGGCGTTGCGCGAGCAGGGTAAGCGTCCGGAAGCATGTGAGCTGGAAGAGCTGGATGCGTTATGGGATGCTGCCAAGGCGAAGGAGCGAGCGGCCAAAGCGCCCCGTTAAGCGCTTTGGCACAGATGGATCAGCCGAATATCCACTTCAACAGCAGGACAAAGACCAGGATGGCCAGTACAGGCTTGAGCACCTTGTATGCCTTGGGGTGGCGACGCTTGAAGCTGCGAACCATGCCACCAAAGGCATCACCGAAGCGCTTGCTGAAGGCATAGGCCTGGTTGATACCGCCTACACGTTCTCCATCAACGTTCTGAGGCGCAGTGGCGCTGCCCAGGAAATGGCTGACGCGACGGTTGATGGCAGTCAGCAGACGCGAGCGGAGCGGACGTTCGATATCGCAGAACAGGATGACCCGTGTCTGCTCCGTTTCGTTCTTGACCCAGTGCACGAAGGTCTCGTCGAACATGACGTCCTCACCATCCCTCCAGGCGTAAGGCTCGCCATCTACGTAGATCCGGCAGGCATCCGAATTGGGAGTCGAAAGTCCCAGATGGTAGCGTAGGGAGCCGGCGAAGGGATCACGGTGCGGGTTCAGATGGCTGCCGCCGGGCAGCAGCGCAAACATGGCACCTTTTACATTAGGGATGCGACTGACCAGTTCGACGGTCTTGGGGCAGAGCGTCTGGGCTGAAGGCAGCGGCTCGCCATACCAGGTCAGGTAAAAACGCTTCCAGCCCTTCTTGAAGAAAGAGCCAAAGCCCGCATCGTTGTTTTTCTCGGCGGCGCGAATATAGCCTTCGTCGAACAGGTGCATGGCCTCTTCACGAATGACCTCCCAGTTGTCCTTGAGCACATCCAGTTCCGGGAAACGCTCACGATCAAGGTAAGGCTTGGAGGGTACGCTAGAGAACAGATACATCAGGGAATTGTAGGGCGCGAAGACCGCAGAATGATTGACCAGCTGACGCAGGAATGGCAGGCGTGAGCGGCCGCGCAGATGTACGAACAGTACGCTGGCAACGAATAGGGCAAGAATAATAAAGGTAATCATGGGGCTCGGCTTTTCAGGTTGAGCTGGTTAGCAGGCTAAGCATTTCAGTGGCGTAGTGTGCCAATATTAACGCGCTGACTGTATGGTGGTGATTATTTCACTCTATACCCATGCTTGCACTGCGCAAAATCAATGTACAGGATGGTTGGCGAACATTGACGATTCCGATTGCCGGCTGGCCTAGGGGCCGACCGTCCGGGTACTATGCGTCTTTTAACGTAACATGCCCGCCCGACGGGCTTTAGAACGAGTTGCACCCATGAGTATGTCTTTGCGCGACCAGCTCCTGAAGGCGGGTTTGGTCAACGAGAAACAAGCCAAGCAGGCTACCAAGCAAAAGCAGAAGCAAACCCGTATGGAGCACCGCGGGCAGGCTGAGAAGGATGAGTCCCAGAGACTGGCTGCCCAACAGGCCCAGGCTGAAAAGCTTGCCCGGGATCAGGAGCTTAATCGTCAACAGGAAGAAAAGAAGCGGCGCAAGGCTGAGCAGGCTCAGATCAAGCAGTTGATCGAAGGGAGTCGCCTGCCAAAGCTTGAAAGCGACGATTACTATAATTTCGTTGATGAGAAGAAGGTCAAGCGCGTCCCGGTCAATGCCTTGATGCGTGAGAAGTTGAGCAAGGGTAGCCTGGGGATCGTGCGACACGAAGGCCGTTATGATGTAGTACCCCGCGCAACGGCTGAGCGCATCCAGGAGCGTGACCCACGTCGGGTCGTGCTGCTCAATGTGCAGAATGAAGCGCCAGATGCGGACGATCCCTATGCGGCGTATCAGATTCCTGACGATCTGATGTGGTAAGCCAGGATCCGGCCGCTTATGCGGCCGAGTCTCTTTGGGCAGGAAGCCTGGCAAGCACTGTGTAATGTCCGCCTTCGATTTCTTCGAATGCGATCAGTTTGTCAATCAGGGGCAAGGTCAGCACCTTACCTTCATTCAATAACAGCATGCCGTTATCAGCATGAAGGTTGCTAGCCAGGATCATGCCGGCCCTGAGCTGGTGTGTGCTCAGCGCATGGATATTAGGATCACCAATTCGTACGTGGGGCAGACAGTGTATGCAGGTCTTGATGAAGGGTTCTACCAGTTCAGGATCGTACAGTTTGCCTGCGTATTTGCGTATGAATAGCAACGCCTCATCGTGACTCAGGCGTCTATCCATAACCAAGCCCAGCTGTAGCTCGACGAAGTCGATGGCAAGCTTGAGTAACCGAGCGCCTAACGGAATTGCTTCACCCTTGAGGTGATCTGGAAAACCGTTACCGTCCCAGCGCTCCTGATGATGACGAATCAGGTGAGCGCTATCCTGCAAAGGCTCAAGCGCCATCAATAGGGATTCGCTCTTGGCCGGATAATGACGGTAGGTTTCTCGCTCGTTGGGATGCAGGTGTTCGTAGGGCGTGGTAATCAGCGCATCGCTCCACGGCAGTTTTCCAATGTTGTATAGCGCAGCCGCCATTGACAAGACACGCGTGGTGCTCTCATCGAACGTATATTGCTCGCAGTAGGCACGTATCAAGGCGATAACTTGCGCATTCGCTTGCTTGTCCTTGGGCAGTCGCTGGTTGATAAGTAGGGAAAAGACTTCCGTACTGGTGACATAACTGCGATGCAGCTCGGCGAAAGAGAGATCGAGCATGTCTGCCGTTTGCTGAAGCTCGGCAGTACGTGCCTCGACCCGTTTTTCCAGGGTCTCGTTAAGTTGGCGAAGCTGAGCGTTCTGGTCTCGAGTAAGCGCTTCGAGCCGATGCCGCTCATGTCGTGCCTGCTGATAGGCAAGTGCTTTCTGCACATTCAGCCGTAATTCCTCAGGATGCCATGGCTTGCTGAAATAGTGATAGATCTCACCTGCATTTATGGCATCGATCAATGTGGCAAGGTCTGGCTGGCTGGTCAGTAGAATACGCAAACAGCCGGGGTTGCGCGCTTGTACGGCAGCCATAAAGGAGGCGCCATCCACACCTGCGATAAGCGCGTCGGAAATAACCAACTCAATAGGGTGCTGATCCAGTAGTGCTAGCGCTTCTGGCCCATTATGGACGGCATAAACCGTACAACTCAGGCTGGCTAGTACAGCTTCAAGGTGAGAGAGGGTGCTGGGGTCTTCATCAACGAGCAGCACGGTAGGCGATGATACAGGGACAGTCAGGAGCTCGCTCATCGCGACATACTCCGCAAGGCTGATCAGGCGTATTTATTGTTATGGCGGGATCCAGCCCCGCCTGTATGGGAGGACCCGCCTTAAGGGTAGCGGCCGGCTGGCTTGAGACTTGATGGCTTCAAGACGAACGGTCAGCCATCATGAACAGGCGAAATATGGCGATCGAAGAGATGAGCTGGAGCAGACCAGACAGGCTCTGCAAAATGATTTGCAGGGCTGGCGTATCGCCAAATTGACTACTGATCCAGGCATCCAGCAGCCAGGCGGGTAGAAGCGTGATTAGGATCAGCGGCAGTAGGGTCAGGAAATGTCCGCGAGTCTTCTGGAAGCTGGCGCTCATGGCCTCCAGCGGGGCCATGCCACGCAGGACCAGCATGGGCTCGGCAAAGGCAAACTTCACCATGACCAGAAAACCCGGCACGATCATCAGCGAAAAGCCAAGTACGACCAGCGAGGCAACCAGACCCGCCATGATGGCGAAGCGGGGCCATAGACGAAGGGCATGACCCCACAGCTCGGTAATTGGAGGCATATGGCCGTGGCTACGGGCATTCAGAAACAGGATAAGTGAGCCGGTGTAGATCGGATAGAACATTACACCAACCAGCAGCTCCCAAAGGCCTCCTTCGGTCCCGAAGTGCTGAACCACCTGCCAGCGTGCCACGCTTTCTATGATCAGCCAGGGCAGGCAAAGGATCAGCAGCGAAACCAGGTGGCGAGAGAAGAAATACAGTGCATCGCGCAGGATATTGAAAGGTGTCATGACTCGCTTGTCCGATAAGAACGGAACGGCTTTTATCAGCCGTTTTCTGACAGGGTAAAACCGAGGCCTGACAGCAGCTGGGCTGTCGTCATGACGTCGGCATATTCTTGTTGCAGGTTGGACATGGCCATGGCGTGAACCTCTTCGGCGCTTCGGGGAGTGCCATAAAAGTCCGTCTTGGCAAAGGTGTAGCAGGCGTCCTCTACCACACGTGTGGCAAACCCCAGGTTGCTGGCCGTCCGGGCAGTTGCTTCCACTGAATTCTCGCTGGCTACGCCGGTAATCACAACCTGCTTGATGCCGCGGATATGTAGCCAGCGCTCAAGGCCGCTATGGATAAAGGCATCGGTAACGTTCTTCTCAAAGACCATTTCCTGGGGCAACGGGCACAAGCGTGGCTGAAACGCTGCCCCTGGCTGGCCCGGTGCGAAAACAGATTGCGGATCACGTGAGATATGACGCACATGAACGATCGGCCAGTGTTGTTCACGCCAGACCGTGAGCAGGGCCGCGATCCGCTGCTCAGCCTCGGGGTGGTTACGTGGTCCCAGCGCGGGTGACTGGATACCTTGTTGCTGGTCAATGATCAGTAGGGCGGCGGGCTCTGTGGTCATGAAAGCGCTCTAAGGTGGGGAGCTGGAAACTGTACACGCCCTTGGTCGGTTGTCCATGTCTTGTAACAAACGCGAGGAACTTGCGCGTTTTGCAGGCCTTCTGAACACAAAGCCTACTTTCAGGAGAGCCTTATGAGCAATGCGTCAGATGGTCTGGGCGGACGTCGTAAATTTCTCATGTATGCCGGACAGAGTGCGGTAGCAGCCGGTGTGCTTGGCCTGGCCAGCAACAGTGCCTGGGCCCAGAATACGGCTGGCGCTGCCCAGGCGGTGCCTACGGGCGGGGCGGGCCAGCCAGCGGCGCAGTTGCCCAAGCCCATTACACTGCCGCATATGCAGGAAGGCAAAAGCGACAAGACGGACATGCCGGTTCAACTCGGACGTGACCAGCGTGTCGGGGTTGCAGTTGTGGGCCTGGGAAGGCTGTCGCTTGAGGAGATCCTGCCAGCTTTTGCGTCCTCCAAGCGATGCAAGGTGACCGCGCTGGTCAGCGGAGATCGCGAAAAGGCAATGCGTGTCGCCCAGATGTACAACGTGCCCGAAAGCGGTCTCTACAACTACCAGAGCTTTGATCAGATCCGTGATAACCCGGACGTGCATGTCGTCTATATCGTATTGCCCAACAGCATGCACCATGAGTTTACGCTGCGAGCCGCCAAGGCGGGCAAACATGTCCTGTGCGAGAAGCCCATGGCCAATTCCGTAAAGGAATGCCAGGAAATGATCGAGGCCTGCGCTCAGGCCAATCGGTTATTGATGGTGGCTTATCGCATTCAGTATGAGCCGCGTAACCGCCAGGTAATGGAGTGGCTACGCAACGGAACCGGGCTTGGCACTGTGAAGCTGCTGGAGATGGCGAACTGTCAGAATCAGTCCAAGGAAAATGTGGACCAATGGCGGCACAAGAAAGCCTTGGCCGGTGGTGGGGCCTTGCCGGATATAGGCCTGTATTGCCTGAACACCGCGCGCTTTCTGTTGGGCGAAGAGCCGGTCGAGGTGTTCGCCACGCAGTACAGCTCGCCGGATGACGCGCGCTTCAAGGAAGTCGAGGAAGCCATGCTCTGGCAGATGCGATTCCCCAGTGGTGTACACGTGCAATGCATGACCAGCTACTCCACATTCAATTCCAAACGCTATCGGGTCGTAGGGGACAAGGGATGGGTAGAAATGGACCCTGCGTTTTCCTACCGGAACCTTCAGCTCAAGCGCAGTCAGGAGTCGCAGAACACGACGGAGTTCGTCGCGCCGGTGGTGGAACAGATCAATGCTCCGGACAAGAACCAGTTTGCTATCGAGATGGACCATTTCGCCGAATGCGTCGTAACCGGCAAGAAGCCTTACACCCCAGGTGAGGAGGGGCTACAGGATCAGCGCATCATGGAAGCCTTGTATGAATCGGCGCGAACCGGTCGGCCTGTAAAGCTGGATGAGGTCAAGCAGAAAGATGCCTTCCGCGGCACGCCGCCTAGCAAGGAGGCGTCGAGCTGAATCGATTCTGAATGGCTGCGGGGACAGGATTGAAATATCCGGGGCGGACCGGCATTTATAAAGGGCCGGTCCGCTGGTAGAAACCGATCTGCCAGCGGACCATGACTCGACATTCACGAACACCTGTGCAGGTCTACGGCGCCTGGGTTTTCGTTTCTTGGCCGTCTTCGGGAGGTCACATGCAATCTGAAGAGAAACAACTGATCGAAGGCCTGTTTACGCGCCTCAAGGATGCGGAGGCTCAAACCGCCAGCCGCGACGCTCAGGCTGAAGCTTATATTCAGGAACGCCTGCATCAACAGCCCGCCGCACCGTACTATATGGCTCAGGTCATCCTGATCCAGGAAGCGGCACTCAAACGTCTGGATCAGCGGGTGCGCGATCTGGAAGCGCAGGTGGCGCAGATGCAGCAGAACAAGCCGAGCAGCGGTGGCTTTCTGTCCAACCTGTTTGGTGGCGGCTCCCAGCAGGAGCAGTCGCGATCGCAGAGTCAGGCACAAGCTCAGGCACCTCGTGGTGGCTGGACCGACCCGGGCCCGCGCCAGGCGCCTTCCTATGGCCAGGCGCCTGGGTATGGTCAGCCTAATCCAGGGTATGGCTACAATGCCGCACCGGCTGCGCCCTCCAGAGCGGGCAGCTTTTTAGGGGGAGCAATGCAGACTGCTGTGGGGGTGGCCGGCGGTGTATTGCTGGCGGAAACTATTTCCAGCATGTTTCACGATTCCCAGCCGCAGGAAATCGTCAACATCATCAATGAAGAACCTGCGGCAGACTTGGCCAGCGATACTGGGGGCCAGGACAGTGGTTTGACGCCGGCCAGCGACGCTGGCGGCTATGATGATGGCTACGGTGACGGCGGCTTCCAGCAAGCCGACTACGGAAGCGACGACAGTGGCTTTTTTGACGATGGCGGGGATGACGATCAGTTCATCTAATCGACCGTTCGAAAGCAAAGGCAGCCCAATTGGCTGCCTTTGTCGTTTCAAGTGACCTATTCTGTAAAAACGGCTTCAGGCCGGTGGTAGAGGAGCGTATCGGGGCGGAGTGACCCGGATAGAAATGACCTTGATGTACGCGACGTTAGTCGATGGGAGTGTTGTGAAGAAGATTGCTGTGTTCGTCGATGTTCAGAATATCTATTACACGGTTCGCCATACGCATGGCTGCCACTTCAATTACGCGAACTTCCTAAAGGAAATCTCGCAACGGGGCGAACTGGTGTTTGCGTCAGCCTATGCCATCGAGCGAGGAGACAGCCGGCAACAACAGTTCCAGCAGATCCTGCGTAATCTGGGTTTTACGGTAAAGCTCAAACCCTATATTCAGCGCAGTGACGGTTCCGCCAAAGGCGATTGGGACGTAGGTATCACAATCGATGTGCTCGATGCTGCGCCCAAGGTCGATGAAATCGTCCTGGCTTCAGGAGACGGTGACTTTGACCTCCTGCTGGAGAAGGTCCGTGAGTGTTACGGCGTTCATACCCGTGTCTATGGGGCTCCTGGTCTCACGGCGCATGCCTTGATCCGGGCAGCGGACGAATACGTCGTCATCGAGGACGGTTTGCTGTTGCGCTGAACATCAGGCGCGGCGGATGGATCGAGCGTCCTCGACTACCGGATACAGTTTGGCTGGAGTCTGTCTTTCGAAAGGCGTCGATAGAATGATCGACGTCTTGCTCATGCCGTAGCGCATCAGCCGATCGATGAGCGCCTCCAGTTCAGCCATGTCTGCCACGGCTGCCCGCAGCACGATACAGGACTCACCCGTTACGCGATGGCAGGCGATAAGCTGCGGAATCGCGGCCAGCTCATCGAACAGTTTGTCGCTGCTGGTTTTGGTCAGTGTTACTGAAATCAGACATTCGATTGGTTGGCCAAGGGCTTTGAGGTTGACCGACGCGTGATAGCCGGTAATGACACCGCTGGCTTCCAGTTTCGCGACACGTTCTGCTACCGCAGGCGCCGACAGATTAACTCGCCGCGCCAGGTCGGCAAACGAGGCTCTGCCATTTTCCAGTAAGGCATTGATGATCTGTCGGTCATAGTGATCCATACGTCCTCCTGTGACGGTTTGGAAACCTCGCCTGTTTTATCAAAAGACCTTTGAAACGAAGGCGGGGGCGCAGAAAAAACAAGCTTATCGCATTAACGTGCTTGCTTGCTCTTTCTAAACTAATGGTCTGGTTCGTAAGCCGCTGATTGACTCTGACCGTATTCAGGATTGCACGCTGCGCCTGGCCGAGAGGGCCGCTTCCTATAGCAAGGAGCCTACTGCTTGAATACGTTTTCCGGTTCTTGATCACCTGTACGACTCAGCTACCAGGATTTCAATCATAAGAGTTGCCACCATGCCTGCCCGGAATAGCCGTTCGCTGTTGCTTTTGTTGTGTGCTTTTTTCGCGCTCTACGTTATTTGGGGCTCGACCTATCTGGTCATCCGCATCGGTGTCGAGTCGTGGCCGCCGTTGCTGATGGCCGGTCTGCGCTTTCTGATTGCAGGCAGCCTGTTGTTTGTCTGGCAGCTCTCCCGAGGAGCCCCTATGCCGACACGGCGTGAGTGGGTAGGCGGTGGGTTGGTTGGGTTTCTGCTGCTCAGTTGTGGAAATGGCGGTGTGACTCTGGCCGAACACTCTGGGGTTGCCTCTGGAGTGGCCGCGCTGGCGGTGGCTACGGTACCGCTTTTCACGCTGTGCTTTGGTCTGTTTTGGGGACAGCACAATACCCGGCTCGAATGGGCTGGGATTGGCTTGGGGTTCATTGGCATTTTACTGCTGAACCTGGGTGAGAACATGCAGACGACCCCCCTGGGGGCGGTGATTACCCTATTTGCAGCTGCCAGCTGGGCTTTCGGTTCAGTGTGGAGCCGTCATCTGCCACTGCCGGCAGGGCCGATGGCCAGTGCCGTCGAGATGATTGTGGGCGGAGGCATTCTATTCATTGGCAGCCGTCTCAGCGGTGAGCCGTTGACCACACCGTCGACCATGGACGGCTGGTTGGCGTTGGGGTATCTCATCGTGTTTGGCTCGATCATCGCGTTCAGCTCCTACATGTATCTGCTAAAACATGTACGACCGGCCGCAGCGACCAGTTACGCCTATGTCAATCCGGTCGTGGCGGTGCTACTGGGGATTGTGTTTGCTGGGGAAAGGATAGGTCAGGCGGAATGGATGGCCATGATAGTAATCGTGGCGGCCGTGATACTGGTCGGGCTTCCACAGTGGCGGGCGAGAGGCAAGGCTCGCAAAGCGAACCTTGCCGAGGCGGAAGTCAAGCCGCAGGCTTGAGCACCACTTTGGTCCAGCCATCGTCCCGGGCATCGAAATGCTTATAGGCGTCCGGGGCCTGGTCCAGCTTGAGGCTATGGGAGATGATCTTCGAGGGAGTGGCGCGTCCAGCATGAATCAGGGCGCTTAGGCGACGGTTGTAGGCCTTTACGTTGGCCTGACCTGTCCGAATCTGCTGACCCTTGAACCAGAACTGACCGAAGTCAAAGGCCATTTTGCCTTCCTTTGCCAGTTCATTCTGTGCGCCTGGGTCCTGCGGTATGAAAACACCCACTACGCCGATGCCTCCAGTTGCCTTGGTCGAGGCAACCAGATTATTCATGGTGAGGTGATTGGCTTCATGACCATGGCGGTCGCAGCATTGATAGCCCACACACTCGCAGCCGCGGTCCGTACCTCGGCCATTGGTTTTGTTGAGAATCTGTTCGACCGCCTCGCCTTCTGCGCCGTTGATGGCAATTGCTCCCAGGCGCTCGGCCAATGCGAGCCGGTCAGGATGCGTGTCGACCACGAAGACCTGCGAAGCCCCTTTAATCATGGCCGAGTGAGCAGCCATCAGCCCTACAGGACCGGCCCCGTAGATGGCGACTGATTCACCCGGTAAAAGGCCCGCCAGTTCGGTTGCATGCCAGCCGGTGGGAAAGATGTCGGAGAGCATGACGTAATCGTCCTCTTTCTCCTGGGCATCTTCGGGCAGTACCAGGCAGTTGAAGTCGGCGTAGGGGACGCGCAGCAGCTCAGCCTGGCCGCCTTCATAAGGGCCCATCTCCGCAAAGCCATATGCAGCACCCGCACTACCGGGGTTGGCGGTCAGACAGAATCCGGTCAGGCCTTTTTCGCAGTTCTCGCAAAAGCCGCAGCCGATGTTGAAGGGCAGGCATACATAATCACCGACCTTGACGCGATCAACACCCGAGCCGATTTCGACTACCTGACCCAGATTTTCGTGGCCCAGGATGCGGCCTTGTTCAAAACTGGTACGGCCTTCATACATGTGAAGATCAGAGCCACAAATGTTGGTAGTAGTGATACGCACCAGAGCATCTGTAGGTTTTTCGATCTTGGCGTCGGTGACATTCTTGATGCTGACATCACGAGGGCCGTTATAAACGACAGCTTTCATGGAGTCTCCTTGCTGGATTGTTCGATATCTGGCTGTGCCAGTCGAATTCATCAGATCCTTGATCGGTAAGGCCATACATGAGGGTTACCGCCTGAGACGTCCAGGGCATCCTTTAAGAGTTGGTCTGCACGAATAGCTGAGCGTTCAAGAAAAGATCCATTAAAGCGGCGTATCCCTCAAAACGGGGTACAAAAGCGTTCATTCGGCAGGGCAGGGGTCGGCGTTTGTCTACCGCTCCGATGGCCGCGCTCGACGCTACGTTGCTTGGCGCCTACAATTTCGTCCTTTTCTTCATTGCGGTTAGCGTCATGACTTTTGCCGAACTCGGCCTGATCGAGCCTTTGTTGCGTGTGCTCGACGCGCTGGAACACACCACTCCGACTCCGATCCAGGCTCAGGCCATTCCTGCGGTACTCAAAGGCCGCGATCTGCTTGCCGCGGCCCAGACGGGTACAGGCAAGACAGCTGGCTTTGCTTTGCCGACACTGCAGCGCCTCGTTCAGGAGGGCCCGGCAGTCACGGCGAATCGAGTCCGTGCATTGATTCTTGTGCCAACCCGCGAACTCGCCGAGCAGGTTCACACCAGCGTACGTGATTACGCGCAGCATTTACCGCTGCGTACGGCGGTGGTGTATGGCGGCGTCAGCATCAATCCGCAGATGATGAAGTTGCGTAAAGGGGTGGATGTGCTGGTCGCCACGCCAGGTCGTTTGCTGGATTTGTTCAACCAGAACGCTGTGCGCTTTGATCAGGTACAGACGCTGATCCTCGACGAAGCGGATCGAATGCTGGATCTGGGATTTTCCCGCGAGTTGGGCGAGATTTTTGTCATGGTGCCCCAGCGTCGGCAGACACTTCTTTTTTCCGCCACGTTCTCTGAAGCCATTCGTGATCTGGCCAAGCCACTACTGCGCGATCCGTTAACCATCGATATCAGTCCGCGCAACACGACCACCAAGAGCGTCAAGCAGTGGCTGATTCCCGTGGACAAAAAGCGTAAGGCGGAACTGTTCTGCCACCTCTATGCGCAAAAGCGCTGGGGGCAGGTGCTGGTATTTGCCAAGACCCGTAAGGGTGTCGACCAACTGGTGGAAACGCTGACGCAGGAAGGTATTCATGCCGAGTCGATTCATGGCGACAAGCCTCAACCGGCTCGTCTGCGTGCGCTGGCTCGGTTCAAGGCAGGTGAGGCGGATGTCCTGGTGGCGACTGACGTGGCCGCACGAGGTCTGGATATTCAGGACTTGCCGCTCGTGGTCAATCTGGATCTACCCATCGTGGCGGAAGATTACGTTCACCGTATTGGACGTACAGGGCGTGCCGGTGCGACCGGTGCGGCCGTTTCCCTGGTAGCTGCCGATGAAGTCGACCACTTGGCAGCCATTGAGACGCTGATTGGACAAACCATTGCGCGACGGGACGAGCCGGACTTCATCCCTGATCACAAGGTGCCGCAAACCGGCCCTGGTGGCGTTGTGATGAAAAAGCCGAAGAAGCCGAAGAAACCCAAGGTAGGCTCGGTGAGCGACGCTAAAAGCGGGAAGCCTCTGGGGCGCTGGATCGAGAACGACAAACCGTCGGTAAAGCCGGTTCGCAAGATGCCTGGGTTCGGCAAGAAGAAGTAGATGATCGTGCAGTCTCTGTAACACTGTCCGGCGTTACAGAGACTGTCAGGGCTCAAGCCGCTTTGCGTGCGTTGAGCTCTTGCTTGAGCGACTTTTTGCGCTCCTGCATTTGTGTGCCTAGCTCGTCCAGCTGGGACGCCAGCAATTCCTGGGCATCCTTGAACATCTCTTCTTCTTCCTCTTCGATGTGATGCTCAAGCAGTTCCTTGACCACTTTCACACGGCCAGAAAACTCCAGGCTATCAGGCGCTGTAGCCTTGATGTGCGGCAACACCAGCGAGTCGACTGCCCGATGCTCTTCAATCGCTTCGTAATACATCTTTGCTTCTTCTTTCTTGCCCGCCGCCTTGAACGCCGGATAGAAAATTTCTTCCTCGATATGCGTATGCAATGTCAGCTCGTGTTCAAGCTTTTGCACCAGATCCTGACGCTTTTTAACAGCGCGCTCGGAGGTGCTGCTCAGCTGCTCAAGAATATCGAGAATGGTTTTATGATCGTTTTTCAGGAGGTCGATAGCATTCATGGTCAGGCTCTCTCATCATAAGGATAAGCACGGTAGTAAGCCTCGTCACGGGCTCTATGAGAGCTGACCATGGGCATGACGAGGCGGTTCGGGGTATCCGACAGGAGGGCTGTGATCAAGGCCGCACAATAAACGGTTACCGGTTCAGCCAGGCTGCAGCACCCAGGCCGGCCGTACGGCCAGTAGCAAAGCAGGCCGTCAGCAGATAGCCTCCCGTAGGCGCTTCCCAATCCAGCATTTCACCGGCACAGAACACGCCCGGCAGGGCGTTGAGCATGAGCTGCTCGTTCAGCGCTTCAAACGGTACGCCGCCGGCCGAACTGATGGCTTCCTCGATAGGGCGGGGGCGGATTACAGTCAGGGGTAACGATTTGATCGCGGCTGCCAGATGCTGCATGTCATCAAACGCCTTGGCGGGAGCCAGCTCCCGCAGCAGGGCAGAGCGAGCGCCTTCCAGTCCGGCATGGGCACGCAGGTGATTGGCCATGGACTTGCCTTTGCGCGGCTTGCTTAGCGCCGCGGCAAGCGCGCTCTGTTCCTTGGTAGGCGCAAGGTCCAGGTATAGGGTGGCGGAGCCGGTACGAAGCAGTTCGGTGCGAATTTCAGCCGACAGGGCATAGACCAGACTGCCCTCAATGCCTGTCTCAGTCAGCACAAATTCGCCTTGGCGGCGAGTACCGTCTTTAAGCATCATGGCTACAGGCTTGATAGGCGAGCCGGCAAACTTGCTGCGTAAATGATCGCTCCACTGAGCGACCTCAAAACCGCAGTTGGCTGGTTGCAGCGGGACAAGAGCAATACCCTGTTCCTCAAGATATCCTGTCCACACCCCATCGGAGCCCAATCGCGGCCAGCTGGCTCCACCCAGGGCCAAGACTGTCGCCCCGGCGCGCAGGCAGGTTTCCCCAGCCGGAGTGGAAAAACGCAGGGCGCCGTGCTCGTCCCAGCCCAGCCAGCGGTGCCGCGTATGAATGCGAACGCCTGCTTCCCGCAGGCGATGCAGCCAGGCTCGGAGCAGAGGAGCGGCCTTCATGTCTGTGGGAAAGACGCGGCCTGAGCTGCCGACAAACGTCTCGATGCCCAGCCCATGAATCCAATCTCGCAAGCTATGACTGTCGAATCCGTCGAGGCAGCGGGAAAGGGCGGTTTCACGCTCGCGGTAACGGGAGCGAAAGGCGGGTTGGTCTTCGGCGTGGGTAATGTTCATGCCGCCTACCCCGGCCAGAAGAAACTTGCGTCCGACTGAGGGCATACCGTCATATACGTCTACTGTTACACCAGTACCGGCCAGAACTTCGGCAGCCATAAGGCCGGCAGGCCCACCGCCTATAATGGCGGCGGTACGGGAATGAGTAGGCACGTGTGGGGACATGACAGCCATCGCAGGTAGAGAAAGCCCGCCAGTTTACCGCGAAGTACCAGCAGAATCCCGCTGGTGTACGATTGAACAGGGCATGGCTCTTGCGTGACTAACTGATTATCGATGAACGGAGCGTGGTGGATGGGACCCGAGGTTGATCTAGTCAAGGCGGATAAGGCGCTACCAGCCAAGGTTCAGGTCGTTGTGATCGGCGGAGGCATTGCCGGGACCAGCGCGGCATTGGCGCTGGCGCGGGAAGGCATTTCCGTGGTGCTCTGCGAGAAGGGTTATATCGCTGGAGAACAGTCCAGCCGCAACTGGGGGTGGGTGCGCAAGCTGTACCGTGACCCCCGCGAGATTCCGCTGGCAGTTGAAAGTCTGAGGCTCTGGGAGGGTCTCAATGAGGTTGTACAGGGCGAAACCGGTTTTCGCCGCTCCGGCATTCTGTTTTCGTCCGAATCCGAACAGGAGGAGGCCGACTATGAAAAATGGATCAGTGTGGCGCGTCAGCATGATATAGACGTGCGCATGGTGTCTGGCAGCGAGCTCAAGCAGTTGCTGCCAGCCGGCGAAGTCAGCTGGAAAAGCGGTATCTATTGCCCTACCGATGGGCGCGCCGAGCCCCAGAAAGCAGCACCTGCGATCGCAACGGCGGCCCAGCGGTTCGGGGCTGTCATTCTGACCGACTGCGCCGTACGGGGCCTGGAGCTGTCGGCCGGGCGGGTCAGTGCAGCCATTACCGAGCGAGGCCGAATTGCCTGCGAGTCCGTAATTCTGGCAGGTGGGGCCTGGTCGAGCCGTTTTCTGAAGGACCTTGGCGTACGACTGCCACAACTCAAGGTACGCAACAGCGTACTGCGAACGGCGCCGCTGGAGGAGGGACCTGACTGTACGCTCTGGACGCGCGACGTGGCATTTCGCAAACGCCTGGACGGTGGCTATACCATTGCCAATGGCAGCGTGAATATCGCTTCGCTGGTACCCGACAGCTTCCGCTTCTTTCTAGACTTTTTACCGACCTTGAAATCGGAATGGTCGAGCCTGCGGATCCGGTTTGACGAGCGCTTCCGCCAGGAATGGCATGAAGGCAAACCTGTCCCGCTGGATCGCCCGTCTCCCTACGAATACATGCGCGTGCTGGATCCTTACCCGGACCCTCAGCAGAACCTGAACGCCATGAATCAACTGGTTCGTCAGTTTCCAGTGTTTGCCAAGGCACAGATCGCCCAGCAGTGGGCGGGGCTGATCGACGTAACCCCGGATGCCGTTCCTGTTATCTCCGAGATTGATGCAGTGCCTGGATTGGTTGTGGCGACAGGACTTTCCGGTCATGGGTTTGGCGTGGGGCCTGCGGTTGGGCAGCTGGCAGCAGACCTGGTAACAGGCGCCAGGCCGATCGTTGACCCTTATGAGTTCCGGTTTACCCGCTTTTCCGATGGCTCCAAGCCCAGACCCATGAAGCTCTAGCCCGGCGCAAGCCCACTGTCCCAGACCCTGGCGGCGCTGTGATGCAGGATGCCGTGCCGTCTGGCCAGCAGAGCTCGGTCCCGGTCGTAGCCGCCGCCAATCACGCCGACGACCGGGATGTCCCGGCTCAGGCAATGGCGGATGACGTATTCGTCCCGTGCAGCGATGCCTTCGTCCGTCAGCATGAGATAGCCCAGGGCATCGCTGGCATGCACGTCAACACCAGCGTCATAGAGCACAACGTCAGGCTGGTAGAGAGGTAACAGGTAATTCAGTGCTTCCTCAACGGTATGCAAATACCCTGCATCACCCATGCCCTTGGGTAATGGAATGTCCCAATCGCTCTGTGCCTTACGCGCCGGGTAGTTGGTCTGGCAATGCAGCGACACCGTGACGGCATCGGGAACATGTTCAAGAATCCGGGCAGTGCCGTCCCCCTGGTGAACATCGCAGTCAAAGATCAGAACGCGTCCCGCCTTGCCGCTTTCCAAGAGATACAGCGCCATGATGGCCAAGTCGTTGAAGATACAAAACCCAGCTGGGTAATCATGATGTGCATGGTGCGTGCCCCCAGCCATATGGCAGGCCAGCCCGTGTTGCAACGCCAGCTCCAGCGTCAATAGCGAGCCGCCCACAGCGCGAATGGTTCGTCGTGCCAGCGCCTCGCTCCAGGGCAGACCCAGCTGGCGCTGCTCGGCATGGGACAGCTCGCCGCCTATGTAGCGCTCGACATAGACCGGATCGTGAGCCAGGGCCAGCACTTCTGGCACAGGTAATTCCGGGCGGTACAGGTTGTCAGCCGTCACCAGTCCGCTTTCGCTCAAGTGCTCATAGAGCAGGCGAAACTTCTCCATCGGAAACCGATGCTCGGGTGGAAAGGGTGGGCTGTAATCGTCGTGGTAAACCAGAGGAAGTGCTGTCATGAAAAGGCTGATGGCTAAAGCAGGAGACTGATGAGCAGCCAGACGATACCGCAACAGAATCCGCTAGCCAGCAGGAATATAAGTCCATCACGGGCGATCAACGAAATAGCGAACGCCGTCATGGCGGCTCCGGCCGTGGTATTGGCGAAGGGCACCAGATCCAGAACCGGCATGCATACCGCGACCCCAATGCAGAGCAGCGCCGTGATGTGCTGGAAGATACCCTTGGTCAGGAAGGTCAGACGTGGTTTCAAAAAGCGATCCACGAAACGTGCGGTAGGGTGCAGCATGCGCAGTGATTTTCGTAGCTTGCCACGCGGAACCTGACGTTTCAGTGCCCAGCGCGGCAGCCAGAAATGCTTGCGGCCGATGAGCAGTTGTACGCTAACCAGAACGACATAGATCGAGATGACGGTGGCAACGCCAGGAATGCCCGTCAGGGGAGACAGGGCAATGATGCCTGCAAGCAGAAGAAGTGGACCGTAGGAGCGACTCCCGATGGCATCGATCAAGTGGCCCACGGAAACCTTTTCCGGGCTGCGCCCGACCTCTTCGAGGCAACTGAGAAAGGCTTCCAGACTGGCTGGTGAGTCACTTTCGGCGCTGCACTCGTAGTGATCGTCTTCCTCCATCACACCCTCATTGTCATTCATCCTGCTCCGTCCAGTATCTTCCTGACTCGACGCGCGAGTTCCAGGCGACCGTAGGGCTTGCTCAGCACTTCGAATTCAGAGGTATCCGTCTGCCCACGTTCCAGCGTGGTATCGGCATAGCCGGTCGTGAGCAGGACGCGGATATGAGGCCAGCGTCGGCGGGCTTCCTGGGCAAGCATTACGCCATTCATGCCGCCGGGCATGATCAGGTCGCTAAAGAGCATCTGGATATCGCCATGCTGCTCCAGGGTAGCCAGCGCTTCCTTGCCATTGTAGGCGACCCGAACCGAATAGCCGAACTCCTCAAGAATCGCCTGCGCCAGCGCTGCCACTTCTTCTCGATCATCCACAACCAGGATAGTCTCGTTACCGGGCTCCTCGCTGGTGCCATTGGATTCGGCAGGCTGCTGGATGATTTCACTTTGTGTCGTCGGGAAATACAGGCGGACCGTCGTACCCATACCGGCTTCGGAGTACACACGAACCGCGCCGCCGGACTGCTTCATGAAGCCATACACCATGGATAGACCAAGACCGGTCCCTTTGCCTTCTTCCTTGGTTGTGAAGAACGGATCGAGGACCCGTCCAAGCACCTCTGTTGGAATGCCCTCTCCGGTATCGGTAATGGCGATGCAGGCATAGCGGCCAGGAGTCAGGCCTCCGTAGGCCATATCCTCTGGCGTCACTTCAATGTTGCGGGTTTCGATCGTGACGCGACCTTCACCCCGCGATTCCATGGCGTCACGTGCGTTCGCTAGGATATTGATGAGTGCCATTTCGGCCTGGGTCGGGTCTATCTTGCAATTCCAGAGGTCAGGCGCCAGCCGAGTCGTTAGCTGATAGGGCTCTCCCAGCGTTCGATACAGCAGGTCGAGTCGCTCTTCAATCAGCTCGTTGATGTTCAACGTTCGACCGGTCAGGCGCTGCTTGCGGGCAAACGCCAAAAGTTGTTGCGTCAGTGTGGCCGCGCGATTGACCGCTTCCCGGGTGTTGTCGACATGGCGCTTGGCCTTTTCCCTGTCCATTTCCGGGCGATCCAGGTTGATCCGGAGAATGTCCAGATAACCCACCATGACTTGCAACAGATTGTTGAAATCATGGGCAATGCCGCCGGTGAGCTGACCCAACGCCTCCATTTTCTGGGATTGCCGCAAGGCCTCTTCGGCGTCATGGCGGCGGCTGACATCCAGTTGCGAGGCAAAGAAATACACCAGCTCGCCTGCTTGGTTGTAGACCGGAGAAATATACAAGGCATTCCAGAAGGTCGAGCCATCTTTGCGGTAATTCAATAACTCGGTATTGCATTCATGACGGGACTCGACGCTTTCGCGGATCTGTCGGATGGTCTCCCGGTCCGTTTCCGGGCCTTGAAGAAAACGGCAGTTGCGTCCCAATACTTCATGCTCTTCATAGCCCGTCGTTTTCAGGAAGGCGTCGTTGGCAAAAATAATGGGATTATCGTTCTGCCGTGGGTCGGTCACGACCATAGGCATGCGAGTCATTTTAACCGCAGCGAAAAAGATATCGCCGTGCTGGCTACGGACTTCATCTGGCATACCTTTTGCCACTTTATTGTGGTCATTAGTGGTGAAGTTGTCCGAATTCTTGGAAGTCATGTGTGTGCAGCAGCCTGAAAAGAACGCATTAATGATGTAGGACCATTCGCCGGCCATATTGCTCAGTGAAGGTCAATACATTGGTCGAATTTAGAGATGTAGTTGTTAGGATGCGGCTAAATGCCAAGTTTCGGCAGATACAGGCGATGCTGCCGACTGGCGCTCATGATGACGATTCCTGCCGATCTCGCCAAGCGGTAGCCATTATCAAAAAACCGAACCGGCTTTACGGAATACTCTGGCTTCACAACAGTCCCAACATCAAAGGACCTTAAAAGAGGGTGGAGATGAGCCAGGCCTATCCCAAGGTGTTACGTACCGAACGTTTGATTTTGCGCCCTTGGCGCAATGAAGACTATACGCCCTTCGCTGCACAAAGCGCTGATCCACGGGTAATGGAATTTTTCCCCAAATGCCTGAGTGAGGCTGAAACGCAGGCGCTGACCGAGCGTATCCAGGCGCATTTCCACGATCATGGCTATGGCTGGTGGGCCGTGGAGGTCAGGAACGGTCCGCCTTTCATTGGGTATGTCGGGCTTGAGCATTCCAATTTCGACGCACCTTTTACGCCAGCGGTCGAGATTGGCTGGCGGCTGGGTGCCGAATATTGGGACGAAGGCTATGCCCATGAAGCTGCCGAAGCCGCGCTTGCCTTTGGCTTCGAGCAGGTAGGCCTGGAAGAGATCGTGGCGTTTACCGTGCCTGAAAATGAACGCTCCCGCGGCCTGATGGCACGATTGGGTATGCAGTACGATCCGGCCGACGACTTTGAACATCCAAACCTGCCGGAAGGTCACCCCTTGCGCCACCATGTTCTGTATCGACTCAGCCGCCATCAGTGGATCAGTAGACTGGAAACCGGCGACAGCATGAATGCCTGTTAATGACAAAGAGGACTGCATGACCCCAGAAGACATCGTCAGAGCCTATCATTCGCTCAGCATGCACCGTCGTGAGGGCTATGCCCGCGGACCCGATGCGCTCGATTGGGCCAACCAACCTGCGCCATTCCGTCGTTATCGGGGATGCGAAGTCATTCCGTTACTGCGCCGTATGCTGGAGGATTCGCCTCTGTACGATGAGGTCTTTGCAGGCCCGGTAGGCGAGCCTGCCCCGCTGGATCCGGCCAATATCTCTCGGCTGTTTTATGACAGTTTGGCCATTTCCGCCTGGAAAGAGTCGGGCAGCAGCCGCTGGGCGCTGCGAGTGAATCCTTCCTCCGGCAATCTACATCCCACCGAAGCCTATGCCTTGCTGCCACCGGGGGTACTGAACGATCGTGCCTTGATGACACATTACACGGCCGATCTGCATGCCCTGGAAGTACGCGCCGAGCTCCCCGAAGTGCTGGATGAAGACATCATTGGCGCCTTGCCGCCGGGGAGCTTTTTGGTCGCACTGTCCAGTATCTATTGGCGTGAGGCCTGGAAATATGGCGAGCGAGCCTGGCGCTACTGTCAGCATGATATAGGCCACGCCTTGGCCGCCATTGCCATTGCTGCCGCCGCGCAAGGTTGGGAAACACGACTGATTCACGACGTGGCGGATGAAACGCTCGATGCGGCGTTTGGAGTTGATCGAGACGGCTTTGGTGAGCAGGAGCAAATGGAGGCGCTGCTCTGGATCGGTCCGCCGCAATCGGCCGAGCCTTCCTTGCCCGATAGTCTGTTCAAGCTGCTGAGTCAGTTGCAGCTCGCCGGTACGCCTAATCGACTTTCGCGAGAGTACGTAGAGTGGCCTGAGGTTGGGCGGATCGTTGCCGCATGCCGTGCGCCCAAGCGCTTGCCTTACGACATGCCTATTTCCCAGGGCGTAGTTACCCAGGAAAACGATCAGCTACTACTGCGGCCATTGCTGCATCAACGGCGTAGCGCGCAGTCCATGGATGGTCGGACGGGCATTCTGTCTGATCTTTTCTTTGCCTGGCTAAGGCGTACATTGCCGGAGCAGGCACCGGTGCCTTTCCTGACGTTGGGCAAGCCTGCTCAGGTCGATCTTCTGATCTTTGTAAATCGCGTTGTGGGGCTGGAACCGGGGTTATATTGGCTGGCGCGCAGTGAGGGAGAGCTCAATATCACCGCCCGAGCGGACTTACTCTGGGAGCGGGTAGAGGAGGCGGAGGGGCTCAGGTTGTTCCGGTTGCTCAAAGGAGATGCCAGTGAGCTGGCTGGCTTGCTTTCCTGCGGCCAGGACATTGCGTCTGACGGTTGTATCAGTATCGCAATGATGGCTCGTTTCGATGATGCCCTTGCCCAGGGGGCCTGGTGCTATCCGCAGCTATTCTGGGAGACCGGACAGATTGGACAGGTGCTTTACCTGGAGGCAGAAGCGGCAGGGCTTTCAGGCACCGGTATCGGTTGCTATTTCGACCCGCTGGTGCATGACTTGATAGGGCTTGCGGATACAACCTGGCAAAGCCTTTATCACTTCACCATGGGACGCGCGACCGTGGACATGCGTCTGACCTCGCTGCCCGCTTATCCCGCGCCTGAGAACGACTTTGCCTGATGGGTGGCGGAGTCCTGAAGGGACGTCCTGCCGCTGCCGTTTCCTCATCATGGGGCTACGGCTTCATGACTGACTTGCGTATGATTTGGCCATTATCAAAACGACCACGGAAAACGTGATGAGCACAGTGCTGGATGATCTTGTTGCCTTGTTAAGCCTTGAGTCCATCGAGGAAAACCTCTACCGCGGTCGTAGTCAGGACCTGGGCTTTCCACAATTATTCGGTGGGCATGTGCTCGGTCAGGCCCTGTCAGCGGCGAGCCAGACGGTGGATGCGTCGCGTCAGGTGCACTCGCTGCATGGCTACTTCTTGCGGCCTGGCGACGTGACGATTCCGGTGGTGTATGAGGTGGATCGCGTCCGGGATGGCGGCAGCTTTACGACTCGTCGCGTCACGGCCATCCAGAAAGGCAAACCGATTTTCTTTTGCAGTGCCTCGTTCCAGGGTCTGGAACCCGGTTTTGAACACCAGAGCGAAATGCCGGACGTGCCCGATCCAGACTCGCTGGCGTCCGAGCTGGACTACATCCAACAGTTTGCCCAGTTCATCCCGGAGCCTACGCGGGAAAAGCTGCTGGCGCCTAAGCCCATCGAGATTCGTCCGGTCAAGGTGACCCATCCGTTTGATCCAGAGCCAACAGCGCCCGCACGCCATGTCTGGTTCAGGGCCAACGGGCAGCTGCCGGACAACCCTGCGCTGCATCGATACCTGCTGGCCTATGCCTCGGACTTCAACCTGCTCCCGACGTCCTTGTTGCCTCATGGCATCAGCTACTGGAATAAGGAGATGCAGGTTGCCAGCCTTGATCACGCGATCTGGTTCCATCAGCCGCTACGGGTGGACGAGTGGCTGCTGTATTCCATGGATAGCCCGTGGGCCGGGGGCGCGCGTGGATTGTGCCGTGGCAGCATATACAACCGAGCGGGTCAGATTGTCGCCTCGGTTGCCCAGGAAGGGTTGATCCGCAAGCGCGTCTAAAAACAGTCGATATCTTGAAAAGGGCGGACGGGCTCCGCCCTTTTTATGACACATCAATGAAATTTCCTGTACGACCAGTCTTTTGGCGTCAGAAAAGGTTGTCATTTTGCGCTCCGCTGACTACTGTATAAATAAACAGTAAATAAGAGGAGGGCGTACCGATGTCTCCAGCAGACGATCTTTCCCAATCCCTGGCTATGGCAGACTCAGGCACACTGATGCAGCGCTACCGAGCGCTGGAGCTTGAGCACCGCTATCACCTGAGTGTCATCAAGGATTTGCGCTACCACATCACAGCGTTACAGAGGGAAAACGATCGGCTGAGGCGTCAGCTGAACCAGGTCGACGTGCGATGACAAGGCTGCCCTTGGCAAATAACGATGCTTCAGCAAGTCCGGTTAAGGCATGTCCGGTCGTACTGCGTCATAAAAGCGAACTGCAGATACTGGCGTTCGAGCACCCCTTGGCAGGGCTTCAGTTAATCAAAGGGTCTATCGAGCCGGGTGAACTACCTGCTGAGGCTGCGTTGCGGGAGCTATGGGAAGAATCAGGTATCCAAGTGCCCGAGTGGCCTGTGGATCTAGGAACATGGATCTCTGGCTATCAGGAGCAGGTATGGTCGATGCACCTGTGCGAAAGCGCGTACGAGTTACCTGAGGGCTGGGCCCATCGCACCACCGATGGAGGCGGATTGGAGTTTCGCTTTTTCTGGTACCCACTTGGTCGAGCCGCATCGTCCCAGTGGCACTGGGTATTTCGGGAAGTCCTAAAGGTCATTCACGACCGTGTTAGACGGATGGGTTGAGAAGAGGGTCCACTCCCTGGGTAAGGGAGTGGACAGCAAGGCAGGGTTACAGAATGAAGCGGGACACGCGTTCATTCAAATCACCGGCGTGGCTTTGCAGTGAGCGGGATTGATGCTCCGCCTGCACTGAGCTTTCAGCCAGGGTATCACCCAAGGATTTAATGGTTACCACGTTACGGGTAATTTCTTCCGTCACGGAGGTCTGCTCCTCAGCCGCCGCTGCAATCTGCATCGACATGTCCGAGATCAGCGAGGCCGACTGGGTGATCTGCTCCAGCGCCACGTACGCCTGATCGGCATCCGCCACGCTGCGTTCAGCGAGATGACGGCTGTTGTCCATCCGGCTGACTGCATCCTGTGTTACACGCAACAGATTGCTGATAGTCGTCTGGATTTCCTGGGTAGACGCCTGGGTACGTTGCGACAGGGTCCGCACCTCGTCAGCCACCACCGCAAAGCCGCGACCCTGCTCGCCCGCCCGCGCCGCTTCGATCGCTGCGTTCAAGGCCAGAAGGTTGGTCTGTTCGGCGATACTCTGGATGCTGGTCAAGACGCTGGAAATGGACTGGGAGTGCTGGCTGAGCTCAGTGATGACCTGGGTTGTTTGCGCCACTTCCTGGGCAAGATCGGTAATGGAGGTCTGGGTCTTGCGAACCAGCTCCAGACCTTGCTGACTGCTTTCGGTAGACTGCTGCGCCGATTGCGCCGTACGTTCGGCATTGCCCGCAATTTCCTGGGTAGCCGAAGCCATTTCGGTGACTGCTGTTGCGACCAGCGTCAGCTCCTGCTGGAGACGACCCAGATCAGCGACCGACAGTGTGCTGTTGTTTAGCACCGTCGTGGACTCCTGGCCGATTTCCACCGCCTGATGGCGAATATGCGTAACCAGTTCATGCAGACTGGCCACGAACTGGTTGAAGTGCAGGGCCAGATGGCCCACCTCGTCCTGGCTCTGTTGAGGGATGCGCTTGGTCAGGTCACCATTGCCATGGGCGATTACCTGAAGTCCCTGGGAGACCACACCCAGCGGGCGTAGCAGCCAGGCGCACAGCATGTTGATGGCGATCAGCGACAGAACCAGGATAGCGCCGAATGCGCCCAGACTCACCCACAGTTGCTGATAGAGCGGGGCGGTCAGAACAGCGTCGTCCAGCGTCATGATGAGAATCTCTCCATCATGATCGATCGGGACAGCGTACAAACGCTCACCGTTATGGTCCAGCAAGTGCTGCGTACCCTTGCTGGCAGCCAATGACGCCAGGGTGGCAGGGGTGAGCTCCGTCATCAGGTCGCTGACCTTCTTGTCGAGCAGGGCCGTGTCCGTGTGGCCCAGAATAGTGCCGTCCTTGTCTACAAAGAAGGCCGAGCCATTGCCAGGAAGCTTGATCTGTTTCAGCTGCTCAAGGATCTCGGTCATGCTGACGTCAGCGCCCACCACCCCAAGCGTGTTTCCGCTCTGCTGCAGAGCGCGGCCCAGGGACAGCACGTGGCTGCCAGTAGCCGCTGC
Organism: Pseudomonas sp. UBA3149; assembly: GCF_002364655.1. Taxonomy (NCBI): domain Bacteria; kingdom Pseudomonadati; phylum Pseudomonadota; class Gammaproteobacteria; order Pseudomonadales; family Pseudomonadaceae; genus Pseudomonas; species Pseudomonas sp. UBA3149. The sequence goes on from NZ_DEYV01000005.1 coordinate 227,270, forward strand.
AATAGTCGGCGTCGAGATGTAGACCTTGTTTGGTGCGACCAGCGCCTGCTGGTACCACTTCCATTTGCGAGGGTCATTATTGTCTGGCGGCAGGGTTACACCGTTGGCGTTCACCTGGCTGCCATCGGCCCGAGCAAAAAAGACGTTGTCGAAACCGCCGGAAATCTTGGCCTGATTAAGAATCGACAGCATGGCAGACGGGTCGTCAGTGGCCTTCACAGCCTGGAGCACCACCTCCTTGCTTTGTAGCCAGTAACGCACGTTGGCGCTGAACGTCCTGCTGGCATTGCTGACCTGTTCTGCAATGTGGATTTCCAGGCTTTTCTGACTGTTCCAGAAGTTCATACCGGTCAGGCTGGCGCCCACCAGCAGTACCGCAGTGCTGGAGGATAGAGCAATCTTTTTACGCAAAGACCATTTCATAAAGACATCAAACCGACAGAGACAAATACGACACGGCAACCAATTGCCGCGGACTGATAGGAGGCTATCGGCCCAGCTTGATAAATCTGGAGCGCTATGCTCGTCTAGGTATCAATGGCCGATGATCGGTTGTACAGAGAGGCGCGGACATGGCAGGGCACTGCAGCAGTGCGGGCTGGATATGGCGACTCGCTCGTCTTTTTGGCTCACGAGAATGCTGGATCTGCTTGAGGATTCGACGTTGCCAAATGTCTGTGTCGCAGGCGGAGCCGACAGCTTATCTGCCAAGTTCAGCCTGTTTGAAGCAGCCAGCTATGCTTTAAGTAGTACAGCATTGCCCTGATGGAGTAACAGTATGGCTTTAGAAACCGACAGCGATCCGTTTGATCAGCGCCAGCAATTGACTTTGGCGGCCGAAGCCCTAGGTTGGAAGGTAATCGATTGGGCGCAGGACATACCCATCGTCAGGGATGAAAACGGCGAGAGCTTCCAGTGGCTGCCCCATCTCGACGATGGTGAGTCACGTCGACTTCAGATACGCCTGGGGATTCACCTGTCCTACAACCCCCACGAGAAAACCATGTGCGTCAGTTGTCCCCTGTGGGATGTAGAGGACCTTACCTTGGATTGCGAGGAGGCGGACGCTTTGGAAATGGCGCGCTACATGGTAGTGCTCTTCGCGGCGCTGTCCACCGGCGTGGAGATAAGCAGTCTGGATGCTGCGCAGGGGCTGTTGGGCTATTGACCTGAACACGTCTGAAAATAGATGTCTCAGTGAGAGAAGGGGGGCAAAAGAGCATGCGCCGCTTGTATACCCTCCTGTTTCGGTCCTGCCTGCCAGGGCCGGCTCTTTCAAAACCCTCGCTTCATGCAAAAACTTGCAAACATCTCTCGCTCTCTCTGCTCTGAAAAGTTTGATATATCTATGCGCCGTGCAGGAAGACAGGCGTCCTGAACCGTGACGCTTGCTTGTAGAGCCATCCTTGCATGAACGCTATGGCTCGCCGTTTGGCTTCATCTACCCGTGAAATCGTTGACGGGCAACTCTATTATTCAGTTTGAGAGACATGAACTCAGAATCTGCATATCCAGCTGTTTCAAAAACAAACCGCGGATATCCTCGTAAAAGACCCAGCTCTACGGCTTGGTTTGCCACACTTTCCACCTTGTTCGGTATCTTGTTGGTTGTCACGATCGCAATGCCCAACTAATGCTAGGCCGTCCTGCCGTTATTGAGTCTGATGCGTCGCATCCATTGCTTGTAAAGAGGAATGGAAAATACGCATCAGACCTGTTTATTACGAAACCTCAATGAATAAATCTGTGCCAGAAGGGCGATAGAGACCGTTCTTCTGGCACAGTTGCATCAGCTGTCGGCAGGCTTATTTTGACGGAATACCAATACCAGCCCTAAAAGAATGGCCACCATTCCCATTCCACCTTGTGCGTCGACCCGGTGACCAAGAATCAGGTAATCCAACAGCGTTGTCACAAGTGGCACCAGATAAAACAGACTGGTTACGTTTACCAGATTGCCGGTTTGTACGAGTCGGTAAAACAGGAGTTGTGCAAAAACAGAGATGACGACCGCCATCCAGAGAGCGGATGTCACAAGCTCCGAAGACAGCTCAAACGTGATGGGCTGGAAGGGGACGAAAAGCAGGCAGAGTACCAGGCTGATACCGACCTGCAACGGCAAGACGTCCGCTGGGGGCTGACTCAGGCCTTTCTGCAGAATGGCACCAATCGACATGCACAAGAGCGCTGCCAGCGCATACAGAATTCCACTCAAGGATAGATGCGCCATCGCCAGGCTGCGGTAGACGAGCAGAGACAGTCCACCCAGGGCCAACAGCAGGCCCGCTAGCCGACGGGGTGATAATCGTCTTTCAACCAGCACCAGGGTAAGAATGGGTTGTACACCCAGAAGGGTAGCCAGGACTCCCGGCGTAACGCCTTTATCCAGAGCCAACAGATAACAAATGCTGTAGCCGCCGATAAGCAGCGCTCCGGTGAGGGCTACCCGGCTGCGAGAGCCCGGCGATGGCAACCAGCGCCGCCGCCAGAGCCCCATTAGCAAGAGCACTGTAAACGCAATGAAGAAGCGTAACAGCAGGAACGCGAATGCGGGGGCGTGGGTAACACCCACGTGAGCGAATAACGCGCCGCTGCTCCAGAGCAGCACGAACAACCCTGTGGCGCTATTGGCCACAAGCAGGTTTCTTAATGAACCTAACATTGTCATTTCACCTGTCAGTACGAAAAGCAGGCTCCAGCCAACGGCCTGTGGTAGGCAGTTCCGATCAAGACTGGAGAAAGAAAACGGCTGTAATCAGCCGAGCGTCATCAGGCAGCGACTACTGCCACGACAGCCGGAGGGGATACGACAGGTGGTGCGAGGGAGAAACGCGCATGCAGGCACGCCACGTCCGGTGCGGACGAGGAGGAGAACTGGCCTGTATGCAGATGATTCATGGTAGCGTCAGCCAACAGCTGGCAAATGATTAAGAAACATTAGCGCCTCCGCTGGCAGAGCGCAAGCCATAATCAATCTTCCAGAATAATTTCCTTGATCCGGCTGGCCAGCAACTCCATTGGGAATGGTTTGGTCATGACGTGCATGCCTGCCTCAAGGTTGCCATTTCCCACGGCTGCATTTTCTGCATAGCCGGTGATGAACAGTATCTTGAGATCAGGGCGCGCCTGGCGGGCCGCATCGGCCATCTGCCGCCCGTTCATGCCGCCGGGCAGGCCCACGTCCGAAATCAGCAGGTCCAGGTGCATATCGGAGAGCAGTATCTTCAGCCCCGAGGCGCCATCGGCCGCTTCGATGGCGGCATAGCCCAACTCTTCGAGCACTTCGGTGATAAGCAAGCGCACCATCGGCTCATCGTCAACAACCAGAACGGTCTCGCCGGTGCTTGCACGTGGGGCGCGCATCAGTTCAGTCTGCTGAGGCTCTGGTTTGCTCTCTTCCAGATGGCGCGGCAGATAGATCCAGACCGTGGTGCCTTTGCCAGCTTCGGAATAGATGCGTGCTTGCCCGCCGGACTGCTTGGCAAATCCGTAAATCATGGACAGGCCCAAGCCGGTCCCCATGCCGATGGGCTTGGTCGTAAAGAACGGGTCGAATGCCCGCGCTACGATTTCTGGGGTCATGCCAATGCCAGTGTCCATGACTGCTATGGCAACGTATTGCCCAGAGAGCATGTCCTGTTCATGGGCATCACGCTCATCGACCCAGATATTGGCGGTACGGATTGTCAGCTGGCCGCCGTCCGGCATGGCATCCCGTGCATTGATACATAGATTGAGCAGGGCGCTTTCCAGTTGGTTCGGATCGCACAGCGTTGACCAGAGGTCAGCGGACAGGCTAGTGGTTACCGTAATCTCCGGGCCTACCGTCCGGTCGATTAGATCCTGCATGCTCTCGATCAGCATATTGGCCTGGGTCGGCTTTGGATCGAGCGTCTGGCGACGAGAGAAGGCCAGCAGCCGGTGGGTCAGGGAAGCCGCGCGGTTGGCGGCCGTCTGGGCGGCGGTAATATACCGATCGATATCCGTAGCGCGACCCTGGGCCACACGCATCTGGATCATCTCGAGGCTACCGGAGATGCCTGTTAGCAGATTATTGAAGTCATGAGCGATACCGCCAGTAAGCTGACCTACGGCTTCCATTTTCTGGCTGTGTCGCAATAATTCTTCGGCGCGGTTGAGTGCTTCGCTTTGCTCTTTTTCGGATGAAATATCGCGCACGGTGGCATAAATCTGATCCCCTCGAGCCACGGCATTCCAAGACAACCAGTGATAGGTGCCATTCTTGTGTCGGTAGCGGTTCTCAAAGCGAAAGACCGTGTCGCCCCGTTGCAGCATGTGCAGTGCCTGGGCGGTGCGCTCTACATCGTCCGGGTGGACAAATTCACTGAAGGGCTTGGAATGCATCTCCTGGTCGGACCAGCCAAGCGTTTTGGTCCAGGCCGGATTAAGGCTTACAAAATAGCCAGCAGCGTTAGTTGTACACACCAAGTCAGGCGTTGTTTGCCAGATCTGGTCGCGCTCACGGGTACGTTCCTCTACGCGACGCTCTAGCGTGTCCATCAGATCGTTCAGGCGAATCAGGTTCTTTCTGAGTGCAGCGCACACCGCCACGATGCCGAAGTTAACCAGGATGAACAGGGCGTTGGCTGCCCACTGAAGCAGATCGAGATCGAACGTAAAGGGTGTAGAGACAAACAGATAGGCCGCTGCAAGGGCAGCAACAACGGTGGCGAACAGACCAGGCCCCAGGCCCAGCGTGAAGCCGATAATCATCAGAAGCGGAATGAACAGCAGGTACGGCAGGCCCAGGACAGGCAGGGCCAGACGAATGCCCGCACTGACAATGACAGCCGCCGCTGCAACAGCATAGCGTAGGGGAGTAGGCCATTCATGGCGTAACACCCACTGTTGCAGGCGATCGAAGAGCGTTTCTTTCTTTTGCTGCAAGGTTCCGGTACCTGATAACGGCTTCAAGCTCAAGTCTATGGCTCGGGCTTGCCACGCTAAGGATATAGAACGGATGTTACGGCGTGTGAGGGCACGCTCGTAAATGATCCGCAGTCACTCGTGTTGGACACACCGATTGCGATAAGGTCCCGACTCGTTCAGGTTGAGGCCGTAGCGTAATCCTGACAAGTGACAGAACGCTCTACCCAAACTGCAAAACGGTCAGGCATTGGCATATAGCGATTAGCGCCTCATTTTCTTGGGGTCGCGCTCAGGATAGTGCCTTTGGACGCAACCTTTCACCGCTTCTTGAGGATAGTGTCCAGGCGGGTTGCCAGCAACTCCATGGAAAAAGGTTTGGTCATGAGATGCATGCCATTCTCCAGATTACCATTGCCTACTACCGCATTTTCTGCATAGCCGGTAATAAATAGTACCTTCAGGTCCGGACGTTGATGGCGAGCGGCATCGGCCATCTGGCGGCCGTTCATGCCTCCTGGCAATCCTACGTCCGAAATCAGCAGATCGATATGTGCAGCGGAGGAAAGGATGGCAAGCCCTGACGCGCCATCAGCCGCTTCGATTGCCCTGTAGCCCAGCTCTTCGAGTACCTCTTTGATGAGCATGCGTACAGTGGGCTCATCATCGACGATAAGTACGGTTTCACCCTTTCCCGTGCGTGGTGCCTCCCCTGATCTAACTTGCTCCGCACCGGCCTCGACCGCACCTGCATAGCGGGGCAGGTAGATTTTCATGGTGGTACCCTTGCCCGGCTCCGAGAGGACACGTACCTGACCGCCGGACTGCTTGGCAAATCCATAGATCATGGACAGACCCAGCCCGGTACCCCTGCCGATAGGCTTGGTTGTAAAGAACGGGTCGAAGATACGCTCTATGATTTCCGGCGACATGCCTGTGCCCGTGTCGGATACTTCCGTCACGATGTACTGACCCGGATTCATGTCGCGCTCATGGGCGCTGGTCTCATCCAGGTAGCGATTTTCGGTTCGAATGAGCAATCGGCCACCATCCGGCATGGCATCTCGTGCATTGATACACAGGTTCAGCAGGGCGTTTTCAAGCTGATGGGGGTCACAGAGCGTGGGCCAGAGTGTTTCACTGAGATCGGTCGTGATACACACGGCTGGTCCTACGGTACGTGTAATCAATTCACGCATGCCTTCGATCAGCTGGTTGGCCTGGGTCGGTTTGGGGTCGAGCGTTTGGCGACGGGAAAAGGCCAGCAATCGGTGGGTCAGGGCCGCGGCTCGATTGGCAGAGTCCTGGGCGGCGGTGATGTATTTGTTTACATCGCTCAGGCGTCCTTGGGTCAGGCGCGTCTTGAGCAGGTCCAGGCTACCGAAATTCCGGTGAGCAGGTTGTTGAAGTCATGGGCTAGACCGCCGGTGAGCTGGCCCACAGCTTCCATTTTCTGGCTATGGCGCAACCGTTCTTCCGTCTGATGCAGGACTTCGGCCTGCGCCTTTATCGTGGTGATATCGCGTGCAATGCTGTGGAACAGCCCATCACGACGCTGGGAGTTCCAGGATAACCAGCGATAGCTGCCATCCTTGTGCCGGTAGCGGTTCTCGAAGTTTGACAAGACCTGGCCGTTGGCGAGTAGCCGCTTGGTTTGCACGGTATGTTCCAGGTCGTCTGGGTGGAGAAAATCCTTGTAGGGGCGTGCTTTCAGCTCTTGCTCCGACCAGCCTAGGGTTTCGCTCCAGGCAGGGTTGAGGTTGAGAAAGTAGCCTTCCGGACTGGCGGTGCAGACCAGATCTGGCGTGGTGCGCCAGATTTGATCGCGCTCGCGGGTACGTTCCTCGACACGTTGCTCAAGGGTCTCGTTCAGCTCCCTCAACTGGCTCTTGCTGGCCTTGAGCCGGTCTTCAGCTGCCTTGCGAGCCGAGAAATCAATGGTTACGGCAATAATAGAGCGGGGATTGCCTTCATCATCGTTCAGACAGGTCAGATTGCTATTGGCCCAGACGATAGTGCCATCGGGTCGGAGGTAGCGCTTGTCGAGGCGAGTCGGCTGTCGGGTGGCCAGGACATGTTGAAGCGCCTCGAGCGTCCTGGGCTGGTCTTCAGCCAGGGTAACGGTCTTTGCGGTTGTGCTTAGTATCTCTGTGCGAGAGCGACCCAACAGGCGGCAGAGCTCGTCATTGACCCGTAGAAAGCGGCCGTCGAGGCTGATCTCGGACAGGCCTACCGAGGCTTCGTCGAAAATAGAAGCCAGGCGGGTTTCGCTTTCCTTCAGCGCCAACTCAGCGCGGGTGCGTTCGGTGATGTCGCGGCCAATGGAGAGCAGTTTTTCAGGCGTGCCGTCTGCACCTGGTATGCAGGAAATGGCAATATCCCACCACTTGGGTTTTCCTGTGTGGGTAGGGCAGTAGCCCTGGAAACGTCCTGTCCCTCCGGCACGAGCACTTGCGATGGCGTTGCGTGCTGCCTCCAGATCCGCGTCTTTCCATACCCGGAGCCACGGCTTGCCCAGTACGGAAGAGAGGTCCGTAATCTCCATGGACTCTATACCGCCGGGGCTCACGAACTGGGTATGCCCTTCGAGATCCATGATCACGATGCAATCCTGACTCGAATTGAGAATAAGGCTGTTCATCTGGCGAGAGATGCGTAGCGCATTCTCGATAGAGTGATTCGCAGTAATGTCCCGCGAAATGGAGAGCAGCTTTTCAGGCCTCCCATGAGAGCCGAGGATAGGCGTGACCTGTACATCCCACCACTTAGGGGTTCCTGCCAGGGTATTGGCCTGCCCGATGAACCGGCCAACCTGACCCGCGCGGGCCAGCGTCATGGCCTCTTTCGCTTCCTGGCTCCCCTTGTCTTGCCAGAAAGTCGGCCAGGGGCAACCCGCAATGGCATTGAAGTCGCTGACTTCCATAGCGTCCTGGCCGTTTGGGCTCATGTAAAGCAGTTTGCCGTCAAGGTCGAGCACCTTGATGCAGTCATCAGAGGAGGCCAACACGCTGCGCAGGAACTCGGCATCGGCCTGCTGAGCTTCAATTACTTTTTGCTGCCGGGTCTGATCGCGCAGGATTTTCAGAAAACCCAGGTGGGCTCCATCGGCTGCCCGGAGCGGCATCATCTCGCCATTGGCCCAGAACAGGGCGCCGTCCTTTTTCTGGTGCCAACGTTCATCACTGGCGCGACCTTTTTCCAGGGCGCGTTGCATCTCGCATTCGGCGCGCTGCTGGAGTTGGTCCTCTACGGTGAAGAGGCGATTGATGGAGGTCCCTAGTATACTTTCGGCTGTCCAGCCAAAGACCTGCTCTGCGCCAGAGTTCCAGTGAGTAATGCGACCGCACTGGTCGGTTGTGATGATCGCAAAATCGACAGCACTGTTCAGAATATCCTGATGGCGCTGGTTCTGTTGGTAAGTCGTTTCGGCAACGGCCTTGAGCGCCGTATTTTCGGCTTCGAGTTCGGCGATACGCAGACGCAGATGTTCGTTTTCGATGGTAGTCATGCCGGTATAAAAAGAAGGGCGCGGTACATAAGGTACCTAGCGGTAGGGGCCAATGCCTTGCCATGAATCCGGCAGCGCACAGGCACAGCTTCGCTCACGATCAGGTCACGAATGAATGAGGTTGGAAAGGTAGGGGATTAGTGAACGACCCAGTCTATCCAGCACTTGAGAGACTGTCTATCACGCCGGCTGTCCAACCGTCGGCCTGTCTGGGTAACAGGTATGTAGGCGGGATGATATCGATGGGCTATCGGGGTGTCAGGTGCTAAAAGCCGGACTGTCATTTGCAAGGGGCGACCGGTTGGTTCTAGCGTTTGATGACTGTCAGGCTGATCAGGCGAGCCACTACCAATGTGATATACATGACGCCTGCAAACTCTTCGAGCATTACCAGCCCGCGGGCAAGCGGTGAAATAGGCAGAACATCACCCAGCCCTACGCCGGAAAGCGTGGTAAAGCTCAGGAACAGCAGTTCCATCCAGGTCCGTGGTGCCTCAGGGTTCTGCATGGCGGTAAAACTGCCTGGCAGAAGCAACTGGCAAACGGTAAAGGCATAGGCAAACGCCCAGGCCAGCAGAGTAAAGGTTGCGCCTACGGCAAACAGCTCATCGGTCGATGCGCGCTGATCCTCCATCATGTAGGCAATCAGGCTGGCGGCTGCGTAAAAGTAAAAGGCGCCTTCCAGCAGGGCGGAGGCAACCGTAACGGCCTGGTTGGGCCAGATCTCGCTGACGATAGCCAAGCACAGGATGAGCGCGGCCAGAATGAAGGCAATCGAGTGGAGCATTGGACTGCGGCGAACCATACGCAGGGCAGCAACCAGTACGATGACGCCAAACGCACCAAAGACGGCTCGCCCACCCGGCATGTTCTCCATGAAGGGATAGAGCACGATGCCCAATAGCTGGATAAGTAACAGGCTTGCAGACGGGTAGCGAACCAGATACGTAACGAGGGTGACTTTCATTCAGGGCACGGGCAGGATGGAAACGCCGTACAGCGTAACCCGGCAGCGCAAGGCTCACCAGAGCCTTGCGGATAAAGAGCTCGACTAGGCCTATGACTTCTTCTTGAAGGCGTAGAACAGGTTAGGCTCACTTATCACATACAGGTTGCCCTGATCATCCATTGTCATGCCCTCAGCCTGGGGAACATCCTTGGCAAGCCCCTGATTACCACCCCTCAAGCTGAAGGAGCTGACCGGCTTACCGTTGGCATCCATTTCCACGATCATCTTGGATTCATCAGACAAGGCCAGCAGATGGCCTGTACTCGTATCATAGTGAAGGCTGGACAGGTCGGTCACAAACAAATCCCGGTCGCGCTGTGCGTTGACATGCACGTCGATGTCGATCGGCTGGTCGGGCGAGGCGGTCAAAAAGCCGTTGATCTCGAAGATGCGGACCGGGTCCTTTTCCTTGGCAACAAAAAGGCGCTGCTCCTTGGGGTCGTAGGCCAGGCCCTCGAAGCCTTTGTTATTATTATCCGCCGCGCTGAGTGAAAACTGTTTGGCATTGGCTGGGTCGGCAATATCGATGACCTGGGTCTGATCATTGACATGCACTTCGATCAGACGATGGTTACGTTCCTCTGTAATCAGGAGGACGCCGGGACGAACGTATTCGATCGCTTCCGGATCACCGAAACCCCGGAGCGGAATACGACGCAGTACATCACCGGAGAGCGAAAGCTCGATAAGGTGCGAGTCCTTGTTGGTCACCGTAAAAAGCGTTTGGCGGCTGGCGTCGAAGGTCAGCGCTGACATGTTTTCGTCATTACCCAGTGGCTTGGCATCGATTGTGACATGGTAGTCAGGCAACCATAGGGCTTGCCCTTGGGCCTCCTCGGAGCTAAAGCGCTGTTCCAGACGGAACCAGACCTGCTCAAACAGGCGCTGCTGGGCACCTGCGGTTATCGCGGCTGCCACTAGCAAGCAGGCCAAGGCCGTTGCCATCGTTTTGGAGGAGAGAGCGTTCTGCATGTTAGGTCAGGTTCAAAATTCTGAGCGTATAGCCTACGGGGGTTGGGCTTAACTGAAGCTGAATAAGGCAGGTGCGAGTGTTTCCGATTCTTTCACCCATGGTTCGATAGGTGCGCTCTACGGACGATAGATCCTGAGCGCTTTGGGTTTGATAGAAAAAAGAGCGGGCGTGTAGGTGGTCAGCTCACCATCAGTATTGATAGGCATGGGTTTGCGGGTGTTCAGTCGGATAGCGGTTGTCTGAAACGCCCTGACCTTATCTGCCTTGCCATGGGTGCCCTTGCGCAGGCTGGGCAGCAATGCGATCAGTTCCCACCAATGCCTGACCTCAAGGCTATAGAAATCCAGGCGTCCATCGTCGGCGGTTGCGGATTCTTCCACCGTCATGCCACCGCCATAGTGACGGCCATTGCCCACGGATGCCTGGACCGTTCGGACCTTTTCCACCTGTCCGTCATGTTCGATATACAGGGTGAAACGGCGAAAGCGGCGCAGTAGCCGAAAGGCGGTCAGGCCATAGCCGAGGCTGCCCCATTTCTTCTTGATATCCGCGGTCAGCTGATTAGCCAGATCGGCACTGAAGCCAATGCTGGCGACGTTGAGAAAGACATGATCGTTGACGACGCCTACATCGATGGCTCGCAGCTGCCCCCGCACAATGATGTCGACGGCCTCGAGCGGATCCTGAGGAATATTCAGTGTCTTGGCCAGGTCATTGGCAGTGCCGAGCGGCAGGAGGCCGACGGGCAGGCCAGCCTCAATCAGGGCGGGAGCTGCGGCGTTCAACGTGCCGTCGCCACCGCCGACAATGATCAGGTCGCATCCCTTGGCCTGTCTGATCTTCTCGCTGATGGAAAGGTTTTCCCCTCCGGTAGGTTCGACTACGGTTATTCCGCCCTGGCTGAGCTTTTCAACGATAGGCGTGTAGGATTCACTCCCACGGCGGGCGCGTTTATTGATCAGCAGAAGGGCGCGGCGGGTTTCGGTAGCGGTCATTGCGTCTGAGATCCCCTATGACTTGTTTATCTCTGACACTTCACGTGTAGGTCTGTCCGAGGGATGGAATGCGAGAGTGCCCCGTTCTGACAACTGCCTGCGAGGCGGAGTTGTTTCAAAAGATCAATGAAGCCTTACGTTGCGTGATCATCCGCTCAGACTGACGTTAAAAGCATAACTAGCAGGCAGGACCCGACGGTTTCAGGCGCGAGGGCTGACACGGGCGCTTTTGAGCAGCCGGTAGTCCTGCCACAGGATCACGGCCGCTGCGGCGGCGTACGCAAGGCAGGGTGCCCAATAAGCAGGATTAGCCAGCGCTTCGCTCAGGCACATGACCGCACTGATAGAAGTAAATAGCCACGACGGCACTCGCAGGACACACGCCATTGCGCTGGCCCAGAAGCGATCCCTCAGAAAGCCTAGGGGAACGCAGGCGGCAATCTGCATGACTACCAATACGAAGGTCGCAACAGCAACGGTCAGCACCACCTGATTGTCGGGCGTTTGTGCGTCACGAATAGGGATGAGCAGCGTGCCCAGGCGGGTATGGCTCAAGGCGGTATAAGCCAGGAGCAGCAGGGCGCTGGAGAAGATGATGCGGGCTGGTATCGAGTTCATTGAGCGTCGCGTTACAGGAAAAGGCGCCTATATTACCTGAGCCCGGCGCCTGTTCATGAATACTGTCCAGACAGGTTCAACCCGACGGTGTCTGTTCGGCCAAGGTATGAATAGCGTCGAGTACTGCCTGCGGTGCCAGATGATGCAGCATATGCCCGGCGCCCTCGATGACACGGAAATCCATCTCCGGCAACTCGGTATGCAGCCTGCCCGAGTGCACATGGGTATGAACCAGCCGATCCTCGCGTCCCGCCATGATGATGGAAGGTACTGTCAGCGTCTTGTAACGCTCCTTGAGTTGTAGCGTTGCGGGAATGATCAGGGCTATTTCGGCTGCGCTGGCATGAAGCTGCACAGGACGAAAGGCCATCCAGGCCGGAAACCGCTTGAAGCGGGCGGGCACTTTGGCGGGTGCAAACATCCGCTTCATCATGAGTGGCCATATGCTGCGATACAGCAGCGGTGAAACGGAGTGGCACATGAGGTCACCCACGCCGGGGATGGCCGGCAAAGCCGCCATGGGAATATCAGGGCGAACGGTCGGGTAATAATAGCCGGACAGCAGCACAAGGCCTCGGACAGACTGCGGGAAGTCGAGCCCCAGCACCATGGCCACCAATGCGCCCCAGGAATGGCCGAGAACGATAGGGCGGTCGATACCCATTGCGGCAAAGGCTCGATTGAACAAGTGGGCCTGTTCGAGCGGACCCCAGACAATAGACGACGGGCGCTCGCTGTAGCCATACCCTGGACGGTCAAAGATGATGACCCGATAGGTGCGGGCTGCGTGTTCGACTAGCTCGCTCAACTCGAAGTCAGTACCCATGGTCGTGTTGCCATGCAGAAGCACAAGGGGCTGTCCCTCGCCATATTCGACGTAATGGAGCCGGATACCATCCACCTCGATAAACGTGCCTGCCGGTGGGTGCTGCTTTTCCGCCTGACGGCTGCAATGGCGGACCAGCATGGCTGATGCCGCGACGGCCAGGGAGCCCCACACAAGCGGGCCGGGGCGGGAGGGTAAAGGCGTGGTTTTGCTGGGCGTAACGTGTGCGCTGTCGGTATGCCGGAGATTTTTCATGCCAGGGCTCCCGCTAAAGACAATTTAGAGTAGTCCACGGGAAAGCCGTTCGCGGTAGGGACGAATGGCACGTTTGGCTTTTACCTGAAACCAGCCATCCGCCTGCAGGGGGCGGATGGCTGTAAGTCAATCAGGCTGCGCCCAAGCGCTTGGTCAGCTCGGCCAGTCCCTGGGACAGGTTTTGCAAGTGCACCGCAGCGTCCTGGGTCTTTTCAACCTGGGCCTGGTTGGCGCTGGCAATGGCCGTAATTTCAGTCAGGTTACGGGCAATGTCTTCACTGACGGATGTCTGTTCCTCTGCTGCTGCCGCAATCTGGATGTTCTTGGCGCGCATCGAGTCGACCGAGACCGAGATGGTGTCCAGAATCGCGCCAGCTTCCTTCACCTGCGTGACGCTGCGCTCACTGATGCTCTGACCATTCTGAATGGCCTTGGCCGCATTGGCAGTGCCGGTCTGAACGTTGGCAATGATCTGGTTGATCTCGTTGGTCGAGTCGGCTGTGCGACGCGCCAGGTTACGGACCTCATCGGCCACAACCGCAAATCCGCGACCGGCCTCACCGGCGCGGGCGGCTTCGATGGCCGCGTTAAGCGCCAGAAGGTTGGTCTGTTCAGCAATGCCGTGGATGACTTCCATTACCTTGCCGATGCGCACGCTGTCTTCTTCGAGCTGATTGATGACAGAGGCCGTACCGGCAATCTCGTCGCTCATGTCGACAATGGTCTTGATGGTGCCCTGCATGACGACGCTTCCGCGCTGAACAGCCTGATCGGTCTCGGTAGCAGCAAGGGAGGCTTCGCTTGCGTGACGTGCGACTTCCTGGGCAGTAGCCGACATTTCATGCATGGCGGTCGCCACCTGATCGGTACGGGAGAACTGCTCGTTGCTGCCCTGAGCCATTTGGTTGGCAATGGCGTTCAGGTCACGGTTGGCAGAGTCCAGGTCCTGGGTGCTCTGCTTGAGGCGTGTGGATGTATCGGACAGGAAGTTACGCAGAATGCTGGCGGCTCCCGCCAGGCGGCCGAGTTCATCCTGGCGGCTGGATTGGATATTTACGTTGAAGTTGCCATGACTGAGCTGGTTGATATGGCCGATGAGCTCACTGATCGGTACGACCAGGCGGCGATTGACCAGCCACAGGCTGATAACAAGGATGGCGACACCGCCCCCAATCAAGGCGATCAGGCCTGTCAGGAAGGTGGTGTCAGCCTGCGCGCTAATTTGGGCGGACAGTTCGTCACTGTGCTTGTGCAGTTTGGTGACAAGATCGGCCATCTGGGCGGTGGCGCTACGGTCGATACCTTCAACAGCCTTGTCGCCTGCCTCTGGGTCAAAACCGGCAGCCCTGAAGCGCTCGAAACCTGTGCGATAGGCTGTACCCAGCGTCTTGTGCTCGGTCTCCAGGCTTTGAATGGCTTGTGCGATAGAGCTGTCTGACCACGGTTGCTTGCTCAGGTCAGACAGCAGTGCCTGAACCTTTTGCTCTTCTGCCTGGAAGGCATTCCAGTGTTTTTCGCGCTTGGCGTCATCCTTGCCGCGCAAGAGGGCGTTTTTCCATTCCTGAACTTGGGTTTTAAAGTTCAGGTTGGCTTCGTCGATCAGTAGAACATTACGGATCTCATTGGCCAGAAGACCTTGATAGCGTTGAACGCTCCCGGAAAGAAATTTGAAGGAAACGATTGAAATAGCCATGAGCAGCAAGAGACTGCCGCAGAGCAAGGCAAGAACTTGAGCACGCAGGGAACGGTTAAGCATCACAGTGTCTCGAGAGAGGGAGGTACTCGTCACTGTGTCGTTGAAATAGCAAAAAACTTAATGCGATAAATATTCTATCGGCTTGATAAATTAATGAATTTTTTGTGACAGGCGTCTGGCTCGAACATTTGCCGTGAACGGCTATCCAACAGAGTAACATTCATTAACAGATAAGAATGCGAGGTGCATTATGAGTGATGAACTGCTGGCGTCCATTCACGCGATGGATCCAAGCCCGATCAACCCAGGCGGTGGCCAGGAGTCGCCCTGGCCCGATGAGCCAGTAGGGCCTGATGGGATCATTGATCACCCGGATGACGTGACCGATAACCCTGACGTGATTGATCCGGATACTCCGCTTGTCCCCAGTTGATCCATGAGAAGGCTGGGCAGAAAACCGCTGTCCAGCCTTTTTTCACCGACTTTCCTATCCGCGACCGTAAACGACCGCTACCATCTTGCGTTGAGCCTGCATGGTCGCCTGGGCCTTGGTGTTCAGGGCCTGGAGACGGGTGTTCAGCTCTTTCTGGATAGCGGGGTCGGATACTTCGATCATGGCACCGTTGACCTTGATCACGTCCTGATGGGCATTGATGTAATCAAGCGCTTCGAGCGTTGCCGTCAGGGTCTCGCTGGCAACCGGCATCATGTTTTTCATGGCTTCGGCCGGCTGGGTGACAACTCGATCATAGGCCTTGTCATAGACAGCCTTCAGATCTTCCGGCTGCTTGAAGGATTTACGCGCTTCATCCGCCTTCGCCTGTTCTTCGCTGATCAGCGCTGGCAGCTCGTTCAGTGTTTTTTGGGCAGATTGAATATCCTCGCGGCGCTGAATAGCCTGTCCCATCGAGCTGATGTTCATCTGCTTCATCGCCGTGGTCAGCGAGTCTTCGGTTCGCTTGTTGAGGGACTCGTGAAAGTGCTGCATCGCCGCATACTGGGCGCTGTATTCGCCAAAGAGGTTCTTGTCTTCGTCCCGAAGAACCGGAACGTGTACGCCGGGCTTATCGATGATGCGGGTTTGCAGGAATTCAATGAATGCCTTGCGCTGCGCCTCTTCGTTGGAGCAGGCGGACAGCAGGCAGGCGCATATCAGGGTGAAAAACAGGGCAACCGTGGAGTTACGCTTGAGCATGAGATCTCCCTATGAGCTCAAATGGAGTAGAGCCGACCTGCAACCAGAGGTCAGCCGGCGCACCGTATATAGGGGATTGGAAAGCGTGGCGAGCGGGATCAGCCGAATTGGTGAACGGGTTCTGCTTATGAGGCGGGCTTTAAGTCTCAGGCAGCGTTAGCCCATCGGATCGAAATGGCTTTTGGCCGAGCAGTACCGTTCTTCCATCCACTTGCTCTTGTTCTGCTCATCCTTATCGTGGCGGACGCGCCAGTCCTGGCACTTTTGTCTGAAATATTCCTTGGCGCCCTTGCGGCATTCGCTATAGCCGACCGAATCCTTGCGGTAGTTGCCGCATACGCTGGTGTCGTCGATGCGGTTGTTAACAATCTCCCAGGCCGCCAGATAGCTTTCACTGCTGCCCCATGCCTCAACCCAATGCTGCTCGCTTTCTCGTACCGGGTCGGCCGGATAGATGAGCGCCCGTGGCAGGTGATCATGGTGGGCGCGGTAGGCTCTGGGGACCGCCCCTTGATGAGGGTATGGTGGCTTTCCCAGATGACAGCGAATGATCGAGTCATCGGTCTCGCCGTCGCTTCGCATACAGGTCAGGTCAGCAGAAGAAGCAATTTCGGTCTGATCCAGCGAAAGATCGACAAGACCCTGGGCCGAAGGGGGAGTATCGATACCGTCAGCGGGCTCAAGCAGCGTGACAGGGGCTTGCAGCTGTTCAATGTCCTCCAGCGCATTCCAGGCCAGCAGGCTGGCAAACAGCAGCAACGCCAGCCACAGAAGTTGAGCCAGGGTTAATGTACGGCGGCGCTTGAATGGTCGGGTGACAGGATTTGGTTCATGCACAAGCATGGGCTTGTGCCCATCGTCTTGCTGTTGACCGCGGTCGTGTGTGCCCATGATGCTTCCTTGCAGGACTCGAAACGACGGTACTGACGTTGAAGATGCGTGATGAATTTCACGTTACATAAGGGTATCCAGACCAGGCGGATAAATCCAGCAGGCGGACCGTGCTTGAGCCGTTCAACCGATTGAGCAGAGATAAAAGGCAGTAAGGAGGCGATGAAGCGGACCAGGCGTACCTGGCCCGCTCGGTGGTCAGGCGCTGCGCTGCTGCGAGGCGCCGTACCAGATCACTAGGGCAAAGCAGAGCATGGGCAGCGAGTAGGCATACGCTGTGCTGCTGATATCAGCGATGAGTCCCATGAAATAGGGCATGATCGCGCCACCCACGATAGCCATGATCATGAAGGAGCTGGCGCGCTTGGTGTGTGGGCCGAGGTTCTTCACACCCAGCGCAAAGATGGTAGGAAACATGATCGACATGAAGAAGAACACGGCGATTAAACCCACCACGGCAATGCCGTCGAATCCGGCCACCACCAGACCGCACAGGAAAAAGTTGATCACGCCATAGATCATCATCAGACGAGCCGGCGCGATGAATCCCATCAGCCAGGTGCTGAAGAAACGGCCCAGCATGAAGCACAGCATGGCAATGGACAGCATGAACGACGCGGACTGGCTGGAAGTGTCGGACCAGTGCTCGGTTACGTAGTTGATAAAGAAGGCACCCACACCTACCTGCGCCGCCACGTAGAAAAATTGGGTGATGACACCGCCGACGAAATGCTTGTGCTGCCAGAGTGTGCGGCTGTCCTGACGGGCAACGGCTTCCTCCTGATTGCGAAGGTCAGGGAGAGTGGTTTTGGCAAAGAGCACGGCAATCATCAGAACCAGCGCTGCGATACCCACATAGATCATGCTGACCGAGCCCAGGCTGTCGGAGGAGGCGGTACCTGCACTATTGGTGGCCGAAAAGAACAGGGTGCCGCCCAGGATTGGGCCGGTGAACTGACCGAGGCCGTTGAAAGACTGGGCGAAATTGAGGCGGCGCTCGGCTCCGTTCGGATCGCCTAGAACCGTGGCATAGGGATTGGCTGCCGTTTCCAGGCAGCCCAGACCGCAGGCGATCACGAACAGGGCAAAAAGAAACATGGCAAAGCTGGCTGAAGACGCTGCCGGAACGAATAGCAAGGCACCGAGGGCATACAGGCACAACCCGACCAGGATGCCGGCCTTGTAGCCGCGCTTGCCCATGAAGATCCCGGCGGGCAGGGCAACGATAAAATAGGCGCCGAAGTACGCCGCCTGAAGCAGGCCGGACTGCGCCTTGGTGACGTGCAGCGTTTCCTGGAAGTGTTTGTTGAGTACGTCCAGCAGGCCATACGACAGGCCCCACATGAAGAACAGGCTGGTGACAAGGATGAATGCCCATTGATAGCCCGAGCGTTCCTGGCTGGCAACGGGTGTGGCCGTTCTGGTTTGGTTGACTAACATGACAGCTCTCCGTGGTTCTTATCGTTGTGCAGCGTTGAGGTCATTTGGTGGTACAGCAAAACCGGCGTCCTGGCGTTGAACGGTGGTTCCCCCGAGGGCCAGCAGGCCTGCGCCAAGCAGGGCGACAGTTGCCAGGGTGTACATGCCGGCGTGGGGATTGGCGAACGTCTGTTCCATATAGGTTTTAAGGGTGGGCGCAAGAAAGCCGCCCAGGTTGCCCAGCGCACCGATCAGGGCAATTGCGCTGGCTGCTGCGACACCGCCCAGGTAGCGGGTGGGAAGCGTCCAGAAGAGCGGCTGAACCGTGATAAAGCCGGCAGCCGCGAGGCAGAAGGCAAACAGAACGGGCACGATGCTCTCGATAACCGTCGATCCTGCTATGCCCACTGCGGCGAGCAGCAGCATGGCCACTGCCAGTTGGCGATGCTTGCCGGTGCGGTCTGCATAGCGAGTCACCATGAACAGTGCACCCAGGGTGAATAGCCAGGGAATGGCCGTCAGCATGCCAACCTCAAAGCCGATCTTGGTGCCGAGCAGCTGAGCGATGCGCGCCGGAAGATAAAACAGGACGCCGTAAACGCTTACCTGGATAGTGAAATAGATCAGTACGAAGTACATGACCTTTGGGTTGACGAGGGCTGCCTTCCAGGAGGAAGGGCTATGTTCCTTCTTGTCTGTCTCCTCCTGTTCGATAGCCTTGTGCAGTGCCGTTTTCTCGTCCCGGGTCAGCCATCGTGCATCCCGCGGGCGGTTCGGCAGGTAGAAAAACGCAATCACGCCAATGACCGAGGCAAGCAGTCCTTCCACCACGAACATCCATTGCCAGTTGCGCAGGCCGAATACGCCGTGCATTTCCAGCAGCCAGCCGGAGACAGGGCCCCCCAGCAGCAGCGAGGCCGGTACGCCAAAGTAATAGAGCCCATACGCCGCACCGCGGTGGCGATGAGGGAACCAGTAAGTGAGATACAGGACGACACCTGGCGACAGGCCTGCCTCGGCCACGCCCAGCAGAAAGCGGAGGATATAGAAGGACATTTCGCTTTGAGCAAACATCATGGCAGCCGAGACAAGGCCCCAAGTCACCATAATTCGGCTCAACCAGATCCGTGCACCGATACGATGAAGGATCAGGTTGCTGGGAACTTCGAAAAGCGCGTAGCCGATAAAGAAGATTCCCGCGCCGAGAGCAAAGGCCGCATCGCCGATCCCTGTGTCGGCCTGCAATGCGAGCTTGGCATACCCAACGTTAGAACGGTCGATAATGGCCATGGCAAACATCAGGGCCACGAATGGAATAATTCGGCGACGGCTCTTGGTCAGGGCACTGTCGAGCGGGGCGGTAAGCGTAGACATGAATGACTCCAGTTATTGTTGTTTTCTAGAGCGCTCACACATCAAGCAGGACGTTGCTAATCCGGGGCCGGTTGCTCAGCCAGCGCGAAGATTCTTTGCATCGGAATCCATTTGCTGCCCTGCGGCGTCCAGGGTGTCGGTGTCTGGTATCGCCACATCAGCGCTTCCCATTCCTGCACCTTGGGATTGGCCGCGGCGGCGGCTTCGAAGGCATTTACACTGAAGTCAGCACTGACATGCATGATCATGAACAGGCGCGTGCCGAGGCGGTAGATCTGCATGTCCTGCACACCGGCGTTACGCAGATGGGTGGTGATCTCGGGCCAGATACGCGCGTGCAGCTGCTCGTATTCGGCAATGAGCGCAGGGTCATCCTTGAGGTCCAGCGCCATGCAGTAGCGAGTGCTCATGTGAGTGCCCTGTCCAGATGCATATAGCCGCCATCGACCGTGAGCCATTGCCCGGTGGTATGGGCAGCGCGAGGTGATAGAAGGAAGACGACCGTGTCGGCAATCTCCTCGGGAGTGGTCATGCGCTTGCCCAGCGGAATCTTGCTGACGATTTTGTCCAGTTTGTCTTTAGGATCATCAAAGGTGTTCAGCCAGTTCTCGTACAAAGGCGTCATGACTTCGGCCGGGATGACTGCATTCACGCGGATGCCATCAGCCAGCAGCGAGGCGGCCCATTCTCGAGTAAGGGACAGTTGTGCGCCTTTGGCGGCGGTGTAACCACTGGTGTTGCCCTGGCCGGTGAGTGCGGTCTTGGAGCTGATATTGACGATGCTGCCCTTGCTATCCCGAAGAGCGTCGAGGCAGAGATGGGTCATGACGTAATAATGAATGAGGTTCTTTTCCAACGATTGGATAAACGCCTCGCGTCCAGCCTCAAGACTGACCCCGTCGTTGACCCCGGCGTTGTTGACCAGTCCGTCCAGGCGGCCGAATCGGGTCAAGGTTTGCTCGACGGCTGCGCGGCAAGAGATTTCATCGCACAGTTCAGCCTGGATAAAGAGTGTCTGTGGCTGAAGCGCGTCCAGCTTGGCTGCGAAGTCATCTTCCAACGGTGTGCGGCTGACAATCACTGGGATAGCGCCTTCGTCAGCCAGACCGAGGGAAATGGCGCCGCCGATCCCTGAGCCGCCGCCGGTTACGATAAAAACTTTTCCATCCAGATGCAGGTTCATGCGGCGTGCTCCTGTGCATTGACCGTAAGGCCATACAGGCGAATTGCATTGCCGCCCATGATGGCGGACTGCTCGGCGGATGAGAGGGGCGCGATGGCCAGCTGAGCCAGGGCATGGACATGGTCGTACTCGCCCGCCAGCCGGCACACCGGCCAGTCCGATCCGAACAGCACGCGCTCCGGGCCGAACAGCTCCAGCGCCTGGCTCATATAGGCGACCAGATAGTCCGGTCGCCAGGTTGTCCAGCCAGCTTCGGTAATCAGGCCGGACAATTTGCAGTACACATGGGGCAGGGCGGCCAGTGGCGCGAGCTGCTCGGCCCAGGTTTGCAGGTTGCCGTGTGCGATATCGGGTTTGCCCAGATGATCGAGCACCAAAGGCTGCCGGTCATGCCTTCGGGCAAAGGCGTACGCGGCCTTGAGCGAGGGGGACTTGATAAGGATTTCATAGAGGTAGCCGCGGGCCTGAATAATGGCCACACCCTTGTTGAATGCGGTGTCGGCGAGAAAGGCATCCGGGTCCGCTTCGTCCTGGATCTGGTGGCGAAAGCCACGCAGGCGCGGCTGGCCTTGCCAGCGATCGAGCGACTCAAGCAGGTTGGGCGCTTGTAGATCTACCCAACCAATAACGCCGGCAATCCACGGATGTTTCGCAGCCAGCGCCAGCAGTGCGTCAGTCTCCTCCTCGCATTGCCGGGCCTGAACGGCAATGCATCCCGCCATCTGGTGTTCTTTAAGAAGCGGCTCGAGATCCGAGGGCAGATAGTCGCGCTTTAACACCGACATGCTGTTGTCGATCCAGCGGTACTGATCCGGCTCGTAATGCCAGAAGTGTTGATGTGCGTCGATTCTGGGTATTTCAGGGCGTGTCATTGTTATTGTCTCCTGAAAGCAGTGGGCGGCGGGATCGGTGAGGCTGGTCCCTCCGATATGCTCGTTGAGTAAAAGGGTAGGCCCTCTACTCAACCTGCCGCTAAGTGTTACGGGGAAACCGATAATGCTGGCGCGAGGCCGGTTTCATGGTGATCGAAAATCCTGGTGCCTGGGGCGGCAGGTAGGCGGGGCCCTTCATGACGCAGGGGTCTTCGAAATGCTCATGAAGATGATCGACATACTCCACAACGCGACCTTCATGCGTGCCCGCCACGCACAGGTAATCGATCATCGAGATATGTTGCACGTATTCGCACAGCCCAACGCCGCCGGCATGGGGGCAGACAGGTAGCTCGTACTTGGCGGCCATGAGCAGCACAGCAAGCACTTCGTTCAAACCACCCAGGCGGCAGGCATCGAGCTGTACCACGTCGATGGCGCCACGCATGATGAATTGCTTGAACAGAATACGGTTCTGGCACATCTCGCCGGTAGCCACCTTGACCAGGTTAATACCCTCTTTGATCGCGCGATGACCTTCTACGTCGTCCGGGCTGGTGGGTTCCTCGATGAACCAGGGCTTGGCAAACGACAGCTTGTTTACCCAATCGATGGCCTCGTTGACTTCCCAAACCTGGTTGGCATCGATCATCAAGTGTCGGTTCGGGCCTATCACTTCACGGGCAATGGTGACGCGGCGGATATCGTCCTCAAGGTCACGGCCGACCTTGAGCTTTACATGAGAGAAGCCGGCATCGATGGCCTCCTGACAGAGGCGGCGGAGTTTGTCATCCGGATAGCCAAGCCAGCCGGCAGAGGTGGTGTAGCAGGGGTAGCCATGGGCCTTGAGCAGGCCGATGCGTTCTTCCTTGCCTTTGGCGCGCTCCGTGAGTAGTTGTATCGCTTCTTGCGGTGTGATGCAGTCGGTGATGTAGCGAAAGTCGACGCACCGTACGAATTCTTCCGGCGACATGTCGGCGACCAGCTGCCAGACCGGCTTGCCAACCTGCTTGGCCCATAGGTCCCAGGCCGCATTCACGACGGCACCGGTCGCCAAGTGGATGGCGCCCTTGTCCGGTCCGATCCAGCGCAGTTGGCTGTCGCTGGTCATGTGGCGCCAGAAGCGGCCCATGTCTGCCGTGATCCATTCCAGATCAAGCCCTTTGATCTGACCTTCCAGTGCCTGAATGGCCGCACAGCAGATCTCGTTGCCCCGGCCAATGGTAAAGGTCATGCCGTGGCCTTCGAGCCCAGCCTGGTCGGTTTCAAGAATCACATAGGCGGCAGAGTAATCGGGATCGGGGTTCATGGCGTCCGACCCGTCCAATGCCTGGGACGTAGGAAAACGAATGTCCTCTACGCGAAGACCGGTGATTGTTATTGTCATATCGGTTCTCCGGAAGCCCTTGATGCCGGGCTTGTCAACGCTGTGTTGGAGGCCCGCTCAAAAGCTCTTCATATGCGAGCGTATGTTGAGCGGGCGCTTCTCCGGGCGTGCGACGCGGTTAAACGTCCCAATCACCCGAAGGGCATGGTTTCAGTCAGCCTGAACCGTGCGCTGCTTCTGCTCGCCCAGGCCCGCGATGCCCAGGCGCATTTCCTGGCCGGGCTTCAAGTAGACTGGTTCGGGCTTGATGCCCAGACCTACTCCAGGCGGGGTACCCGTGGAAATGACATCCCCCGGTTGCAGGCTCATGCAGCGGCTCAGGTAGGCGATCAGCTCTGGCACCTTGAACACCATGGTGCGGGTATTGCCGTTCTGGTAACGCTTGCCATCCACTTCCAGCCAGAGGTCGAGCGCGTGCGGATCGGCTATTTCATCTTTGGTGACCAGCCAGGGGCCGAGCGGGCCGAAGGTGTCGAATCCCTTGCCCTTATCCCAGGTGCCGCCACGCTCGATCTGCCACTCACGCTCGGATACATCATTGATTACGCAATAGCCCGCTACATAATCCATGGCGTTGGCTTCGTCGATGTAGCGCCCGGCCTTGCCAATCACCACGCCCAGCTCAACTTCCCAATCGGTCTTGGTGGAGCCACGCGGGATCTCTACGTCGTCGTTCGGGCCACAGATGGCGCTGGTCCACTTGTTGAAGACCACCGGCTCCTTGGGGACGTCAAGACCGGACTCGGCCGCATGGTCGGCGTAGTTAAGACCGATACAGATAAACTTGCCGACACGGCCGACGCAGGGGCCGAGGCGAGGGGAACCGTTCACAACGGGCAGGCTGCTCGGATCAATGTTCCTGAGCGTGGCGAGTCCTTCAGCAGTGATGGCCTGACCGGCGATGTCATCAATATGGCCAGAGAGGTCACGAAGCTGACCCTGAGCATCCAGCAGGCCCGGCTTCTCCTGACCTTTTTCTCCGTAACGCAGCAATTTCATGAGCGGTTTCCTTGTGCAATAAGAGGGTGTGCGGTGGCCTTAAGCGACCCAGCCGCCATCGATAACGTTGATGGTGCCCGTTGTGAAGCCTGAAGCCTCTGATCCCAGATAGAGCGCCAATGCGGCGATCTCCTCCGGCTTGCCGATTCGGCCCATGGGTTGGCGGGACACAAACGCAGCATAGACCTCATCTTCGGCTCGGCCTTCCTGCTGGGCTTGCGCCGCAATACGCTGGCGCAGGGAAGGCGAGTCGACCGTGCCGGGGCAGATCGCATTGCAGCGAATACCCTTGGCGACGAAATCAGCCGCTACGGATTTAGTCAGGCCGAGAACAGCGGCCTTGCTGGCGCAGTAAGCAAAGCGATTCGGGACGCCTTTTACGCTGGACGCCACCGAGGACATGTTGATGATCGAGCCGCCGCCGTTTTCGATCATGGCCGGTAGAAAGGCACGAATCATCCGGTACATGGCGGTAACGTTCAGATCGAAGGAGAACTTCCAGGCATCCTCATCACAGTCGAGAATGGTGCCGCTGTGCACGTAACCGGCGCAGTTGAAGAGCACATCAACAGCGCCTAACTCACTGGCAAGTGTCTGGATAGCATCGGGCTGAGTGACATCAAGAACATGGGTACGAACATTGGGAAGCTCGGCGAGGGCGGTAGCGTTGATATCGACCGCAATGACGTCAGCGCCCGCTTCGGCAAAGGCCAGAACGCTGGCCCGGCCAATTCCTTGAGCAGCGGCGGTGACGAGGACACGTTTTCCAGCAACGGACATGAGAGCCTCCTGTTTTTATTATTCGTATGCATGACCCGCTTGCGTTAACCGCTGCTATGCTGGGGGCATATCGAGCGGCTAATGGTCAGGCCATTGGTCCTCTGGTTTAGCAGTGAGTCAGCGGCTGCGCAAGTTTTTTCTGTAGCGCAAGCGACGCGATGTATGCCAGCGGGATACGTGATGCCAATACAAACAATTGAAAATCCAAGGCTTTATCGTCAGATCGCCGATCAGCTGCGCAGCCTGATCGACAGTGGCGAATTTCCTCCTGGGAGTCGCCTGCCGGCCGAGCGGGAGCTGGCTAAGCAAATGGGTGTAAGCCGGGCCTCGGTACGTGAAGCGCTCATTGCACTCGAAGTCATTGGCCTTGTAGATGTGCGGGTTGGTAACGGCGTACTGGTTTGTGCTGGCGCCCAGCGCCCGGCGGACGATGCGCCGGTGATGGAGCTGGCGGCGCGCGGCCAATGGGTAGGGCCTGATCCTGAGCTGGATGTGCAGGTGGATTTCAATGCCGAAATCCCGCCGTTCTCGCTGCTTCAGGCGCGGCAGCTGATCGAGCCGGAAGCGGCGGCCCTGGCTGCAATCAATGCCAGCGAGGAAGAGTTGGCCGGTATTCAGGCGGCCTATGAGCGCAATGTGCAGGACAACCGCGAGGGCTCGACGACCCATCCCGGCGATCGCCTGTTTCATATCCGCATCGCCCAGGCCAGCGGTAATCCGGCCTATGCCCTGATGATCCAGCACCTGCTGGGACATCGCTATGGCTCGATGTTTCAGCGCTTGCAGGCACACTATACCCCTGAGGACATGCCCCATCGCTCTGAGGACGAGCATCTGCGTGTACTGAAGGCATTGCAGGCCCGCAATGCGCAAGAGGCACGCTCCGCCATGCGGGCGCACCTGGATGAGGTGATTCGGATCTTTTCCCGCGGACAGGAGGCGGAGTAATCGCCTTTATTCCATGGCTGTCGGCCTGAGCAGGATTTCATTGATATCGACTGCTGCCGGTTGACCGATGGCAAAGGCAATGGACTGGGCGACCGACAGGGCAGGGATAGCCATCTCATGAATGTGCCGCACGCTTTTGGCAACGTCTTCGTCCGTCACGCTATTGGGCAGCTCCGTATCGACCGGGCCGGGTGAAATAATCGTGCTGCGGATGTTGTAGGGCGTCATCTCCATGCGCAGCCCTTCGGCAATCGCGCGTACGCCGAATTTGGTTGCCGAATACACGGCACTGGTCGGGCGCACCCGATGGCCGGACAGGGACGAGACATTGATGATGTGTCCGCTCTTCTGCTGCTGCATGATCGGCAGGACCGCCGCAATCCCGTAAAGCGTGCCCTTGAGGTTGATATCGATCATGCGCTCCCAATCTTCGACCTTACGCTGATCGAGTCGCGAGTTGGGCATGATGCCCGCATTATTGATCATCACATCGACCCGCCCAAAGGCCGTAATGGCTGCCTGGATAAGCGCCTCGACGTCATCCCGCTTGGCCACATCCATCTGCACCACCTCAACGCGACCGCCAACGGTTCGCAGCCTCTCGGCAATGGCGTTCAGTTTATCCAGCCGACGGGCACCCAGGACGACCGTCGCGCCCTCTGAACTCAATAGCCGTGCGGTGGCTTCGCCAATGCCACTGCTGGCACCGGTAATGACAATGACCTTGCCTTTTATGTTGCTCATGGCTGTTACCTGAATCGACTGGTTTACGAGGGAGTGCCTGAACGCAGGGAGGTTCCAGGCATTGGTCAGCAGAGCGGCTTTTGCCACTCGGCAGCGCTTGAAATTTATCGGCTGATCCTTACATTTTTCCGCGGCATTTTTGCCAGCGAACATTCGCACCTTTCTGGCCTTGTTCATCCTTTTTTCAAGGAGATTAATTGATGAAGATCGCGCAGATTGCCCCCTTGTACGAGGCCGTTCCGCCAAGTCTCTACGGCGGAACGGAAAGAGTGGTGGCTCACCTGACCGATGCGCTGGTCGAGTTGGGTCATGAAGTCACTCTGTTTGCATCCGCTGACTCCCGCACATCAGCCCAACTTGTGCCCGGTTGCGAGCGGGCGCTACGACTGGACCCTGCACCGCTCAAGTCTGATATTGCCAGTCACTTGAGTATGCTGCACACGTTGCAGGAGCGGGCCGATGAGTTTGATGTCCTGCATTTTCATGTGGATCTACTGCATTTCCCCTTGTTCGAGCCCTTGGCCGAGCGGACTCTGACTACTCTCCACGGGCGGCTCGACCTCAAGGGATTGCCGGAAGCCTACCGGCGTTGGCACCGGTTTCCGCTGGTGTCCATTTCTCACCATCAACGCACGCCACTGGCTTTTGCCAACTGGCACGGCACGGTGCACCACGGTCTGAATGCGTCCACGTACCGGTTCCATGAGCAGATGGGTGAAGGGTACTTGGCATTTCTGGGCCGCATTTCTCCAGAGAAACGGCCTGATCGGGCGATTGCCATTGCACGGCAGGCAGGTGTTCCCATCAAGTTGGCGGCCAAGGTGGACAACGCCGATCGCAAGTACTTCGAACAGGAGATCAAGCCGCTTCTGGATGATCCGCTGGTGGAGTTCATTGGCGAAATTGGTGACAGTGAAAAATCCGAATTTCTGGGTAACGCGCGGGCGCTGCTCTTTCTCATCGACTGGCCTGAGCCGTTCGGGCTGGTGATGATCGAGGCCATGGCCTGCGGGACGCCGGTGATTGCCTGGCACTGTGGCTCGGTGCCGGAAGTCGTGGAACCGGGCGTGACCGGGTATATCGTAACGAGTGAAGAGCAGGCCGTGGAGGCGGCGCGGCAGGTCCTGACCTTGGATCGACGTCGGGTTCGCGAGGTGTTCGAGCAGCGCTTCTCCGCCACGGCCATGGCCAGACACTATCTGGAACTGTACCGGCAGCTGCCGGGCAATCGGAACACTGAAGTCAACTTCAAGCAAACGGCGTAACGACCATGGGTGAAATCCTTATGTCTGATCAGTCAGCACAGCAAGGAAGCGAGGTCGAACAGGCGCGTCATCCCGAACGCCTGTTCGTGCTCATGGAGGGTGATACTTTTGTCGTGGCAGATGCCTATGGTGACATGGGTGGGCGGGACGATGGCTTGTTCCATAACGATACCCGCATCGTGTCCTGTTACCGATTGACCGTGGCGGGGAGGCGACCCTCGCTGCTGTCAGCGTCGGTCAGTCAGGATAATGTCTACTTTACCTCCCATCAGACCAACCAGCCGTTGCCGCGGCTGGGTGAAAGCACGACGCCCGAAGGCGTGATTCACATCGAACGCAAGCGCTTTGTCTGGAAGGGGTATGTGCATGAGCGCATCCTGCTGGCCAACTACAGTGACTTGTCTACTGAGGTGCCGCTGGAGCTTGAGTTTGGCGCGGACTTCCGAGACATGTTTGAAGTGCGTGGACAACAGCGTAGCCATCGGGGCGAGCAGGAGCATACCCAGATGGCCGAGCGCAGTGTCACGCTACGGTATCTTGGGCTCGATGAGCAGCCGCGCCGTGCTGCCATCAGTTTTTCCGAACAGCCTGTTGAGTTAAGCGAGCAGGGCGCGCAGTTCAGGGTGGCTCTGGAAGGACGTGGAAGCTGGGAGCTGTATATCGACATTGGACCAGAACCGGCTCAGCCTTCGCGGGCACGTTATCGGCAGGCCGCTGCACAAGCGCGGCGCAGTATGCGCAGGCGACAGCGGCGGGGTGCTCAGGTCAAGGCATCTGGCCGTCTGTTCCAGGCGTGGCTGGAGAAGTCCCGTGCGGATCTGGCGCTGCTCACAGCGGAGCTGCCTAGCGGGCCATATCCCTACGCCGGTGTACCCTGGTACTCAACACCGTTCGGCCGTGATGCGATCATCACGGCGCATCAGGTGCTCTGGTTGAATCCTGAGCTGGCCCGCGGGGTGCTGTCTTATCTTGCGCAACATCAGGCTCATGAAACGTCGAGCTTCCGGGATGCCGAGCCTGGCAAGATCATGCATGAGACGCGCAAGGGCGAAATGTCGGCGCTAAACGAGCTGCCGTTCGGTCGCTATTACGGCGGGGTGGATACCACACCGCTGTTCGTCATGCTGGCTGGAGCCTATGCTCGGCGTACGGGCGACCGGGCATTCATCCAGGAAATCTGGCCCGCACTGCAAGAGGCTATTCGCTGGGTTGAGGGTAATGCCGAGCGTAACGCACAGGGGTTCATCAGTTATGCCCGTGCAGAAGAGAGTGGTCTGGCCAACCAGGGATGGAAGGACAGCCATGACTCGATTTTCCATGCCGATGGCCGTACACCGGATGGTCCGATCTCACTGATTGAAGTGCAAGGGTATGCTTATAAGGCGTATCTGAGCATGGCTGAACTGTCGGAATGGCTCGGTGAGCAGGACAAGGCCGCGCACTGGCGCACACGGGCCGAGCATCTGCGGGCAGCGGTGGAAAAGCATTTTTGGCTGGAGGGTCGGCAGTTCTATGCTCTGGCCCTGGATGGCCATGGCGAGGCATGTGCGGTTCGAGCCTCCAATGCAGGCCACCTCTTGTTTACGGGGCTGCCTCAACTGGCGCGTGGTCAGGCCGTGTCGCAACAGCTTTTGTCCCGCGCTTTCAATTCCGGATGGGGCGTACGGACCCTGGTGCCAGACGCTGTACGGTTCAACCCCATGTCCTATCACAATGGCTCGGTCTGGCCACATGATGTGGCCCTGTGCGCCGCCGGTATGGCGCGCTACGGTGAGCGGGAAGGGGTGGTACGTCTGCTCGGAAACATGTTTGAAGCCGCGGCCCATTTCGGTATGCGTTTGCCAGAGCTCTTCTGCGGTTTCGAACGTGCGCCGGGCGAAGCGCCGATTGCCTATCCGGTGGCCTGTCTACCCCAGGCGTGGGCCGCCGGCTCGGTATTTATGCTGCTACAGGCTTGCCTGGGCGTGGAGATCGATGGGCACACCGCAAGCGTCACGATCACTCAACCCCGCTTGCCGTTTGGCATCGACCGTATTCAGCTGAAACGGCTACGCCTGGGCGAGCAGGAAATAGACCTGACCTTCCAGCGGCTCGGCGAGCGTGTGGTCGCGTTTGTAGACGCTCAGTACGGGCCTCAGCCGGTCCGGGTTGATATACGTCTTTGAGTCGATGGCAGGGCTGGCCCGGCTGGCCCTGCCTGCTCAACAGACGAGCGGTAAGATGCCCGTCTGCCGTGGTATTGCTGAGGTCAAGAAAGCGCTATTCAGCACGAAAACCTTACCGGTGGCTTTGAACAGGTCTGGCTCTTGAGCCGTGATCTCCGTACGCTTCGCCTTTTTTGCAGTTCCAGATCTACCCAGAGGCTTATTCATGCAGGACGCGGCTCATCTGACGCCCGGTTTTATGGTCGTTCACGGCAATCGTCTGGAGGACCTGCGCAATCTGACTGTTGCCTGGATGCGCCATCATCCCCTCGCGCCTTTGGAAAACGAGCAGGTGCTCGTGCAGAGTAACGGCATCGCCCAATGGCTCAAGCTGGCCCTGGCCGAAGACCCGACGGAGGATGGCGAAGGCGGCTGCGGCATTGCGGCGGCTATTGATGTACAGCTGCCGTCGGCTTTCTTATGGCGGGTGTACCGACAGGTCTTGGGTCGCGATACCGTTCCAGCATCTTCCCCGCTGGATCGTACGCCGCTGACCTGGCGTCTGGTGCGGCTGCTGCCCAGCTTGCTTGAACGTCCAAGCTTTGCCTCACTGCGCCGCTTCCTCGATGAAGACAGCGACATGCGCAAGCGCTACCAATTGGCAGAGCGTCTAGCCGATCTCTATGATCAGTATCAGGTGTACCGCGCCGACTGGCTGGAAGACTGGGCCAATGGCAAGGATCAACTGAACAAGCTACGTGATGGCGCCGTACCGCTGCCGCCGATATGCCAATGGCAGGCAGAGCTGTGGCGTGCCTTGCTGGCGGATGTGGGCGATGACGGCATGGCGGAAAGCCGGGCGGGGGTGCATCAACGCTTCATCAGCACCATGAAGGCGCTGGAACAAGCCCCTTCGCACCTGCCGCGGCGGGTCGTTGTATTCGGCATCTCATCGGTTCCCGCCCAGCTCCTGGAAGCCCTGGCCGCCTTGGCGCGCTTCAGTCAGGTGTTGCTGTGTGTTCACAACCCGTGCCGCCACCACTGGGGTGACATCGTGGCGGACAAAGATTTGCTGCGCCACGAATACAAGCGGCAGCTGCGCAAGCCCGGCATGCCCACTGCGCTTGATCCGGACGAGCTGCATCAACATGGCCACCCACTACTGGCCAGCTGGGGCAAGCAGGGGCGTGACTACATTAACCTGCTGGATAGTTTTGATGAGCCGGACGGCTACCGTCGCCTGTTCCATGATGTAAACGGCGGACGGATCGACCTGTTTGAAGAGGTCGAGCCCCAGCACATGCTCGCCCAATTACAGGACGATATTCTCGATCTGCGCCCCTTGAGTGAAACCCGCGAGCGTTGGCCGGCCGTCAATCCCACTAAAGATCAGTCCATTCGTTTCCACATAGCTCACAGCCCGCAGCGCGAGGTGGAAATTCTCCACGATCAGCTTCTGGCGCGCTTCTCGGAAGACCCTACGTTGCGTCCGCGGGACGTCATCGTCATGGTGCCGGACATCGACAGCTATGCGCCCCACATTCGCGCCGTGTTCGGGCTGCTGGACAGCCATGATCCGCGCTTCATTCCGTTCACGTTAGCGGATCAGGGGCAGCGTGGTCGTGATCCGCTGCTGATTGCACTGGAACATCTCCTGCGTTTGCCGGAAAGCCGCTTTTCGGTGAGCGAGATTCTTGACCTGCTGGACGTCCCGGCCCTGCGCAAGCGCTTCGGCTTGAATGACACCGACCTGACGACTCTGCATCGCTGGATCGAGGGTGCCGGTATCCGCTGGGGTTTGGATGCCCGGCAGCGGGCACGGCTGGATCTGCCTGATGATCTCACCCAAAACACATGGCGTTTCGGTCTGCGGCGCATGTTGCTGGGGTATGCCGTGGGGCAGGGCGTGGCACGGGATGAAATCGAGCCGTTCGACGAGATTGGTGGCTTGGATGCTGCCCTGGTCGGCCCGCTGGTTACCTTGATGGATGCGCTGGACAAGGCCCATGACGAGCTGGCCGAGCCTGCCACTCCTGCAGTATGGGGCGAGCGTCTGCAAATGGTGCTGCGCACGTTCTTCGTGTCTTCCAGCGAACGTGACGAGTACTTGCTTGGCCAGCTGGAGCAGCTGCGTGAAGACTGGTTGGACACCTGCGAGGCGGTCCAGTTGGACGAAACGTTGCCGCTTACGGTGGTGCGTGAGGCATGGCTCGCCGGGTTGGATGAGGGCAAGCTGTCCCAGCGTTTTCTGGCAGGCGCAGTGAATTTCTGTACCCTTATGCCCATGCGTGCCATTCCATTCCGGGTGGTGTGCCTCCTGGGTATGAACGATGGCGATTATCCACGCGCCCAGCCGCCGTTTGACTTTGACCTGATGGGCAAGGACTATCGCCCCGGCGATCGCTCCCGCCGTGAAGACGACCGCTACCTGCTATTGGAAGCACTGCTGTCTGCCCGTGATCAGCTCTATATCAGCTGGATTGGCCGTAGCATTCGCGACAACAGTGAGCGACCGGCCTCCGTTCTGCTAGGCCAGTTGCGTGATCATTTGGCCGCAGGTTGGACGTTGATAGATGAGGGTCCTGATAAGGAAAAGGGTAAGGAGAGCGAGCGCTTGCTTGAGGCGTTGACTCAGGAGCATCCGCTACAGCCCTTTAGCATCCGCTATTTTCAGGGCGAGCCGGGCTTTTTCAGCTATGCCCGCGAGTGGCTTGCCGTGCACGACAAGCAGCCGTCGCGAGGCCAGGAACCCATACTTCCGCCCCATGAGCAGGACGAGCCGCTGAGCCTGAATCAGCTACAGGATTTTCTGCGCCATCCGGTGCGGCATTTCTTCTCCCAGCGGCTCAAGGTGCATTTCGAAGAAATTGCCATTCCGACCCAGGACAAGGAACCCTTTGTACTCGACGGCCTGACCCGGTATGCCTTGAGCGAAAGCCTGCTTGATGCCGCCTTGAAGGCACCGGAACGCGCCGAAGAGGCGCTGCGTGCCCAAGGGCAGCGGTTGCAGCGCAGCGGTCTCTTGCCACTGGCAGGCTTTGGTGAGCTGATGCAGCAGGAGCTGATCCAGCCACTGCCTGACTTGCTTGAACGCCATACCGGCCTGCTGGTGGCGTGGCCGGAAGAGGTGGCAGGTGCACAGCCGCTCAGCTTCGAACACAAGGGTCTACGCCTGGAGGGTTGGCTTGAGCGGTTACGTCGCCGCTCGGATGGCAGCCTGATTGCAATTACACCTGTTCCGAATGAAATCGGTTCGGCCAAAACACGTAAGTGGTATCGCCTGATCCGACCGTGGATCGTGCACCTGACGGCCTCCGCCTGTGGTGTGCCGCTTACGACAGCCTTGGTGGCTACCGATGAGACCCTGATGCTCGCTCCGCTGGAAACCGCTCAGGCCGCCGCTGCGCTACGTGATCTTTTGCTCGCTTGGCAGCGTGGCATGTATTGTCCACTGCCGGTCGCGGTAAAAACGGCGTTTGCCTGGCTCAATGCCGAGCAGGACCCCGTCAAGGCGCAAATGGCGGCTCGTAAAGCCTATGAAGGTGATGGTGTAAACAGCCTGGGCGAGCGAGCTGAAAGCCCAGCCTTGATGCGTCAATACCCGGACTTCGCTAGGCTGACCGCCAGCGAGGAGTTCGAGGGTTGGTGTAATGCCTTGTATCGTCCAATGTTCGAGGCAGGTTGGTATGAGCAGCCAGCACAAGGAGCCGCCGCATGACTGCACAACAGGACCGGCCGCTTGCGTTGCGCTTCCCCTTGCGCGGTAGCCAACTGATCGAGGCGAGCGCAGGCACCGGCAAGACGTTCACCATCTCCGCGCTGTATGTGCGCCTGGTTCTCGGGCACGGCGACGAAGACACCCGCTTTAGCCGCGAGCTGCTGCCACCGCAAATTCTGGTCGTGACCTTTACCGACGCAGCCACTCGTGAACTGCGCGATCGAATCCGTGCGCGCCTGTTCGAGGCCGCCCGCTATTTTCGTGGCGAGATTAATGCGCCCGACGCGTTGATCGAAGCGCTACGGGCTGATTTTTCTGAAGAGCAGTGGCCTGGCTGCGCACGCAAGCTGGAAATGGCCGCACAATGGATGGACGAATCTGCCGTTTCCACCATTCACAGTTGGTGTCAGCGCATGCTGCGCGAGCATGCGTTCGACAGCGGCAGCCTGTTCAATCAGACCCTGGAGACAGACCACAGCGAGCTATTGGCTGAGGTCGTTCGGGATTACTGGCGGCGGTTCTGCTACACCCTGGACGGTGAATCACTGGCCTGGGTGCGCGAGCATTGGGTCAGCCCTGACCAGTTGGCAGAATCCGTACGCGAGCTGATCGTGGGCGAGACGCAAGGTATTGCCGACCAGGAGCCGGGCACGCTGATCGATGAGTGCCTGAGGCGCAAGCGAGGACTGCTCAAGGCGCTAAAGGCACCCTGGGCGGCCTGGGCTGAAGAGCTGCGCCTGTTGTGTGACGACGCCTGTGCCCGCAAAGTGGTGGATGGGCGCAAGCTCAAGGCGCAGTGGTATGTCCCCTGGTGCGAAAAGATCACCGCCTGGGCGCAGGATGAATCCGCTGAGCTGCTTGATATCGGCAAAGGCTTCGAGCGTTTCACACCCGAGGGCTTTGCCGAGGTCTGGACCAAGGCGACTGCCCCGGACCATCCCGCGCTGGCAGAAATGAACAGGCTTAAGGCCGCATTGGACAGCCTGCCCAAACCGGACGTTGAACTCCTGCAACACGCCGCGCACTGGATCAAGCAGCGCTTCATTCTGGAAAAGCGCCGCCGTGCGGAAATGGGCTTCGATGACCTCCTGGCCCGTCTGGACGTTGCCCTGCAAAGTGACGGGGCAGGAGAGCGTCTGGCTGAACTGATCCGCGAACAGTTTCCGGTGGCCCTGATCGACGAATTCCAGGACACCGATCCGGTGCAGTACCGCATCTTCGAGACGATCTACCGGATACAGGATAACCGGCAGGATATCGGGCTGTTCCTGATTGGAGACCCGAAACAGGCCATTTATGCCTTTCGCGGCGCGGACATCTATACCTACCTGAAGGCACGCTATTCCACCGAAGGACGCCTGCATACGTTGGATACCAACTATCGCTCCAGCGAGGCCATGGTGGCTGCCGTCAACCAAGTATTCGAGCAGGCCGAGCAGCATGAGGAAGGGCGCGGTGCCTTCCTGTTCCGCAAGGACGATGAAAATCCATTGCCGTTCCATCCCGTCAGGGCGCAAGGTCGCAAGGAGCGCTTGGTGGCCGAGGGGCAGGGCATCCCGGCGCTCACCCTCTGGCACCCCAGCGAGACCGAGCCGATTTCCAAAACCGCTTACCTTGCACAACTGGCGCAGGTGGCGGCCAGCGAGATCGTGCGCCTGCTCAATCTGGGGCAGCAGGACAAGGCCGGTTTCGAGCACCCGGAAAAAGGCCTACGTGGATTACGCCCGGCGGATATCGCCGTGCTGGTGCGGGACGGCATCGAGGCCCAGGCTATTCGCAGTCAGCTAGCGGCCCGTGGGGTACGTAGCGTTTATTTGTCGGACAAAGACTCGGTCTTCAACTCTCAGGAAGCACACTGCCTACTCTCCTGGCTGCGTGCGTGCGCCGAGCCGGATGTCGATCGTGTGCTCCGTGCCGGGCTGGCCAGTATCACGCTGGACCTGCCGCTGGCCGAGCTGGACAGGCTTAACCACGACGAGCGCGCCTGGGAGTCACGGGTCATGCAGTTCCGCCACTACCGGACCCTCTGGCGTACCCAGGGCGTGCTACCCATGTTGCGCCGTTTTCTGCATGACTTTCAGTTGCCGCAAACACTAATGGCACGGGTTGACGGTGAGCGTGTACTGACCAACCTCCTGCATCTGGCGGAGCTTCTGCAACAAGTGGCGACCGAGCTGGATGGTGAGCAGGCCCTGATTCGCTATCTGGCGGAGCACCTTACCGAAGGCCATACTGCCGAGGAGCAGATCCTGCGCCTTGAAAGTGATGAGGCACTGGTCAAGGTTGTTACCATTCACAAGTCCAAAGGCTTGGAGTATCCACTGGTCTTCCTGCCCTTTATCTGCTCGTTCCGTCCAGTGGACGGCAGCCGTATTCCGGTGCGTTATCACGACCTCGACGGCACACCCAAGATGACCCTGACGCCGGATGCCGAGGTGATCATAGCCGCAGATGAAGAGCGTCTGGCCGAGGATCTGCGCCTGCTGTACGTTGCCCTGACACGTGCACAACACGCCTGCTGGATGGGCGTGGCTGACCTTAAGCGCGGGCAGAGCAAGGAGTCGGCTTTCCACCGCTGCGCCTTGGGATATCTCACGACCGGAGGAGAGGTGCTGTCGTCCTCGGGTGTGTTGGCGGGCATGTTGGAAGAGATGACAGGTAAACTGCCGGCCATCTCGGTGGGGCCGCTGCCGGAAATCACCACTGCACGCTTCGCGCCTCGCGAAGAGGTGCGGCCTGAACTCAAGGCCTGCCAGCCACGGCGCGTAGTCGCGGAGCATTGGTGGATTGCCTCTTATAGTGCGTTGCGCATCGGCGAGCTGACTGACGAGGCAGAGACCGCCGTTCTGCATACCGACCTGTCACCGGAAAGCCCGGAAGCACAAAAACTGTTCGACGATGACCGCCTGGACGATGACGCCCAGCCCGCCACAGCTAGCAGCGGAGTCGACTTGCACCGCTTTCCCCGCGGTCCGGGGCCGGGTACGTTTTTGCACGGCCTGTTGGAGTGGGCAGGTAACGAAGGCTTTGCGAGTATTGCTGAGCAGCCCGCGCTGATTGAAGACACTGTAGCCCGCCGTTGTAACCGGCGTGGGTGGGAGGGGTGGATCGCTACTTTGAGTGATTGGTTAAAAGAGCTACTGACGAGGCGTCTGCCACTCGGCTCCACAAACTCGTCCGTCGCGCTGGCCCAGCTCACGCACTACCAGATCGAAATGGAGTTCTGGTTCTCCACCCATCGGCTGGAGGCGGAGGCCCTCGATCAGCGGGTTCGTCGCTATGTCATGCCAGGCAAGCCACGGCCCTCGGTTGAGCGAAGCCTGCTTAACGGCATGTTTAAAGGATTCGTTGACCTGACGTTCGAGCATGAGGGTCGCTATTACGTAGCGGACTATAAGTCCAACTGGTTGGGCGCCGATGATACCGCTTATACCCAGGAGGCCATGGCGGGCGCTGTGCTAGAGCATCGCTATGACCTTCAGTACGTCATTTATATGCTGGCGCTGCATCGCCAGCTTAAGGCGCGTCTTCCAGATTACGATTACGACCGTCACATGGGCGGCGCTCTTTATCTTTTCCTGCGGGGCAGTCGTGCTGCCAGCAAGGGCGTGTTCTTTACTCGGCCACCGCGTGAGCTGATCGAAGAGCTCGACCTGTGCTTTCAGGGAAGTCCTCAACTGACCGGGGAACACGCATGACTCAAGAACAGCTCTCCTTATTCGATATGGCTTTTGCCGACGAGCCTGCACCCGACAGTGCAGCCGCTGCGCCAGTCAAGACAGCTACTGCACCGGCGTCCCATACACCGGACTTCCGGCCGCTTGAGCGTATGGCGGATCTGTTTTTGCTGTTGGACCGCTGGGTTGAGCGAGGGTGGCTTAGGCCGCTGGACCGCGCCTTTGTATCCTTTCTTTATGAGCTCGACGGGCAGAGCCACCCGAGCGTGATGCTGGCAGCGGCGTTGACCA
This sequence comes from Pseudomonas sp. UBA3149, assembly GCF_002364655.1. NCBI lineage: Bacteria > Pseudomonadati > Pseudomonadota > Gammaproteobacteria > Pseudomonadales > Pseudomonadaceae > Pseudomonas > Pseudomonas sp. UBA3149. The sequence continues at coordinate 264,924 of NZ_DEYV01000005.1, forward strand.
GCCATCAGCTGGGCCATGGGCATGTGTGTCTGGATCTAGCCGAAACCCTGGGCAACCCAGACATGGCCCTGTCGTTGCCACCGGAAGGTGATGAAGATCGGCAGCCGGTGCTGCTGCCTTCCGAGGTACTGACAGCTCTCAACGTAACGTATTGGCTGAATGCATTAGAGAGCAGCCCCATCGTGGCTATTGGTCAAGTGGATGACTGTCCACTGGTGCTTGATGGCCAGCGGTTATATCTGCGCCGCTACTGGAGCTATGAGCGCCGTGTCAGCGAATGCCTGCGGCTGCGTCTCTCTGGCCTGGGGTCTGTGCCGGATGACCTTTGCACACGCTTGGCTGCGCTGTTTCCCGAGCGTCCATTGATCGATGGCAAGAGCGTGACCGACTGGCAGAAGCTGGCCTGTGCCCTGGCGGCGCGAGGCGCGTTCAGCATCATCACCGGCGGTCCGGGTACCGGTAAGACCACTACAGTTGTCCGGCTTCTTGCGCTGCTTCAGGCTCCGGCTGTCGAGAAGGGAACGCCCATGCGTATCCGCCTGGCCGCACCCACAGGTAAGGCCGCCGCACGGCTGACCGAATCCATCGGGCGGCAGGTGCAGTCGCTGGGTGTAAGCGAGACCGTTCGGCCGCATATTCCCGTGGACGTTACTACGGTGCATCGGCTGCTTGGCAGTCGCCCGGATACCCGTCACTTCCGCCATCATGTCAGTAACCCGCTGCCATTGGATGTGCTGGTGGTGGATGAGGCCTCCATGATCGACCTGGAGATGATGGCCTGTCTGCTCGATGCGCTGCCACAACATGCGCGGCTGATCTTGCTAGGCGATAAGGACCAGTTGGCCTCGGTCGAGGCGGGCGCTGTGCTGGGCGATCTGTGCCGTGATGCCGAGCTGGGCTACTACACACCGGAAACTCGCGCGTGGCTAGAGGAAATCTGCGGGGAGTGCCTGAGCGACGAATCGCTGGAAGATGGTCACGAGGAGCATCATGCCCTGGCACAGCAGGTCGTCATGCTACGTCATTCCCGCCGGTTCAATTCCAGCAGCGGTATCGGCCAGCTGGCGCGCCGGGTAAATCTTCAGGAGGCCAGCGGTGCACGTGAGCTGCTGGTCAAAAAGACCTACGATGACCTGTTCTGCCTGCGGCTGCGCGATGCCGAAGACAGGGCACTGGAAAAGCTAGTGCTGGATGGTCACTCACCCAAGGGGCCCCACGGCTACCGGCATTATCTGAGTATGATGCAGGCGCTTCGGCCCAGTTACGACCTGCCAATGGATGATCCTGTCTGGGAAGTCTGGGCTAAGGACGTGCTGGATGCCTTCGATGAGTTCCAACTACTCTGTGCAGTACGTAAAGGACCGTGGGGTGTGGAGGGACTTAACCAGCGGATCGCCAAGTCGTTGCTCAGTGCCGGGCTTATCAGCCAGGACCAGGGCTGGTACGAAGGGCGCCCGGTGCTCGTGACCAAGAATGACTACAGCCTGAACCTCATGAATGGCGATATCGGCATTGCCTTATGTATGCCAGAGCCTGCCAATCGATCAGGCAAGGCAATTCGTGTGGCCTTCCCGCGCAACGACGGTAGCGGCGGCCTGCGCTTCATTTTGCCGAGCCGGTTATCTGCCGTGGAAACCGTGTTTGCCATGACAGTACACAAGTCCCAGGGCTCCGAGTTCGCGCATACGGCGCTGATCCTGCCGGATACGATCAGCCCAGTGCTGACCAAGGAGCTGATCTATACCGGTATCACCCGGGCCCGGGACTGGTTCAGCTTGATCGAATCTAAAACAGGCGTTTTTGAAGAGGCGGTGTCCCGCCGGGTCAGGCGCTTGAGTGGGTTGATGCTGATGTAAGCCCGTTCATATGTAAAACGTATCGGCCTTGGCCTCGGCGTGGAGCGCCTTACCCAATCTGTATGCGTTGCAGGTTGGGTGGGGCAGGCTTGGGAGTTATCGCTGACGTGGCGGCTGGCGGTACAAATGCTACCAGGCTGTTCTACAAATAATCCTTTCGCGCTAAAACCGGGCCGTAGGCACTGGACGGGCTCATCCGGCCCACATAAGGTGCGAGCTTTGATGTATCCGTCGTGAGGCTGGCTATGAATTCGCTGAACCTGATCTCCCTGGTGTTGCCGCTGGCGGCTCTGCTGGGGTGGGGCGTCACGGCAGCGTTGCTGGTCAGACAGCAGCAAGGTTTGCAGGCGCGCCTTCAGGAAACCCAGGAACTGATCGAGGCAGAGCGCAGTGAGGCCCAGCGGTTGGAAGTGGCCAACAGTCGGCAGGCGGTTGAGCTGAATGCCGAGCGTGACCGCATAAAGCAGCTGAAAGAGCAGATCGAGATGCTTCGGCAAAGCGAGACGGAGCTGCGTGGTCAGGCGCGTCAGGCGCAGTTAGAGATGTCGGATCACCGTGCCGCGGCTGAAGCGGCGCGCGCGCAGCTGGACGGCCTGCAGCAACAGCTTGCCGAGCAGCGCACCCAGCAGAGCCGTGAGCAGCAGATGCTCCGAGAGATGCAGACACGGCACGCCCAACTGGTGGAAGACCATGCCACCTTGCGGACCACGCTTGAGCAAAAGGAACAGCATTTCCTTGAGCAGACTCAGCTCCTGAAGGAAAGCCGCGAGCAACTCAAGGCCGAATTCGAGCAACTGGCCAGCCAGATCTTCGAGACGAAGGGGCAGACCTTTTCCCAGCACAGCCAGCAGTCGCTGGATGCATTGCTCAAGCCGTTTCGCGAGCAGATCGAAGCGTTCCGCCACAAGGTTGAAGATATCCACCACAAGGACACCCAGCAGCAGGCCGCTCTGGCACAGCAGCTGTTCGATCTAAAAGAGCTTAATCGGCAGATCACGCAGGAGGCCCATGAGCTGGCGACCGCCCTGAAAGGCCAGAAGAAAGCTCAGGGCAACTGGGGTGAGCTGATTCTTGAAAACGTGCTGGAGCGCTCCGGTTTGCGTCAGGGCACCGATTTCATGCGTGAGGTCAGCTTTACCACCGAGACAGGTCGTCGTCGGCCGGACGTCCTGGTGTATCTGCCCCAGAACAAGCACCTCATCATTGATGCCAAGGTCTCGCTCAACGCCTATACCCGCTACATCAATTGTGAAGATGAGGCCGAGCGCCGGATCGCTCTGGCAGAACACGTGCGCGCGGTAGGAGAGCGCATCCGCGAGCTATCGGATCGTGAGTATTTCAAGCTGCCGGGACTCAATGCACCCGAGATGGTTTTCATGTTCGTACCCATCGAGTCGGCATTTGTCGAGGCCCTCAAGGCAGACGAGACCTTATTCCAGCGGGCCATCGAACAGAATGTGCTGGTCGCAACCCCGACCACTCTGCTAACCAGCCTCAATATTGTCCGGCAGCTCTGGCGCTTCGAAGACCAGAGCCGGCACACCGCCGAACTGGCTGACCGTGCCAGCAGGGTATACGACAAGCTACGGACCTTTCTGGGAAGCATGGACGGTATTGGCAAGAGCCTGGAAAAAGCCCAGGAGGCTTATCACAAGGCCTGCGGGCAGCTCGTTAGCGGGCAGGGCAACCTGGTCAAGCAGGTCAACGATTTCCGTGCGTTGGGTGTGTCCGTCAAAGCCGAGATCGATGAGCAGTGGGCAGAGCGGGCGGACCTTGAACTGAACCTGATTTCCCTTGAGGGGGAGTCGGTGTTTCAGGAACGAGAGGTATAAAAAAGCGCGGCACAGGCCGCGCTTTTCCATTCAGGAGCAGGCTCAGCTCTTGGCTGGTTCGGCGCCAGTGAGTGTCTGGTTCGCATTAGCCGGCTGCGTGTCGGTCAGGTGAGAGCGGTCGGTTGCCACGTTCCAGACGATCAACGCCGCCACGATGTCGAAAATGGCTAGCACGATAAACAGTGGGCTGTAGCCTACCTTGGTCACCAGCACGCCGAAGACAAACGTGAACGCCGCGGCGCCCAGGTAGCCGAACATGCCGCCCATGCCGGTAGCCGTCGCCACTTCATTCTTGCCGAATGCGTCAGCAGTCACCGAGTACAGCGCTCCTGAAAGCGTCTGATGGGCAAAGCCACCGATGCAGAGCAGGGCAATCGCAGTGTACGGGCTCGCCACAAGGCCAGTACAGGCTGGTGCGATCATGCAGAAGGCACCCAGCATCAGTACGATCTTGCGCGAGGTGAACAGCGAGACCTTGAGGTGCTTATGGAAGAAGGGGCTCATGTAACCGCCCAGCACGCAACCGATGTCTGCCGCCAGGAAGGGAAGCCAGGCAAACAGAGCCACTTCCTTAATGTTCATGTGACGTTCGGTCATCATGTACAGCGGAATCCAGGCGTTGAAGGTCTGCCAGGCCGGCTCGGATAGAACGCGCGCCGCTCCAATGGCGAAGAAGTTACGGCTGGTCAGAATCTTTTTCCAATTGGCTTTGGCAGGCGTTTCATCCTTGTGCTGGGCTTCCTGGCCCGAAAGAATGTAGTCCCGCTCGGTGTCGGACAGCAGTTGCTGCTGACGCGGATGTTTGTAGAACACCAGCCACAGGGCGCTCCATACAATGCCGAGCACGCCCACGATCAGGAACGCCAGCTCCCAGCCGCTCTGCAGGATGGCCCAGACCACCAGCGGCGGTGCCAGCAGGGCGCCTACCGATGAGCCGATGTTGAACCAGCCAATGGCGACCGAACGTTCCTTGGCTGGGAACCACTCGGAGGTAGCCTTCACCCCTGCGGGGATACCGGCCGCTTCTGTCAGCCCCAGTAGGCCCCGGAAAAACGCAAGCCCTTGCCAACCGTTGGCCATGGCCGCTGCTGCGCACGCCACCGACCAGGCAATGGCGAAAATCGCAAAGCCCAACTTGGTACCAATGGCATCCAGCAAGTAGCCTGCAATAGGCTGCATGAAGGCATAGCAGAGCTGCCAGGCGATTACGATGTGAGAATACTCTTCGGCGCCAAAATCGAGCTCTTTCATCATGGTGGGCGCTGCCACCGACAAGGTATTACGGGCCAGGTAGTTGACGATCAGACCGCCCGTGACAAGGGCGACCATCCACCAGCGGATTCCTTTTATTTTCATGACACACCTTTAATTGTTCTTAATGGTTGAGCTGTGCTGCAGGGCAGGGCTAAAGCGTTGAAACGCCGCAATGTGTAATCAAATGCTGCGTTCGAAACAGGACACACAAGGCGAGCAACGGGCTCGAAGCGTTCGGCGTGATATCGCCATAAAGGGGCTTAAACCCGGCCAACGAATAACGAAATGATGCGGATCGGAGGAAGCGTGCATGCGGCACGATGAATTCAAGAGGCGGATGTATGACGTCTTTGATTTGACGCCGGACCTGCAGGTGATGCCAAGCAAGCGTGACAGATGTAGGCCTGTCAACAGGCTTACAACCGCGCTAGCAGGCGGGTTTACCTCTGCGCGATAAGTAGTCGGTGCCACACGGTTTCGAATAGGTGTAATCGCTGCGAGGGCCATAGCGCTACATATCCATTTGTTATGATTGTTGTGTCATACGTCGTCATACAACTAGAAATATTATGTAACGTTCCTTTGTTACTTTGTCAATTCAGACTATCGGCGAAAGGCAGACGGTTTTGCTTTCTACGGTAAGAAATTGCAGATTTTTCCCAATAAAAAAGCCCGCGGTGTTCACCACGGGCTTTTGGGATCAGCGAGAGCTGCGGCGGAAATTAGTCCAGCGTCCAACCGCTCATGGCTGCGTTCTGGGCACGCTCGGGATCGGCCTTGATGGCGCGATTGAGTGCCTTGACTGCCTCGCTACCGCCATGGGCAGCCAGAGCCTGCATGACATCCTCGCCCGGGATCGTCTCGTGCTCGAGCAGACCTTGGGTAATGCTGTCCAGGGCCGGACGCAGGCGCTGCAACAGGGCCATGCATTGATCGTTCAGGCGATGCAGGAGCTCATCTGCGGCCTCGATGGACATATTTGCATCGTATTCAATGCCGGCATCACGCAGTGCCTGAATGCTGATCAGCGAACCTTTCGGTCCCATACCCAATGAACCCACCATCGACAGGGCCAGCTTGGAGGCTTCCTGCAGGTCCTGGGCCGCGCCCGAAGATACTTCATGGAAGTAGATCTGTTCGGCACAGCGGCCGGCGAGCAGCATCTGGATACGAGCCTTGAGTTCAGACTCCAGATGCAGACGCTTGTCTTCCACCGGTGTTACCAGTGTCACACCCAGGGCCTGGCCACGGGGCAGGATGGTCACCTTCTCGACACGCCCAGTGTTGAGCGCCGCTGCTACCAGGGCATGGCCGGCTTCGTGTACGGCAATACGGGTCCGCTCGGTATCGCTCAGCGGCGTGACAGCAGTAGGCTGCTCACCGATACGGCAGGTCTCGATCGCATCCACAAAGTGGCTCATGCTGACCTGAGTGCAGTTCTCACGTGCTGCCAGCAGCGCCGCATGGTTGGCAATGTAGGCAATGGCAGCAGGTGTCAGGCCAACGGTGTTACGGGAGAGGGCCTCGAAATCCAGATCACCCTGCACCTGAATTTTCTTGGCGTACAGGCGGAAAAGCTCGATACGGTCCTCCAGGGTTGGCAGGCCGACCGCAATGGTCCGGTCGAAGCGGCCTTCACGCACTAGTGCCGGGTCCAGCGAGTTGGCAAAGTTGGTCGCACCCAGGACAAGCACGCCGCTGGAACCATCGAAGCCGTCCATCTCGGTCAGGAACTGGTTGATGATGCGGTTGGCTTCCGCGTCGCTTGAGCGGGACTGCTCGGCACGCTTGCCAATACCGTCGATCTCGTCGATGAAGATGATGCACGGTGCCTTCTTGCGCGCTGTACGGAACAGAGACTTCACTTTCTGAATGCCCACTCCAAAGAACATCGAGGAGAAATCACTGCCCGTCACCTGGATGAAATGCGCGTTGCATTCCGTAGCCAGTGCCTTGGCCAGCTGGGTTTTTCCTGTGCCCGGCTCACCAGTCAGCAAGACACCCTTTGGCGGACGTGCGCCCAGTGCCGAGAAGGCGGCAGGGTTACGCAGGCAGGTAGTGATGTCCTCCAGTGCACGCTTAGCTTCATGGGCCCCAACGACATCCTCGAAGGAAACATTCGTGCCCTTGCGCTGGATCTTGAAAGGGCTCATAGCGCGGAACGCCAGCGGTACGGCCAGCAGAAGCAGCAGCAGATAGGTGGGCAGGTTGGCCAACAGGCTTTCCATGACCGGACTGCGCTCAGCCGATTCGGCAAAGGTCGCAACCGGGAACAGGGTCTCGCCACGGTTCGAGTAGTCACGCAAAACCAGATCGCCGACCCGGCCAGACGGATCGGCTACCGTGTAGTGAGCATTGGCCGTGGTAGTGATATACACCGCTTTTTCGCCAATCACAGCACCTGCAATGGCGTTGCTGCGCATGTCGTTGACCAGAACGGACAAGTCCTGCGGATGGTCTGTCCACGGTTGTGGTGCCGTGCGGACCGTATCAAGCATCGCTTGAACCGAGCCGGGGGCTGCTGTGCTGACAGTTGCCTGACCAGACGTCAAGCTCCAATAACCGATACTGCCAGCAATTACTGCAGCCAAGGCCAGCGCGGGAATAACAGTGAAACGATGCTTACTAAAAAAGGATTTCTTCATGGCGATTCCGGTGAGGCGAAACGTCAGCAAGAGAAAAATACTCTCGCTCGAAGGGAACTTCCGGATTATCGGCATGTAGCGCAGCGAGTGAACCCGCTCTTGTCGAAATACGATGAGTGGCGGCACCGTCGGTCGAGTTTGAAAACGATAAGGTATCTGTTGGTAAAAGAAAAATGAGAACTTTGAGCAATTGTGTAGCGTATTTACACAAGTGCTCTGGCATGCACTTCCCATTAAAAAGGTAGCGCCTGCCGCAAAAACTGGTTACGTTTCAACTGGCAAATTCATATTAATTGGCTACAACTGGATAAGCATTTCATATTCAGACAAGACCGTTTTATTCACCAATAGGACTCCTGGTGAAAAAAGACCGGAAAGGCCTCTTTATAAAAGCAGGATCGGCCCACTCATGGAAAGATTGGAACAGATGTTATGAGCCAAACCCCATCCTCTACGTCCCTGGCGTTAGATGAAGCGCTGAAACACTGTATTCGCGATGCACAGCACGTGGTGTTCTTTACCGGTGCAGGCGTATCGGCCGAAAGCGGCATTCCCACCTTTCGAGATGCACAGACCGGACTCTGGGCAACGTTCGATGCCACCGAACTGGCAACCCCCGAAGCCTTTGAGGCGGATCCGGCCCTCGTCTGGGGATGGTACGAATGGCGTCGTATGAAGGTGCTGAATGCTCAGCCCAATCCGGCCCATCTTGCCATTGCCCGTCTGGCCCAGCACTTTCCACGCGCTACCGTCGTTACCCAGAATGTCGATGATCTGCACGAGCGTGCCGGGAGTGCCGATGTACTGCACCTGCATGGCAGCCTGCATCAGCCGCGCTGTTTTGCCTGCGGCACCGGCTATTCGTTCGAGCGTGAAATACCGGTTGAACCAGATCAAGGTCGTCGTGTCGAACCGCCACGCTGTTCCAGGTGTAATGGCTTTATTAGGCCGGGCGTCGTCTGGTTTGGCGAGTCGTTACCGGTACAGGCCTTGCAGCAGGCATTTGATGCGGCAGCCCAGTGTGATGTCCTATTTTCCGTCGGTACATCCGGTGTGGTCTACCCGGCCGCTCAGATGCCTCATATTGCGCGTGATGCCGATGCCGCGGTCGTTCATATCAATCCACAGCCGGTTTCAGGAGTACATTCCGATGACTGGACGTTGATTGGTGCAGCAGGTGATCTATTACCTAAGTTGGAAAGAGAAGTCTTTTCCTGATGTATCTCGTTACGTGAATACAGTCCTGTTTCATAAAGTGTTCACGTTGGTTCTTGAGAATTCTGTTGTTTCAATCCAGCCTGCTGAATATTCAATCGTCATCAGGGAGTGATGCCAAAAGAATCTCAATATATCGCTGTGTTTAATTTCTCATTTGTTTGAGGCGAAATGGTTTCAGGGGCTTTTTTGTTTGTGATCGCAAGATCGTTGGATAGCCTACCGACATTAAGAATAACCGAGGCTTAAAGTTGAGTTCAGCAGACGCCATTATGGCAACAGGCCGCCCGCCACTTACCGTCAAACTACTGACCAAGAATCAGTTGTTGGGGCAGTTGTTCCAGCACTTTCTCAATCAGCAGACGGAATTCGAGTTATGCGTGGGTGACTTCAATGGATTGGAAAAGGCCAGGGCATCTCTGTGGCTGCTGGATGTCGGTAGTGTCGCATTCGAGCAGTGCTCGGCTGTGCTGGATCAGTTGATTGGTCAGGCACCGGTTGCGCTGGTCAATACCTCGGATGAGCAGGCGCAGCAGCTCATCGAAAAGCATCCCGAGATCAAGGGAATCTTCTACACCCATACCTCCCGAGAGCTTTTGCTCAATGGCATACAAGCCCTGCTGATGGGACGGGACTGGTTGCCACGTGATGTCATGGAGCGTCTGATCGAGCGCTATCGGCGGATGCAGACACTGGAAGAGGAGGCGGTGGACCTGACCGGGCGCGAGCGTGAGATCCTGAGCCTGGTTGGCAAGGGTTATTCAAACGCGGAGATTGCCCATCAGCTCTGCCTGAGTACACACACCATCAAGAGTCATATTCATAACCTGCTTCGCAAGATTGGCGCCTCCAATCGTGCAGAGGCCGCGCTGAAGTTTTACGAAAAGAGTAAAGGACATTAACGCAATGAAGCGCTGGGGCGTCGGACTGCTGGGGATGATGATGCTGATGTCGGCACAGGCTGCCGATGATGAGGAGAATATCCAGGGCTTTATCGTCGACAACACGATCTCCCGCTTCGGTCACGACTTTTATCGCTATTTCAGCGATCGGTTGGTCGATACCAGCCAACTGGATTTCAACTTGGTAGTACGCGAGAGGCCTTCTGCGCGTTGGGGAAGTTTGGTCTGGGTGGAGCATGACCAGCGAGTGGTTTACCGACAGTTCATCCAGCCTAATGTCTCGGAGCTCAAAGGCACGGCCTATGCAGCGGCGGACATGGTCAAGGACACAGTCGCTAAACAAAAACTGGAAAATCTTTTATATGACACCTTCGACATGGACAGAGACGAGCTATGAAGAATAAGAACGTACATTCAGCAACGATGCTAGGGCTGCTATTGCTAGGTTCCGTCTCGTCGCTCCAGGCCACTGAACTGGTCTATACCCCCAAGAACCCTGCTTTTGGCGGCAGCCCGTTGAACGGCTCGTATCTGCTCGGTAACGCGCAGGCCCAGAATGACTATGATGATCCCGATGCCACGTCATCCAGCAGTATGTCCGCTATTCAGCGTTTCACCAGCCAGCTTCAATCGAGTTTGCTTTCGCAGGTATTGACTAATGCCCGTAACGGCAAGGCAGGCAGCGTTACAACGGATGATTTCATCGTCAATATTCTCAATGACGAAACAGGGCAGCTGGTCATCCATATTACGGATCGGGTGACAGGCGAGGTCTCTGAGATTGCCGTAAACGGATTGGCCGGAACGACTTACTAAGCGGCACGCTAAACCAGGAATAGCCATTATGAAACGACTCATGATGTCGTCAGCGTTGCTGTGCGCGATGCTGATGCAGGGATGTTCTGTGCGTGACCCCATGCCCGCCGAACAAAATGCCCAACCTACACTGACCCCACGGGCTTCTACCTATTACGATCTGCTGAATCTGCCAGCACCGCGAGGCAAGCTTGTTGCGGCCGTCTATGGGTTCCGTGACCAGACCGGCCAGTACAAGCCCAGCCCGGCCAGCTCGTTCTCTACCGCCGTCACCCAGGGTGGCGCCAGCATGTTGGTCGATGCACTCCAGGCCAGCGGCTGGTTCGTGGTGCTGGAACGTGAGGGGCTGCAGAACATTCTGACCGAGCGCAAGATCATCCGGGCGACCCAGAGCAAGCCCAACACGCCACAAAACATTCAGCAGCCGCTCCCTTCACTGCAGGCAGCCAATATCCTGCTGGAGGGTGGCATCGTTGCCTACGACACCAATATTCGCAGCGGCGGCGAAGGCGCTCGCTATCTGGGAATCGGTGCGTCCCAGGAATACCGGGTCGATCAGGTGACGGTCAATCTGCGCGCCATCGATGTACGTGGCGGACAGGTATTGGCCAACGTGATGACATCCAAGACCATCTTCTCGATTGGTCGCTCGGCGGATGTCTACAAGTTCGTCGAGTTCAAGAAGCTACTAGAGGCAGAGTCTGGCTATACCACCAACGAGCCGGCTCAGCTTTGTGTGCTGTCGGCTATCGAAGCGGCTGTCGCACATCTGATTGCCCAGGGGATCGAGCGTAAATTGTGGGTCGCCTCCGACGTTCATGCGCTGGATGACAATGAAGTCCTGAGCAAGTACGTGACCTCGAAAACGATGCCCAAGTAAGCCAATGGGGCCTCAAGCAGGCCCCATTTCCATAGGCCCGATCAATTCGGGCCTATTTGTATGCACTGACTAGGTGTGCTCAGGTATTTCTTGAGCGTCGGCCATTGCGGGCGTTCCTGTCCATTCACGGGCTCAACCGCCAGGTTGTAGTTACCCCAGCCAGGACCTGCCGCCCAATAGGTTGCCGGGATACAGTTCTGTCTGAGGTAGGCCAACATGTTGTCCATCAGTACCAGCCAGCGAGGATCATTGTCCGGGACGCCAAACTCGCCGATATAACCCTTCTTGCCATGCTTTTTCAGCCACTCTACGAACGGCTTCACGCGCGCCACACCATACATGGGGTCCAGTGTGCTGACGTCCACGGTCTCGTAGGTGCCACCGGAGTTGTTATCGAAATAGGTGTGCGCTGAGAAAATCAGATTGTCGGACGGGTCTTTCAGATTGAGCAGCGAATCGTTCCATTGCGCCCAGCGGGTTGCCTCCGCCCAACCATTGCCTTCGACAATGATGGGCTTGACCTTGTCCACTGTACGCACGCCATTGATGCCGTGCTGTGCTGCGGTCGGCCAGTAATCGAGCGCACCGTTGGGTTCATTCATGATGTCGTAGGCGTAGAGGGCAGGGTGCTTGGCCCAACGAAAGGCGATGCGGTACATCACGTCGTGGTAGGCCGCATACGGCACGTTCTTTGTACCGATCAGCTCACCGCGATAGCGCGCATAGTTATGCAGGTCCAGAATGACGCGCACATTGTATTTCTGTGCATAGTTCATGGTCTGCTGGATCAGCCCTACATAGTCTGGATCGAGCATGTTGTAGAGCTTGGGCTGTAGGCGCTCCCAGATAATAGGGAAGCGAATCAGGCGAACGCCTCTCTCGCTCCAATCCTTGAAATGGGTTTCCGTAGGGAAAATGTAGTTGCGGTTGTTGAGGCCGGGTAGAACATGGGCCGCAAACCCTGCGCCCGACATGTTCAAGCCAACCAGACCGACGCTTAAATCATCCGCCTGGGCTGTAGTGGACAAGGTAGCTACAGAAGCAGAGAGCAGCAGCCCCTGTACTGCACCACGGAAGAGGCGTCTGAGTCGTGCGATGGATTCAAAGCGGTTCATGAAAGTTTCCCCAATATTGAATAAATCAATTACCAGCTGCTGTGTTGCGCTGGATAAGCCGTGACAGTCGTTTAAGCGCCGAGGTGATTTCTGCGGCGCATGCTGTCGTTGTGCTTGGCGTATCGACGGCTTAGCGTTTGGCTTGAGGAACGAAATGGCAGTGAAAAGGCCGTCATAGAGCGGCGATTAGTCGCAATAATGGCTATTTGGAATGATTGATTCAGGGCTGTCAAAAATATGGCGAAAGCGCTTATAAAAATAATTGGCGCGGCTAAGTGACAATGAGTCAACGATTAACCGGAGCTATGAATGATGTTCGGGACAGATATTTTCGTGAACGAAAAACGCACAGGAAGCGCGAGGCGGACCAGCGAAGAGGATTTGAAGCATTTACGGCTAAAGTTCTAAAGTGTGAGCTTGATCAATATATCGGTGGCCTCTGCCGCTGCTGCAGAAGCCACCGATTCCAAGGGCATTCCAGACGTTAATGCACGGATTGGGCGCCTACCTTGCTGAGCACTGCAAGGGTCTGCTTGAGCGCGGCGAAGGCAGCGTTAGTATTCTCATCCGTACTCAACAGGCCGTCGAACAGGCTGGCAATCAACACGTTATCCCGCTGCGTAAAGGTTTCGATAATGGCCGTTGCGTTCACCTTGGCAGCCGTACCGGTTGCCTGGATATGCTCGACCAGCAGCGAGGCAAGCAGGGCAACATAGCGGGCTGCCAGAGGGTAGGCCTTGAGAAACACACTGTAGGGCGCGTCAAGCAGGCTTGGAGAGAACCCTTTGGCGAGACCACGTTGAGCCGTAGCGGCTGCCAGGTGAATGGCTGCCTCACGGTCCTGAGTAACGGCAGGATTATCCTGCAGCGCCTTGCTCATATGGGTAATAAGTGTGTTGAGAAATACCTTGCGGTTGGCCAGGTATTCGTCTTCGATATCCAGCAGGTTCTTGTGGATGTATGCCAATTGCCGGGCTTCTTCTTCGCCTTCGGCGGCAATCGTCGCGTTAAAGGCTCGCGTCAACGGCGCGGCGAGGATGCTGGGTTTGCGTCCTTCCAGCTCGGCCTGAAGAATTGGCCCGCTGGAATCTGAAAAGAAGATGCGATCCTTGTACTGCTTGAACAATCCGTTGCGGGCCGTTACCCATTGCTCGGGTTGAAAGAGCTGTACGGCCGTGCTGTCGGAAATGATGACACGGTTCTTGGGACGCGCGGACAGGTAGGCTTCCAGCTGTGGGCTGGTGAAGGCGCTGCTATCGATGACAAGGTAGCGATGGCTCACAAAAGTTCCTTGATAAAGCCTGCGGGCCAGCGAACCGGCCTGCAGTGAACAACAGGAGGCATATGATTAAAGCGCCAGGCGCATGGAAAGATCCAGTGCCTTGACGTCTTTGGTCAGCGTGCCTATTGAAATATAGTCGACACCGGTTTCGGCGATTGGGCGAATGGTCGTGTCGTTGATGCCGCCCGACGCCTCCAGCTTGGTGTGGCCCGCATTGATTCTTACGGCCTCGCGCATATCCTCAAGCGAGAAATTGTCGAGCATGACGATTTCAGCGCCTGTGGCCAGGACCTGCTCCAACTCAGCGAGGTTCTCGACCTCTACTTCAACCGGCTTGCCGGGGGCGATACGACGCGCCGTCTCGACCGCCTGGGCAATACCGCCGCAGGCCGCAATATGGTTTTCCTTGATAAGAAAGGCATCGTACAGACCAATGCGGTGATTATGACAGCCGCCACAGGTAACGGCATACTTTTGTGCCAGCCGCAGGCCGGGTAGGGTCTTGCGCGTATCCAGCAGGCGGACCTGAGTACCGCTGACCAAGTCTGCGTAGTAACTGCAGCGAGTCGCTGTGCCTGACAGCAGTTGCAGGAAGTTGAGCGCTGTTCGCTCGCCCGTCAGCAGGGAGCGGGCGGGGCCTGACAGGGTAAAAAGAATCTTGTCGGCCATGACCCGTTCCCCGTCTCGAACCTGCCATTCAACCTTTACGGTGGAATCGATCTGGCGGAACACCTCATCGACCCAGGCGGTGCCGCAGAGGGTGGCGTCTTCACGGGTAATGACAGTAGCCCTGGCGGTGCGGTCGGCAGGGATGAGCTGGGCGGTGATGTCGCCGGTTCCTACATCTTCAGCCAGCGCAGTGCGGACGTTGGCCTGAATTTCCTGAGGTAATTGTTCTAGGTAGGTGCTGGGCATGGACAGTCCTGGCGTGCAGCGTAAAACGCAGCCGAGTGGATGCGCTTTACGGGCGTGGGTCAAGACAGCCAGATTACCAGAGCTTGGCTGCCGTCGCCTTACTCGATCGGTTCATAAGGCAGACCGACATAGTTTTCGGCAATGGTTTTTCTACCGGCCTCAGAACCCAGGAAATAATCCAGCTCGGTCTGCTGGATGCGGTGGCCAAAGTCATCCGTATCAGGAAAGCGATGGAGCAGGGAAGTCATCCACCAGGAAAAACGCTCGGCTTTCCAGACGCGGCGCAAACAGACCTCCGAATAGCGTTGTAGGAGATCCGTACGGCCTTCGTGATAGACCTTGGTCAAAATCCGGTACAGGGTGCAGACATCGCTGGCCGCCAGATTCAACCCCTTGGCCCCTGTGGGTGGAACGATATGCGCCGCATCGCCGACAAGGAAGAGATGACCATACTGCATGGGCTCGACCACAAAGCTGCGCAGAGGCGCGATGCTTTTCTCGATAGAGGGGCCGGTAACAAGTCTGGCAGCGGTTTCGGCCGGCAGGCGTCGTTTGAGTTCATCCCAAAAGCGTTCGTCGGACCAGTCCTCGACCTTCTCGTCAGCGGAAACCTGCACGTAATAGCGGGTACGCGTCTTGGAGCGCATGCTGCATAGGGCAAAGCCGCGCTCATGGTTGGCATAGATCAGCTCTTCGTTCACCGGTGGGGTGTCGGCCAGGACGCCCAGCCAGCCGAAGGGATACACCCGTTCGAACGTCTTGAGCGCGTCTGCCGGAATCGACTGGCGCGAGATGCCATGATAGCCATCGCACCCGGCGATATGGTCGCAGTCCAGGCGTACGGTTTCGCCATTCTTTTCAAAGGTCACATAGGGCTTTTCGCCTTTCAGCTCGTGAAGCTGTACGTTGCTGGCTTCGTAGACACTAAGCGCACCACTGGCCTTACGTGCCTCCATCAGATCTCGGGTGACTTCGGTCTGGCCGTAGATCATGACCGTCTTGCCACCGGAAAGCGTCTTGAGGTCGATGCGCTCTTGGCGGCCTTCGAACGCCAGCTCGAATCCATCGTGGACCAAGCCTTCCCGATCCATACGCTCGCTGACGCCAGCCTCGCGCAAGAGGTCGACCATGCCTTGTTCGAGGACGCCGGCACGAATGCGGCCCAGCACGTAATCAGGACTCTGACGTTCGAGGATAACGGTGTCGATGCCAGCGTTGTGCAGCAGCTGACCCAGGAGAAGGCCGGATGGACCGGCGCCGATGATGGCGACTTGTGTCTTCATTGTTATGGTCTCTCGCTTATTGTGTCGTCACGTCCGGCAAAGGGGTGGCCAGCGTGCGTTCTTATCTGCGTCGCCTGTATTTTTGGTTGATCATTGCCGGGTGAGAAGGCACTTTACGTAGGAAGTTCTGGACTTTTATAAACACCCTTGCATAAGAATGAGGTCCACCATGAAACCGCCCGTGCCGAATATTCCGGTGTTCATGCTCTATGGCGACCCATTGGAATGGCCTACACCGGACCTGCTGCACTGCGAGTCCATTCCCAAGCGCAGCAGCCTGCACGATTGGGAGATTCAGTTGCACCGGCATGCCGATCTGGTGCAACTGCTCTATGTGCGAAAGGGATGGGCCGAGCTTAATGTGGATGGGCAGCAGACCCTGATCGATGATGCCGCCATCCAGGTGGTGCCTGCCTTTTGCATTCACGGATTTCGGTTCTCGGAGGACATCGACGGTTTTATTCTCACCCTGGCGATGCCCCTGGTTTCCCGGCTGCAGGAGCATCTGGGCGGGCAGACCCAGACCTTCAGCCAGCCTGCGCTTTATCAGGTCGGACGAGAGCGGCGTTACATCCACACGCTGTTTGCCGCGATCAATAATGAGTACAGCTCCTCGGCGCCGGCGCGGGACCTGCTCCTGCAATCACTGGTTGGGGTGTTGGCGGTATGGTTGGGGCGGCAGGTGATGGTGCGCGACGCCCAGGAGCGGCCCGAGCGGGGTCAGTCCTACCTGACTGCGTTTTCCCAGCTGGTAGAGGCGAATTACAGCAATCACTGGCCTATCGAGGCCTATGCCAAGGCGTTGGGTATCACACCGGCCTATCTCAATGGGCTTTGCAGGCGGCTGCGCGGACAGACCTCACTGGGCGTCATCCATCAACGGCTGTTGCTTGAGGCTAAGCGAAACCTGATCTACACGGGCCTTACGGTTAACCAGATTGCGGATCTGCTGGGCTTTTCCGAACCGGCGTATTTCACGCGGTTCTTCAAGCGGCTGGCCGGGGTGTCGCCCTCGGTGTTCCGCCAGGAGTCCTCCTCGCGCGAAGCAGAACTGCATACAGCCTGAGTTCATGGCTACACTGACGGCTCGCTTATCGATAATCGGATACCCATGGATCTTGAACTGGCCCGTACCTTTCTTGAAATTGCCCGGACTGGAAGCTTTCTGGCTGCGGCGGAACGGCTGCATGTGACGCAAACCGCGGTCACGGCGCGGGTACAGAATCTGGAAGCTCAGCTTCAGTGCCGGCTGTTTGTGCGTAACCGGGCGGGTGCGAGGCTGACGGCAGATGGTCAGGTGTTTGCCGGATATGCCAGTCAGCTGGTACAGACATGGGACGCTGCGCGACGTGACCTGCCGCTGCCAGAGGGGTTTCGCAATCTGCTTACGGTAGGCGGGGAGGTCAGCCTGAGCAATCCATTGATCCTCAATTGGGTAAAGCGTTTGCGGGAGGCATTGCCTGGCTACGCGGTACGGGCTGAGATTGCCGACAGCAGTCGTCTGCAACAGCAGGTAGAGCAAGGCGTGCTAGATGCGGCACTGGTCTATCAGCCGGAATACTGGCCAGGAATGCAGGTCGAGCAGGTGCTGGAGGAAAAGTTGATTCAGGTCTGCTCGGTAGCTCAACCTGAGCCCTACATCTACATTGATTGGGGCGAGGCCTTTCGCAAGCAGCACGACGCAGCCATGCCCGAAAAGGCGAAAGCAGCGCTTTCTTTCAGTCTGGGACCTCTGGCCTTGCAGTACCTTGTACAGAATGGAGGTGCAGGATATTTCAGGACGCGCGTCGTCCAGAGCTATCTGGATAACGGTATTCTGCAGCGGGTAGAACGAGCACCGGAATTCACCTATCCCACGTATCTGGTGTACTCACGGGACAAGGAAACGCCCGTGCTTCAGGATGCGATCCAGTTGCTGCGAGACGTGATCGGTGAGGACGCAGACTGGTCCCAGCGTTGGGAGGGATGAATCCAGGAGGACGCATGGCGCTTAACCATGCGCCCTCTGAATCAAGCGGCGCTTTCCTCGGAGGCGCGCTGATTGGCCGCCTCACGGTGAGTCAGTACGTTCTTCAGCCAGCGTTGGTAGAGCGCAGCGATCAGGTCGGTCTGGCTGATGATGCCGACCAGGTTGCCCGGCTCATCCAGGACAGGCAGGTAATGCAGGCCCTTGTCTGAAAGCAGTGACACCAGCTCCACGATATGGGTGGTATCCCGCACACATTGCACATGGCGTGTCATAAAGCGCTCAAGCGGGATATCGCCTGGATTACCCTGCGCGTTCGGCGAGCCCGGCTCGATGGCCTTGAACAGGTCGGCCAGGGTCACGATGCCCACCAGATGCTTTGCCTCATCAAGAATCGGCAGCGCTTTCAGGTGATGAGACTCCAGCAGATTCCAGGCATCCTGTAGCCGCGTGTCAGGATGGGCGATCTGTAGGTCCCGCGACATGATCTGAGCGGCGGTGATGGCGCCCATGCTACGGCTCAAGGCGTGGCGCTCGGTCTGACGGACCAGGGACTCAAGGTCGTCTCGAGTGATGTCGACAAAGCCACCAAACTCCTTCATGGCAAGCTCAAGATCTGCCGTCGTAAAGCCCGCGCGCTGCGACGGAAGCGGGTCTCGCGTGTTATGCGGATTGGCGGCTGGCGCTGGAGCTTTCGGGTAAGGCAAGCGAGTCAGGTTGTTATAGATCAGGGCACCTGCCAGGACGATTAGCGAACAGAGCGCCACCGGCAGCATGATGTACAGACCGAGCTGTTGAAAAGCCGGCCCGCCCAGGCTGACTGCCACGACCACTGCAATGCCCGGTGGATGGAGGCAACGCAGGCTGAACATGGTCACGATGGTCAACCCCATCGCCACCGCGGCGGCCAGCAGGGTATGGTCGATCCACTGGCCAACCAGTGCACCAATTCCAGCAGCCACTACGTTGCCGCCGATAATCGACCAGGGTTGCGCCAGAGGGCTGGACGAGACAGCAAACAGCAGCAGGGCTGATGCACCGATAGGGGCTGCAATTCGCAGCGCAATCTCGAGTCCGTAGAAGTGAGTACACGCCAGCACGCTGGCTACCATGCCCAGGCAGGCGCCAAGCGTGGCACGGACCAGTTCACGGGGCGGGGCTTTGACGGCAACGGGTTTAAAACGCTTGAACCAGGGCAGCACGGAACGCAGTGTTTTTTTCACGATTATTAGAGGCTTTTATAGGCACGCAGGTAATAGCCTCTTTATCCTAGCGAGCCTATTGGGATCGATCTAATAAATAATAATGAGCCTTTTGCTCAATAAAAGTGAATTAAAAGGCGGGCCGTTGAGACCCGCCTCTTTACTCAGGCTTCCAACGATGCTGCTGGCCCAAAGAATTCATAGCGACTTTGCGCTTCAGGTACACCCAGCGCTTTCAGCTCACGCTTGATCAGGGCCATGAAGGGCTTTGGACCCAGGAAGTAGGCATCCAGGTCACGATTCTCGGGTAGCCACTGCTCCAGTAGTGTATGTGTTAAAAGTCCGTTTGCATCGCCCCGATCCTCGGGACGCGGATGGCTGTAGCAGAAGTAGCAGCGTAGCTGAGGATGCTTTGCCTTCTGTGCTTCGAGCCACGGACGAAAGGCTTGGACGCCTGCGTCGCGGGCGCAGTGGATAAAGGTAATGGGACGACGGGTTTCGAGTGCCGCTTCCAACATGGTGAGTGCCGGAGTGATGCCGACACCAGCGGTAATGAAGACCAGAGGCTTGTCAGATGGCCTGAGCGTAAACTCGCCTGCCGGTGGGAAAAGCTCAAGACGATCCCCTTCGTTTACCTGATCGTGCAGGTAATTGGAAACACGGCCATCGGCCTCGCGCTTAACGCTGATGCGGTATTCGCGACCGTTGGCGCGTGCCGATAACGAGTAATTACGGCGTACCTCTTCACCCTCCAGTATCAGGCGCATGCCAATGTATTGGCCTGGTTGAAAGTCCAGCAGGGCTCCGCCGTCCTCGGGTACCAGGTAAAAGGACGTGATCTCGTCACTCTCTACCACCTTGCGGGCAACACGGAACCAGCGACCGCCACGCCAGCCGCCGGGGGCTGCCTCATGAGTGGCGTACAGATCTTCCTCGGCGCCAATCAGGATATCGGCCAGCTGACCGTAGGCTGCGGCCCAGGCATCGATCACTTCGTCAGTAGCGATTTCCTGGCCCAATACCTCTCGAATAGCCCGCAGCAGGCAGGTCCCTACGATGGGATAATGTTCCGGCAGAATCTGCAAGGCGACATGCTTGTTGACGATCTGAGCCACCAGCGGGCCGAGTGCCTCCAGTTGGTCGATATGACGAGCATACATGAGTACGCCATTGGCCAGGGCACGAGGCTGGGCGCCACTGGCCTGATGCGCTTGGTTGAACAAGGGGCGGACCTGCGGGTACTCGTTGAGCATCATCTTGTAGAAGTGAGTCGTCAGTATCTCACCTCCGGTTTCCAGCAGCGGAACGGTGGACTTGATGATTGTGCGTTGTTGAGCGGTTAACATGGTTCAGCTCCTGCGTTGGCTTTACCTGAGTAATACACGAGGCATGCCAATAGCGAGGGCTTTTAAAATCAATAGGTTATCTAGATTCGAGTCATTTTGACTGCTTAATGTGTTTGTCAAAATGACTCAATGAGAGGTCATAATGACCACGGCTCCGTTGTTGTCTGCACTGATTCCCTTGGTCGCCGACCTGTCCCGAGAGCTGCCGGAGCAAGAGCGCTATCGCAAATTATTGCTGGCACTTCGGGAGTTGCTGCCCTGCGATGCCGTTGCCTTGCTCAGGCTGGATGGCGATCAACTGATACCACTAGCCGTACAGGGGCTCAGCCCTGATACGTTAGGGCGACGCTTTCGCATCAGTGAGCACCCGCGGCTCAAGGCGCTGATCGAACATCGAGGGCCGACCCGCTTTGCAGCAGACTGCGACTTGCCCGATCCCTATGACGGTCTGGTTGAGGGCCATGAAGCCCTTGAAGTCCATGACTGCCTGGGCTGCCCGTTGTATGTGCAGGATCAGGTCTGGGGCTTGCTGACACTCGATGCCCTGGACGAAGCGCGCTTAGGCACTGTGGATCTGGACATGCTGCAAGCCTTTGCCAGTCTGGCTTCGGCCACCGTAACAGCAGCCGAGCGGATCAATGCTTTGACGCGACGCGTGGCCGATGAAAGCCAGTTGGCCGAACTCTACAAGCAGGCAGCAGGTCAGGTTCGAACCCGTGAGCTGATCGGGCAGAGTGCTGCACACAAGCAGCTCCTGCAGCAGATCGCTCTCGTAGGGGATAGCGACCTGACCGTATTGGTGACGGGAGAGACCGGTGTTGGCAAGGAGCTGGTGGCCGAAGCCATTCACGCGCAGTCTGCCCGTGCACGCCGGCCCTTGAACAGCATCAATTGTGCGGCGCTGCCGGAAACCCTGGTCGAAAGCGAGTTGTTCGGGCATGTGCGTGGCGCCTTTTCCGGAGCGATCAGTGAGCGCAGCGGCAAGTTCGATCTGGCCAATGGCGGGACGCTGTTTCTGGATGAGGTGGGTGAAATGCCTTTGGCGGCTCAAGCCAAATTGCTCCGGGTTCTACAGAGTGGTCAGCTACAGCGGGTAGGCTCGGATCGTGAGCATCATGTCGATGTTCGGGTCATTGCGGCCACCAACCGCGATCTGGCCGAAGAGGTAAAAGCTGGCCGTTTCAGGGCAGATCTCTACCATCGTTTGAGTGTGTACCCGCTGAAGGTGCCCGCCTTGCGCGAGCGTGGACGTGATGTACTGCTGCTGGCCGGCTACTTTCTTGAGGAGAACAGGGCGCGATTAGGATTGCGTAGCCTGCGCCTGAATTCTGAGGCTCAGAAGTCATTATTGACCTATGACTGGCCTGGGAATGTGCGCGAGCTGGAGCACCTGATCAGTCGCGCCGCACTCAAGGCGCTGTCGAGCCACGGCGAGCGGCCCCGTATCCTGAGTATCGACAGCCGCTCGCTGGATCTGCCCACTGCAGCACCCATTGCAGACATAACGCCTGCTGTTGAAAGGCCCGACCTGCCTGTTAGTCTTCCCTTGCGCGAAGCGGTAGATACCTATCAGAAGCAATTGATTGAAGCATCGCTCGAGCGGCATCACCATCGGTGGGCGGATGTGGCCCGTGAACTGGCCGTTGACCGTGCCAACCTGAGCCGCCTGGCCAAGCGATTGGGGATCAAGTGATGTAGCTAACCTGATCCAGATCAGGTTTTGGGTTCAAGCGCCGCTGCACCATGGGTATCCGAAGAGGTCCAATAGTGCATCGAGCAGGAGAAAGGATATGACGCAGCGACTCGAATATCTCAGCCGCGAGCAGATAAAAGCTATCGCGGCATTGGCAACCTGTACCCAACTTACCCATGACGGGTTTGGTACCGGGCTGGGGGGAGGCCTGGGATTGGGAGGCGAATCCGCTACAGGCTCACTGATTGGTGAAACACTGGCCGAACAGCGCTTGCGGGAGGCGATATCCGGCCTGACCCACGAACAACTGGTTGAACTGTTGGCGCTGGTCTATGCCGGTCAGGACTGGAGTACCGCGCGGGCGCTGGAAGAATATGCAGCATCCAAGCAGTCGCTACAGGACCTGTCCTCGGAGTTTCTTATCGACAAATGCATCGAGCACAGTCCCTATCTGCATGAGCATCTTGAGCGAGCTTTGGACGTGATCGCCTGATGCTGCGGAGCCCTCCGGTGGGGCTCCTTGAGTGGGCAGGGCAGCAATCAGGTGGATGGCACCGTAGAGGGCAGGTGGACTTCTACCACGACATGGTTATCGATGTTCTTGAATTCAGCATGGCCGCCAAAGCTTTCACATAACGCCTTGACGATGGGAAGGCCCAGGCCCCAACCGCGATCATCGCTGCGGGTGGAAATGAAATAAGGCGTTGCCAGGTTGACCAATACCTCGTCAGGCATCCGGCCCTGGTTGCGAACGCATAGGACAATGCGCTCGGCAGACATCGTCTGGCTGACGTCGATTCGCGTATCAGCTGTTCCATGCTTGGCAGCATTAATGATCAGATTGTCGATGATACGCAGCAGGGCGTGCTTATCCCAATAGACCTGCTGTTCAGGTGACTCAAGGGTAAGCGTGATCTCGTTCTGTACCTGAATCCGCAGGTTACTGATCGCTTCGCCAAGCAGCGTGCCAAGGCTCAGCTTTTCACCGTGCAGCTTGACCCCTCCGCCCAGGCTGGTATGGGAAATATCCAACACGTTGGTGATCATCTGATTCATGCGCTGCAGGTTTTCCTCGAGCAGCTTCAGCATGTCATCGGTGCGTCGGGCAGGCGTGCGACGCATGAGGCTGGCTACCATGGTCGCGGCGGTCAGCGGGGAGCGAAGGTCATGGTTCAGCGAACGCATGAAGCGCTCCAGCATGATCTTTTCGGCCTCCAGGTTTTCACTGCGGGCAATGGCGACGTTGCGCTGGTTTTCGATGCTCGCCAGGCGAGTGCTCGATTTGAGCAGGGACGAAATGGTAGCCAGGACTTCGTCCCGGTTGATCGGGTGGGTCAGATAGGCTTGGGCGCCCTGGTTGAGCCCCATAGCCTTGTCCTTGCCGCTGACGAACGTGGCCGAAATATTAATAATGGCCGGCATCTTGTTCTGATCCAGCTTCTTTTCAATGGCCTGAATCAGTTCGAAGCCGCTCATGTCCGGCAGGTTGATATCAATGATCACCAGGCTGGTCTGATCGTTGATCAGCTCGAGGCCAGCACTGCCGCTTCCGGCCTCGAGAATATCGAAGTCAGGCTGGGACAGCAGAATCTTCCGCAGCACATAACGGTTCGCATCCGTATCATCAATGATGACGATGCGCTTACGGTCACTCATTTCTCAAGCTCCTGGACAAACTCTGTACCTGACAGAGCAACTGCTCAAGATACCCAGGTTGGGATTTTTGCAGAATGGCATGGCAATAGGGTCTGAGACGGGCCAGCTCTTCATCATTAAGAGCCTTGGCCGTGTTGACCAAGACGCGACGGTGCATGGACCAGTCCATGCTCTCCAGCAGCTCTTCACCGCTGATATCCGGCAGATCGAGGTCAAGGAAGATGATATCTGGTCGCACGGCATTGAGCTTGTCCATGCTGGCCTTGGCGCTATCAGCCTCGATCATGATCGGGGCGTAGCTTTCCAGGGCGCGGGTAACGATATAGCGATCGGCTTCGCTGTCGTCAATCAGCAGAATCGTCATGCCGGCGAGGGCGTTCTGCTCGAGCGTGGAGGCGTTTTCCTCCAGCGCTATCGGGATGCGCAGGTAAAACTTGCTGCCCACGCCTTCCTGGCTGGTCAGATCAATTTCGCCTTTGAGCAGGGTGGCCACCTTCTGCGCCAGGGACAAGCCCAGCCCCGTCCCTTCAATGTTCTTCCGGCCCGGTGATTTGATCCGGTAGAACTCGTCGAAGACCTTTTTCTGGTTTTCTTCGGAAATGCCAATTCCGGTGTCGGCCACCATGAATTCAATCTGCTGGTCGTCCGGACGAAAACAGCGAATCGTCACGCTACCCTTGGGCGTGTACTTGAAAGCATTGGAAATCAGGTTGCGCAGGATCTGGAACAGACGCTCCCGGTCCGTATTCAGAATGACGTCTTCCGGCAGGCGGTCGAGCCGGTAGCTGACATTCTCGTAGCGGAACGAAAGCGCGGCGGCAAAGGCTTCGATTCGCTCCAGAAGTTCATTCAGGCTGAACGGTTCAGCCATGACTTTCATTCGACCGGACTGCACTTCAGCCAGATCCAGTAGCTCATTGACCAAGGTTGAGAGTTCGGCAGCAGCATCACTGATGAATTTGACCTGACGGTACTGTTCTCCATTCAGTGGTCCGTCCTGACCGGAGATCAGGAGCTTCGAGATGTTTTCGATAATGTTGATCGGCGTCCGGAACTCATGGGTCATGTTGGAGAAGAAGCGACTCTTAGCTTCGCTGGCATCCTGCAGCTCCTGAGCGGTCTTTTCCAGCTCGGAGTACAGGGCCACAACCCCCTTGTTGGTTTCCTCCAGTTCCTTGTTGGTGTCCTCCAGTTCCTGCTGCTTGGCGCGCAGTTCCGAGGTGGTCACCAGCAGGTCTTCGCTCTGGAGCTGCATTTCCTTGTAAGGGTCCAGCGCACTCTTGTCGGTGAGCTGATGCAGCAGCCGACTCAGCTCCGCCTCGCTGGGAAAGGGCTTGGGTACGGACAGGTATTTGGCGGCGCGGATGCGGGTACCGCTCGAAGAGGTGTCAATCTGGAAATCGTCCATCAGGCGCTGGGCGCCCCGCAGACCTACACCCATACCGGTCTGAGAGACGTAGCTGCCATTAAGGATATCGTCCAGATTCTGGATGCCTGCACCGTTGTCCTGCGCTTCAAAGCGCAGGCCGTTCAGGCGTCCTTCACTAGAACTCATCATGTAAAAGCTGAATCGACCCTGCCTGGCGTACTGGTAGATATTGCGTGCCAACTCAGAAACCGTGGTGGCAACGCGAATCTGGTCGAGCCTGGGTAGCCCAATCCAATCGGCAAGCTGCTTGGCACGTTGGCGACACCAGACGATGTCCTGTTCGCTTTCGATACGCAGGCTAGAAATCAGGCGGTCATTAGACATGACGTACTACCAGCGCCGTGGCGTCATCCGTTGAGCGCTTGAAATCACGATGAATCAGGGCAGCGATAATGGCGGGATGCTTGCCTAGCAGGCCGGTATACCCTGCAAGGTTGACCCGGGAATTGATACCATCCGAATTCATGACCAGCACGGTAGATTCATCCCAGGGATAGGAAAAGGATTGTACGCGGCCTATCTTGTAGCCAACAGTACCGTTGGCCGAGACCATGCTTCGCGGCCGATCTGCCATCAGGGTGCCGGCAATGTTGCCAACACCACAGAAATTGACGGTGCCTTGTTCCGGTAGAATTTCAGCAAAGGCCAGGGCTGCACCACGTGTACTTGTCAGGGCACGGTGCATGCGCTCCATCAGCTCGGTCAGGGGAAGGCCGGTGGGGTGGTTGAGAAATATATCCCGAGCCTTGGCACTGGCTTCTCTGGCCTGTGTGCCATGCCCAAGCCCGTCACACACCATAATCCGGTTGTTCAGCACGGCCCAGCTGTCGCCACAAACTTCCTCCCGCGGATGCGGGGTGCACAACACACCGTCTTCAAACCGCTTGCCTGGAGGCGAGGGCACCAGTTGCGTTCGGGAAAATACAATAGTGCCCTTGCCCGGCTGCGAGTAGATATCGAAGCGATCAGACATACGCCGGATCGCCCCCAGTCCGGCCCCCATCGTACCCTTGGTGGAATAGTTGTCGCTCAGGCACTGCGCCACGTTGACCATGCCTGGACCGCTATCGACCGCGATCAGGTCCAGCTCATGGTTATTATGGCTCAGGTACAACTCGCCTTCGCCGGCATGGTTGACCAGATTGCGTGCCAGCTCCTGGACAACAAGGGTCAGCTTGCCCAGCACTTCTTCGTCATCGGTCAGTTCGCGGGCATGGCGGATGACCGCCCGGCGCGCAGCATCCACGTGGGCGACATCGGAAACCGAGAATGTCTGGCTGCAATACAATGGGGTCAACGCCACTTCCACAACTCCACACGTGTACCCTGGCCGGGTGCACTTTCGATTGCGAATTCATCCACCAGCCGCTTGGCACCGCTCAGGCCCAGGCCCAGACCATTACCTGAGGTATAGCCGTCCACCATGGCCTTGCTGATGTCATCGATTCCCTTACCCTGGTCGGTGATGACCAGGTGAACGGCGCTGCGGCCGTTACGCATCGTATCCTCGATCACGCATTCGCCACCGCCGCCGTAGATCAGAGCATTACGGGCAATCTCGCTTGCGGCCGTAACGATCTTGGTCTGTGAGACAAGCCCCAGCTTGGCTGTCTCGGCAGATTGGCGTACACGCTGCCGGATGAGGACGATGTCAGTCTCCTGCTTCAGCGGAAGTATGTCTTTCTTCGCCACGCTCTAGCTCCAGGAGTTCATCATCCGCGACCATCTGTTCCAGACGGGCCATCCCTTTTTCTACATTCAGTGCCGTGGCAATGCCGTCGAGTGACAGGCCTAATTCGACGAGCGTGATTGCGACGGCAGGTTGCATGCCCACGACGATGACCTTGGCGTCAAGGATGCGAGAGACATTGGCAATGTGGGACAGCATGCGGCCAATGAACGAATCGACGATCTCCAGGGAAGAGATATCGATCAGCACGCCCTTGGCTCGGTGCTTGACGATTTGATTGGTCAAATCTTCCTGCAGGTCCAGGGCTAGTTGGTCGTGCATGTCGACCTGGATGGACAAGAGCAGGTATTTGCCCATTTTGAGAATAGGGATCTTGTCTACCATGGCGGCTCCTTAGCGTGCCGTAGCAGAAACGAGACGAACGTTGAGCTCTTTCAGAGCCATCTGGAATGCATCGGCCAGCGAGGCTTTGGTCACGACGTCACCGAGCTCTACGCCCAGATGGACGATGGTGGCGGCGATTTGCGGACGAATACCGCTGATGATGCACTTGGCGCCCATCAGCTTGGCGGCGGTCACTGTCTTGAGCAAATGCTGGGCGACCATGGTGTCCACAGTAGGCACGCCGGTAATATCGATAATGGCAAGGTCGGACTCGGTCTGAACGATCTTTTCCAGCAGGGCTTCCATCACGATCTGGGTACGGTTGCTGTCGAGCGAGCCGATCAGGGGGATGGCCAGGATGCCTTTCCAAAGTTCAACGACAGGAGTCGAGAGCTCCAGCATGCTTTCCTGCTGCTCGCGGATAATCGCCTCCCGGCTTTCCATGTGGCTTTCAACACAATACAGGCCGAGCTTGTCCAGTAATTTGCTGGCAATCCATACCACTTCTACGGGATTGGCGCACTGCGCCTGAATCCGTGCAAAAAGAGGCTCTTTCAGCGAGAAGACAAAAGTTGCCGTTTCAGACGGTGAGAATCCCTGTCGGCTCTGGCTGCGAGACAGACGATCCAGCATGGCTTTGACCGGGGTCCATTGGTCATGATGAAGATCATCCAGACCTTCGGCAGCCGCAACGGTCAATAGCTTGAGCATTTCTCTGGAGTTGCTCTTGACCGTTTCTTCATCAATCAGATCGGTACGAATACCTGCTGAGCGTTGCGCAGTGATCCATTCCTCTAACAACTCGCGTTCATGCTGTTGTAAAAGCTCGGCAATAACAGATGCAGGCATTGCTTATCCTCGTAAGAAGAGCGAGGTCGCCAGACGCGTACCTCATGGACATCAGATTCAACCTGAGTGTCCATCATGCAGTATTTTGCGGGCTGGCATGATGGAATCGTGGCGTCGGGTCATTGATGCTGAATAATCAGCCTTTTAATGTGGCCTTCGACCCGCGATTCAAGGGATGGTGCACACACGGAATCAAAGAATTTCAGTGGCAGACAAGCGGAGGGTAGCGCGTGCAGGGCATGAAGCGGTATGGCGTTTCATGCCCTGCCAGGGAGGGTTACTGCGAGCTCAGTGCCTGCTGACCCGCGCCCTGCAGATCCTTGCGGCGGAACAGAACCAGCGTAGCCGTCAGGCCAAGTACGGCCGCCAACGTCAGCCAGATGCCCGGTGCGGCACGGTTATCCAGCGTATGGATCAGCCAGGTACAGATGACCGGGGTGAAGCCGCCAAAGGTCGCCGTGGCCAGACTGTAGGCCAACGAAAAGCCTGTAGTCCGTACGTCAGCCGGCATGACCTCAGCCAGGGCCACGACCATCGCGCCGTTATAGCTGCCATACAGGAAGGACAGCCATAGCTCGACCAGCAGCAAACGGGTGAACGAGGGTTCGTTCGTTAACCAGATCAGCGCAGGGTAGGCGGTAAAGATAGCCAGAACCGTTGCTGCGATCAGCAAGGGGCGACGTCCGATCCGGTCCGATAGCGAACCCATCACAGGTAACCAGATGAAGTTCGAAACTCCTACGCACATGGTGACCAGCAAACTGTCGATGTCGCTCAGGTGCAGTTCGGTCTTGCCAAAGGTCGGGGTATAGGCGGTGATCAGGTAGAAGGATGCTGTGGTCATCGAGACCATGGCCATCCCGGCGATGATCAGACCGAAGTTGCTGCCAATGGAGCGGATTACTTCGCCCAGAGTCGGACGGTGGTGGCGCGCCTGGAACTCGGGCGACTCCTCCAGCGAACGGCGAATGATGAACAGCACGGGTACGATCAGGCAGCCAATCAGGAAGGGAATACGCCAGCCCCAGTCACCCATGTCTTCTGGAGACAGCAGACGATTGAGCATGACGCCCAGCAGGCCGGCAAAGACCACTGCTACCTGCTGGCTGGCTGACTGCCAGCTGACAAAGAAGCCGCGGCGGCCGGGCGTTGCAATCTCGGCCAGATAAACGGATACACCACCCAGTTCGACACCCGCCGAGAAACCCTGCAAAAGACGGCCCAGCAAGACGAGGATGGGCGCAAGCACGCCCAGCGTGGCATAGCCGGGCACCAGTGCAATCAGCAAGGTTCCGGTGGCCATCAGGGCCAATGTGATGACTAATCCCTTGCGACGGCCATGACGGTCGATATAAGCCCCTAGAAAGATGGCGCCTAGAGGACGCATCAGAAAGCCCGCTCCGAAGGTTGCCAGGGACAGCATGAGCGAGGCGAGGGGGTTGTCGCCGGGGAAGAAGGTTTTGGCAATGGCGGTGGCATAGAAGCCATACACCATGAAATCGTACATTTCCAGGAAGTTGCCGCTGACAACCCGGAAGATGGCTTTGCCTTTGGAGTTGTTCGCCATGGGTACACACTCGATGTTGGAATAATCGGCCCTGACGTATCTGGTTACAAATATCAGGCTCTTTTGAGTCACGCACTTGTAACCATATGTGTAATTGCTATCTTACGGCAAGGCTTGTCAGCATGCGCATTTCCAGTTATGGGTGTCTGGCATCACTATTTTGGAAAAGCAAGAGGGGCAGGCTCTGGCTCGAGACGCCAGACAGACGTGGGTCCGTCTTTCAGCAAGCCTTGGCGCTTACAAAATCGCTTGGCCGACAGCTGGTTTGTGCCCCATCAGTTTCGCTTTTGCAAAATGTGACCGTTTGGGCGTAGTAAGGAGGATTCAACCCGTTCATTCAGCGGGTTCGGCTTTAACTGTCCCGTTTATCTCTGTTAAGACAGCACATCTCGGCCGGCACCGGTGTGCCTATAAGGTTAGTTTGCTACGCAATTTAATGGCACACTGAGCGGGCAGCGCGTCGTCTGCACCGGGCTTTTGGCTGAATTGCCGAGCCGTGGAAAGCGATGCGTACCATAAAGACAAACGACAAATGAATTGAATCTCGACTGCCAATGAGATCTTGCACCTCTCGATTTTTACGGTGCACCCTTTTTAAGGAGAGCCACCCCTGATGAAGACCTTCAGACTGAGCACGCTAACCCTCTCGTTAATGGCTTGCAGCAGTACAATGGCCTTCGCCGGTCAAGCGGATTCCAATGGATTTATTGAAGACAGCCATCTTCAGCTCCTGAATCGCAGCATGTACTTCAATCGCCAGGTCAAAGGCGATGGCCACCACGAAAACGCGCATAACCAGCGTGATCCTCGCGATTGGTCCTATGGTCTTCTCGCCAATTATGAATCGGGGTTCACCCAGGGAACGGTAGGTTTCGGGGTAGATGCCTTCGGGTATCTTGCGCTTAAACTCGACGGCGGTAATGGCCATGCTGGCAGTGGCAATGTCCAGGTCAACTCGAGTGGCGAAACCCAGGATGAATATTCAAAGGCTGGCGGCGCGGTAAAGCTACGAATTTCCAACACTATTCTGAAGTATGGCGAAATGCAGCCGACGGCCCCGGTGTTCGCGGCAGGTGGCAGCCGACTATTGCCCCAGACTGCACGTGGTCTGAACATTATTAGCAAGGAAATCGATGGTCTGACTCTGGACCTGGGGCATTTCACGGCGGGTACCGAACCAACCTCTACCAGCACTGATGGCGGATTGTGGGCGACCTATGCTGGCGTCGAGACCCGCAAGGTCGACTACCTGGGTGGCGCCTATCAGGTTAATGACAACCTCAGTGTCTCGCTGTATGGCTCGGAATTCCAGGACCTCTGGCGTCAATACTACGGTAACGTCAACTATGCGCTGCCCCTGCAGGATGATCAGTCGCTAACCTTCGACTTCAACATCTACCGTACCAATGATGAAGGGCGCGCCGAGGCGGGCTCCATCAGTAACACGGCCTGGTCTCTGGCAGCGGCCTATAACCTAGGCGCGCATACCTTTACGCTGGCGCACCAGCGCATTCACGGCGATACGCCCTTTGATTACGTAGGCTTCGGCAACAATGGCGCAGGCGGCGGCGGTGATTCGATCTTCCTGGCCAACTCGATCCAGTGGTCTGACTTCAACGCACCGAATGAAAAGTCCTGGCAGGCGCGTTACGACCTGGACATGACGTCCTATGGCGTGCCAGGTCTGAGCTTCATGGCCCGCTACATCTATGGCTATGACATCGACGGTACTCATGCGGACGCTGGCGGTGCCTACGTATCCCGAGACGAGGCGGGTGCGGTAACAGGTTATGCCTACGATCATAATGACAAAGAGCGTGAAACCAACCTGGAGGCCAAGTATGTCGTTCAGGAGGGGCCGGCAAAGGATCTGTCCCTGCGCGTTCGTCAGGCATGGCACCGTGGCGCTGCCTCGACGGGCGGGTCGGTCAACGAGTTCCGCTTGATCGCGGATTACCCACTCGATATCTTCTGAATACGAAAGCCCGGCGCTGTCGGGCTTCTGATTGGCTCACACCAACGGTTTGGGTTCTCGCTCAAGCAGGGCAGGGCTGTCGTTACGAACACTGCCGACAGCCTTGTTCACCGGATACCATTCGAACTGATCGACAGAAATCGCGCCGTCCTGGGCGATTTCCTCGGCGCGCTCGGGTGAAAGGTCCGGCTCTATCCATTCCCGGGCCGCTTCAGGCGTCAATACCAGCGGCCGTCGGTCATGAATGTCGATCATGCCTTCATCGGCAGCCGCCGTGATGATGACGAAGCCATCATCTTCATGTTCGTGTTGGTCGGTCCGATGAAACTGTCCAATGGCGGCAAAGAACATCGGCTCGTCTGACTTCAGCTTGATGAAGTAAGGCTGCTTGCGTTTGGGGTCATCGGCATCCTTTTTCCATTCATACCAGCCATCAGCTGCTACCAGTGATTTTCCATGCTTCCACAGGCTGCGAAACATTTTACTGGTGGCCGCTGTTTCTACACGGGCATTGATGACAGGAGGCCGCTTGGGCTTGTGTGACTCTGGATCACGTGCCCAAAAGGGTGCGTATCCCCACGGCACTGGATCGAAGCGGATGCCTTCGGTCTCTTCATGCAGCAATTGCACCCGGGTGCCAGGTGCCACGTTGTAACGGCCAATGGGCATGGGGTCGAGTCCGCCTGCAAAGTCGACCGATGTCTTAAGTGCCTCGATATAGTCTATGGCGGTCCGGTATTGCGCAAATCGTCCACACATGAAGGGGTGCCTGGCTGCTAGTACTGTCCAGTCGACAACACCGCCTGGCATAAGAGTTCATTTTTAAGAAAGGCGCAGCAGGGCGGCGTGAGTGCATCTTGATACAGGAGGCGCTAGAAGGCCCTTGGCTAGTAATAGTCAAAGTCCCTAAAGGGGCCTAGAATTTCAAGCATATTCACCTTTGAATAAGGTCGCAGCAGTATGTCGATCCGCGCCAAGCTTATTACGCTGGTAGTAGCCATCTTGGCTCCGACACTGTTGGCTTCTACATTCGCCATCTACTACGTCTATCAGGATCAGCGAAGCAAGGTGGAAGAGAGCATGCGGGCCACAACCCGGGCGCTTTCGCTGGCCGTTGACCGTGATCTGCTCAGGCGTGATGCCATTATCTCGACTCTGGCCATTTCGCCTTCCCTTGAGCGCAACGACCTTGAGGCCTTCTACAAGCATGCGCGACGGATTACCCAGACCTGGGAAAACTCCATCATCCTGTTCAACCTGAACGGCCAACAGCTGATCAATACCCGTAGACCTTTTGGTGCAGACCTTCCCCATAGCATTAACGCTGAAATCAATGCCACCGACTTCAACAAGCCATTACTGGTGAGCGGACTGTATGTCGCGCCTGTGGGGAAAGAGTACAGCTTTGCGGTCCGGCGGCCTGTTTTTCGTGATGGGCAGGTCACCTACTTTATTGCAATGGGCTCGTTTGCCTCGCAGATGGATACGGTGCTTAAAGAGCAGCAGCTGCCCCAGACTTGGCTGGGCGTCATCATGGATTCCAAGGCGCAAGTCGTAACCAGAAGTAGCCGTCCGCAGGACTTTGTAGGAAGACAGGCTTCAGGCCCTTTGATGGATCGACTGATGGTCGATAGTGAAGGGTTTCTCGATTCGGTCTCGCTGGAAGGCATGCCCATGCGCTCCTTCTTCAGCAAGGCACCCTTGTCGGGGTGGTCAGTGGTTATTGGCCTCCCACGCGCAGAAATTCAGCGTACGGCTATTCATGCCTCGATTGCTGTCATCGTAGGATCACTGGTTCTGTTGGGGTGCGCCATTCTTCTAGCCTTCTGGATGGGGCGCAGAATCGCGCAGCCGCTTCGTCTGCTGGATCAAACGGCCCAGGCGCTGGGCCGAGGCGAGGCGATCAAGCCCATTGCAACAGGCATGGTTGAAACGGACCGCACTGCCAACGTACTGGCAAAGGCCAGCGAGGAAATACAGAGCGCCAACGCCAAGATGAACCAGCGGGTGGATGAGGCGGTTGCTCAGGCCGAGCGCTCGCAGAAGGCGTTGCTGCAAGGGCAGAAACTGGAATCTCTGGGGCGCCTCACCGGCGGTATTGCTCACGACTTCAATAACCTGCTGCAAACGCTAACCATGGGGTTGGCGCTGGCTGAGAAGTCAGCCACGACACCCCGCGCCCAAAAAGCGATCGAAGCCTGTAGCCGGTCTGTCGAGCGGGGCACCAAGTTGACTCGCCAGCTCATGGCGTTCAGTCGCAGCCGGGTTGATGAGGCTCGTACAGTGGACCTGCGTACGGTCCTGATGGGTATGGGCGATCTGCTGGATGGCGCCTTGCCCAGCCGTATAAGGCTCACGCTGGAAATACCGGACCAGTCCTGGTCGGTATTCCTCGATCCGCTTCAATGCGAACTGGCCGTCTTGAACATGGTATTCAACTCCCGCGATGCCATGCCTGATGGCGGCGAAATCACCGTCTCGCTGGTGCGTAAGGTAATCCAGACCGGTGAAGTAGAGGGGTTGGCAGGGGGAGAATACATGGCGTTGTGCGTGAAGGATAATGGCCATGGCATGAGTGAAGATGTGCAGGCCAGGGCCATGGAGCCGTTCTTCACGACCAAGGAGGTGGGGCAAGGTACTGGGCTTGGGCTTGCCCAGGTCTATGGGTTTGCCAGGCAAGCGCGGGGGACAGTGCTGATCGAAAGCGCTGTAGGCGTAGGCACGACCCTTACAATCATGCTGCCCCTGGGAGAAGCCGTATTGATCGAGCACCAGGAGGCCGCTTCCGACAGCGTATTACCTGCTGCGTCTGCCCGGGTGTTGCTGGTGGATGATGACGAGCAGGTGAGGGAGGTGGTCGGACCGATGCTGGAGGAATTAGGGTTTGAGGTAACCACAGCCGCCAATGCCGACGAGGCCTTGCAGCGGTACGAAACGATGCTGTCCGGCTCGCCCAGCGTACGACCCAACATCATCTTTTCCGACATCATTATGCCTGGCCGTCTGGACGGCGTCGGACTGGCGTTGGCGCTACGCGAGCGCGATCCAGGTCTGCCGATTGTATTGGCCACCGGTTATACCGAGCACGCGGTAAAGGATTATGGCTTCAAGGTCCTTTCCAAACCCTACGATTTGAAGACCCTGGCGCAAACCCTGAGAGATGAACTCGACCGCTCTGCTGCCTGAATAGGCATTAAGCATTACCCGTCCAGGACAGCTGTTGGGTATCGCTGGGCTGTACCCAACCTGCTGAGCGGAGTAACGGAGAGGGCAATTAGGATGGGTTGAGCAACACGATACCCAGCTGGAGTGCAAGAACCGCATCAGTAAGGTATCCAGCAGAGCGGTTGGAGATTGCATCACGGCATCCAACCGACTCGCTTATGACTACCTGACCACAGGATGCCAGCCATCAATCAGGCTGGCATCTCATACGTCAACCCATTCGGGCCTGTATCAGCAGGGCGTAGCCCAGCGCCATCAGCGTCCAGGCTAACAACGGGCCAAAGGCCCACTTCCAGACTTTCGCCCGAGGGTCGAACCCTACGCCGTGCACAAAGCCGCCCGCCACGCCCCACATCACCAGCATAAGCATGCTATGGCTGTAGTGGCCTTCGGCATTCAGAAACGCAGTGGGATAGATGAGCAGCAACAGGCACAGTGGCGAGGCGAGGAGCAGGGAGAGTACCCTGAACCCTCCTCGCAGCAGCACCGGGCGGGCGTGGGTGATCACGGCTGGATCTCCTCGTCGAGATTTTCAGTCGCTTCGAGCCACAATGCATTCATGATGCCGAAGCCGCACGCCAGAGCGATACCGAGAACCCAGGTGAAATACCACATGATGATGACTCCTGAAGATATTTAGGGCCTGTCCGACCGATCCCTGGGACTGTTCTGAGCCTCCTCAGGGTCGGTCGAACGACTAGACGAATGAATCAATAAAGGCCGTGGGGGTTGTCGTTGATATGCGCGGTAGTCACCTTGCCCCACATCTTCACATAACCCCACAGGGTATAGGTCAGGATGATCGGGACGAAGATGCAGGCTGCTACCAGCATGATCCCTAGGGTCTTGTGACTGGAAACGGCGTCCCACATGGTCAGGCTCGCCGCGGGATCAAAGCTCGACGGCATGATGAAGGGGAACAGTGCAAAGCCTGCGGTGCACAACGTACCCACAATGGCTAGGCTGGAGCCGAGGAAGGCTACCCAACTGCGGCCGGAAGTCGAGGAGAGCAGGGCCATCAGCCCACCCACGATACCGATGACCGGGGCCAGCTTGGTCGTCGGATATTGGACGTAGTTGGCCATCCAGCCGACGTTGGTCTGCGCGACTTCCTTGGCTAGCGGATTCAGCGCGGCGTTGGCGTCAAAGCTGGACAGCAGAGCGAAACCGTTGATGCCACCCATCCACAGCCAGACACCCGCCCCAATAAAGGTAGCAAGGAACGCCAGCGCCAGAATCTGCGAGGCGCGGCGGGCGCGTTGGCTGATAGCACCTTCGGTGCGCATCATCAGCCAGGTACCGCCATGCAGGGCCAGCATGGTAAAGCTGACGATACCGGCCAGCAGGCCGAAGGGGTTCAGCAGTTGCCAGAAGCTACCGTGATAAGAGGCACGCAACGTGTTATCCAGTTCAAGCGGTACGCCTTGCAGAAGGTTGCCAAAGGCCACACCAAACACGACCGAGGGCACGACTGCACCGGCGAACAGCCCCCAATCCCAGGCCTGACGCCATTGGGTATTTTCCAGCTTGCTGCGGTAGTCGAATCCCACCGGGCGTACAAAAAGTGCAAACAGCACTACCAGCATGGCCCAATAGAAACCTGAAAACGCGGCGGCATAAACCATCGGCCAGGCGGCGAACATCGCACCGCCTGCTGTGATCAGCCACACCTGGTTGCCGTCCCAGTGGGGCGCAATGGTGTTGATTACCACGCGCCGCTCGTTGTCGGTACGGCCAACGATGGGCATCAGAATCGCCGCACCCAGATCGAAGCCATCGGTCAGGGCAAAGCCAATGAGCAATACCCCCACCAGTACCCACCAGATCAGTTTAAGACTCTCGTAATCAAACATAAGGGTGTTCTCAGGCAATGATGGTTGGAGTCGCAGCCGCTTCCGGCGCCTGCGGCAGTTCGGTCTTTGCGCCTTTCTCAAAGTGGTAGCGACCGGTGTGCAGGCTGGACGGACCGAGGCGAGCGAAGCGGATCATCAGGTACATTTCGATCACCAGCAGGCCGCTGTAGAAGACGATCAAGGCGATCAGCGAGCCCCAGACATCACCTGTAGAGACGCTGGAAGCCGACAGGTGAGTAGGGAGCAGTTCGCCAATGGACCAGGGCTGACGACCGTTCTCGGCGACAAACCAGCCCGTCTGGCCGGCAATCCAGGGCAGCGGCAGGCTGAACAGGGCAAACTTGAGCAGCCAGGTCTTGGTGGCCTCGTTGCGGCGTGCCACGGCGTAGAAGGCACAGGCGAACAGGATCAGCATCAGGAAACCCGAGGCGACCATGATGCGGAAGCTCCAGAAGATGCCAGATACGTGCGGGATGGTGCTCTTGGCCGCTTCCTTGATCTGGGCATCGGTAGCCGATACCACATCAGGGGTGTATTTCTTCAGCAGCAGGCCATAGCCCA
Source organism: Pseudomonas sp. UBA3149 (assembly GCF_002364655.1). NCBI lineage: Bacteria > Pseudomonadati > Pseudomonadota > Gammaproteobacteria > Pseudomonadales > Pseudomonadaceae > Pseudomonas > Pseudomonas sp. UBA3149. The sequence goes on from NZ_DEYV01000005.1 coordinate 302,315, forward strand.
GGTCTTTTTTCACATCGTTGAAGGCAGCGATGTTTTCAGGGGTCTTCTCACCGCCACGCAGTTTTTCCAGCAGACTATAGGCCACCATCCCGTTACGGATGCGGTCTTCGTGCTGGTCGATCAGCTCATGAATACCGGTTACCTGCTTGTCCAGCGAGCGGGTGGCGATAATGCCCATGACATAGGGAATCTTCACCGCATAGTCGGTGCGCATGGTTTCCTGATTCGGGAAGCCGAACAGTGTAAAGGAGGCCGGAGCTTCTTCGGTATGCCATTCGGCTTCGATGGCGGCCAGCTTGGCTTTCTGCACGTCACCCACTTCGTAGCCGGACTCGTCACCTAGCACGATCACAGACAGCACCGAGGCCAGGCCGAAGGCAGAGGCGATTGCAAAGGAGCGGCGCGCAAAGCCTACGTCACGCTTCTTCAGCAGGTGGTAACTGGAGATGGCCAGCACGAATACCGAGCCGGTCACATAGCCTGCCGCCACGGTATGCACGAACTTGACCTGCGCGACCGGGTTCAGCAGCAGGGCGCCAAAGTCGGTCAGCTCCATGCGCATGGTCTCGAAATTGAACTCGGCGCCCACCGGGTTCTGCATCCAGCCGTTGGCGATCAGAATCCATAAGGCCGAGAGGTTGGAGCCCAGGGCTACCAGCCAGGTTACCGCCAGGTGCTGTTTCCTGGATAACCGCTCCCAGCCAAAGAAGAACAGGCCGATAAAGGTCGATTCGAGGAAGAATGCCATAAGGCCTTCGATCGCCAGCGGTGCGCCGAAGATATCGCCCACATAGTGGGAGTAGTACGCCCAGTTGGTGCCGAACTGAAATTCCATCGTCAGGCCGGTAGTGACCCCCAAGGCGAAATTGATCCCGAAGAGCTTGCCCCAGAACTTGGTCATATCCTTGTAGACCTGCTGGCCGGTCATGACGTAAACCGTTTCCATGATGGCCAGCAGGAAGGCCATGCCCAGCGTTAGGGGAATGAAGATAAAGTGATACATCGCCGTCATGGCAAACTGCAGACGCGACAGGTCGACGACTTGTTCCGAGATCATCTCGGTGTCTCCTCAATTTTAAGCGAAGCGGGAGTGGCACCCAAAAGGCGTTGGCTCATTTCCACGGTGCCGTCCTTGGGAACGGTGGGCGCGTCGAACCAGAGGGCCTTGATGCCCATGAGCAGGGTCAGCTTGATCAGGAGAATCACGGCGATCTCCTTGGCCAAGCGGTGTTTAAGAAAGCTGAAGGGCGAGTTCATAGTCGATACTCCGTGGAGTATCGGCATTAGAGACGATGGCAGGGTGCTATCTATTGATCTGGCGCAATGAAATCAGAGTAGAAGCATCCCTCAAGGGATGGCAGTTTGCCGCAGGGGTCAGGTGTAGCGGATGAAAACCTCGCGAACCTTGGCCAGCGCCTCGGCACTGTCCTGATCGGGATCGCTCATGGCCTCTTCAATCAATGCTGTCAGCATCAGGCGATACGCTTTTTCCAACGCACTGCGTGAGGCAGAAAACTGCTGGGCCACCGACTCGAAGCGCTCTCCGCGTCGGATCATGGCCTGAAGGCCCCGAATCTGGCCTTCGATACGGGCCAGCCGCTTAAGCATCACCTGCTGCGCTGTGGGGTGTTCGAGTAGATCATCATTTGCGGAAAGATTCGATTTCATGAAGCGCTCAGTAAACATAACGAGGCCACGCTCTTTGAAAGGCGTTATGCCATAGGGCGAGGCGGAAAAACGTAATCAAGATCATGGCTACTGCTTAAAGACACGTCTTATCCATTAATAAAGAAGGCGCCAAATCGGCTGATAAGCAGCAGGGCTTCCGAATTGCATCCAGATGGAAGGGCGCAGACTACTAGCCCAGGCCCATGAGAGCTGACGCTACAGTGGCTGGAGCCTCGCAAGGGTATGTCCGGTGTAGCCTAGCAGGTGATGCCGGTAGCCCTTGCTTAAGCAGCGGATTAATTCGCTCTCGATTGACTTGAGTCAATCGAGGTGACGGGCTGTGCTCTTCATGAAGCGGTGAGGCGTGTTTACTGCGGTTTACGGGGTATCCGTACCAAGGTGGCCTGAATGACATCAATCGGGTCGCGGCACATGAGCACAGCGGTTTACTCAAGGCAGAAGAGACTCGCTGCGCTGCATGCTTTGCAACACATGGCCACTAACCTTTCCGTGTTTATCCTTCTGTCGGATCAGGCCGCTGGTAGACCTCTGAGTGCTGTCGATTTGATATTGAAGGCAACAGTTCATGAGCGGTACTGATTGATTCTGTTAGTAAATTTTATTTATAAATCAAGAAATTAACGTGTTTTCTTAATGGGGATTCAATTTAACGCTAAGGTTCTCAGCGAGACGGCCGTTACAGTAAAGACGATTACAGATTATTGGCGTCAAGGTGTATGCTCCGCACGCATGCTTGATATCGAATGGCCATCGCTCCGCGTGATGAAGCAGCTGTTGGCTGTGCAAGGTGCAGACAGGATCGTGCAGGTCAGGCTGCCAGGGTAGGCCAGTAACCATTCATTATCCGATTTGTTTCATCGCGTGGCGGTGAACGTAGTTATCAGGATTTTCTTGTGCGGAACCGCTTCTCTCAAAGCCCGATTCATTTTGCGCCGCCCTTGTTTCTGGCAATGGTGGCGTGGCTGCTTAGCCTGTATTGGCCGGGCACGGCTTTCATGGCATCGCTGTTCAGTGTACTCCCAACGCTTCTGGTGTTGTTGGGAGGAGCCTTTTGTGTGGTCTATCAGCGGCAGAGCCAACTGTTTTCCCTGGTCACGCTTTACATTGCACATTTTTCATTGTCGCTTCAGGTCAGCCATTATCAGCAGACCCATACGCTCAACCCTGAAACGCCCTTGGTCTTTCACCTTGCCACCGTCATGACTCCACTGCTGATTGGCATCTATTGCGTCTGGCAGGTCAAGGCGCATCTGCTGCAGGACAGCATTGCCCGGCTGACGCTACTGATTGTGGCAACAGTCGTCCCACTGGCACTGGGCCGTGTCTATCCCGAGGCGATGCTGCACGCGGTCGATACCATCTATTGGCCCATGCTGCACGGCGACTGGATGAAGCTGGCGCAGCTGGCCTACTTCACTTTCATCGTGGGGTTGGGGCTTGTCATCACGCGATATGTTCTCTTGCCAAGGCCGCAGACGGCGGCGCCTATTTTGGCTATTGGCTGTCTGATGTGGATGTGGTCCAAGGTCTTTATCGAGCCCCAGATTCTGGATGTAATGATCAGCTTTGTTCAGCTCATCATCATCGGCTCGGTCATTCATGAAACCTTCTACATGGCCTTCCGAGACGAGTTGACCGGTATTCCGGGGCGCCGTGCGCTCAATGAGCGCTTGAGTCGCCTGGGCAACCAGTACGTCATTGCCATGGCGGACGTGGATCACTTCAAGAAATTCAACGACACCCACGGCCATGACGTCGGCGATCAGGTACTCAAGCTGGTCGCTAGCAAGATGCGCAAGGTCGGCGGTGGCGGCAGTGCGTATCGGTATGGCGGCGAGGAGTTTACGCTGCTTTTTCCAGGCAAGACGCTGGAAGAATGCCTGCCGCATCTGGAAGCTGTGCGGCGTAGCATCGAAGAGTACCCTTTGCGTATCAGGGACAAGCAGAGCCGCCCCCAGGATGACGAGCGGGGCAGGGAGCAACGTGGCTCCGGTGAGGCCAAGACTGTCTTTATCACAGTCAGCATGGGCGTCGCAGAGCGGGGCGTGGCAGCGCGCACCCCTGAAGAGGTCATCAAATGTGCGGATCAGGCACTATATAAAGCCAAGGGCGCTGGCCGTAACAATGTCATGCCTTATGGGCAGAGCGCCCAGCCTGCTTCACGGGTCAGGCGGGCCTGACCTTGGTGCCGTGCAGGAAGAGCTGCACGGCATGGTCGACAAGCCGGTCCAGCTCCTCTGAGGTAGGTGAGGGGGCCGCACCCAGGGCGGCGCGGCGCTGCGGGCCTGGAATCACCATGCCGAACAGCATGATCGACGCCTCCCTGGCATCCGGTACGTGCAGGCGTCCCGCCTGGCATTGCTGTTCGATCCATTCTGCCAAGAGCTCGACCGCCTTGTAGGCGCCACGATCTTCGTAAAGACGAGCCATCTCGGGAAAGGCTTTCGCCTCTGCCAGAACCAGTCGAAACAGGCCCACCGGAATCTCACCAAGCGATACATCAGCAATTGCTCGCACATACCGCCGCAGCCCTTCGGCCAGATCATCACCCGGCGTGCCGATGTAGGCTATCGCCTGGCCCATATAGGCATCAATGACCGCCTCGAACAGCTCGCTCTTGGAGCGGACCACAGCATAGACCGTCCGCTTGGACATACCCGCCTGCTCGGCAATGGTGTCCATGCTGGCGCGATATCCCTGTTCCAGCCACACCTGCAAGGCCGCTTCGATAAGGCGATCCAGATGCCGGCGGGCTGGTTCGGTCATAGGTCCACGTTCCGTCATCAGCTAGTCCTTAAAAATTAACACACATAACTGGAAACTAATCAGTTTCCATTCCAATCTTTAAGCATGCTGGAGATTGGCTTCAGGCAGCCAGCCTAAATCGTTTCGCGATATGGCCGCTTGAAACTGCCTGATCAACCCGACCGGTTTCCCGCATGGAAATGACGATCCAGTCCGTACGTCATCGCCCGAACGGCTTCAAGGCTACTACTTGAACAGGTCAGATCCTAAGGACACGCATAATGACAACAAAAGTTGGACTCAGCGGTTTTTCTCTCTCAGTACTCAGTGCGGCGCTGCTGACGGCAGGTCATTCCTGGGCTGCCGAGGCGTCAAGCCGACACGACTCACCGGACCGCCGTGCAGAGGCAGTTGTGAGCGCCATGACGCTGGACGAAAAAATTGCGCTCGTGCATACCCCGTTCGGCTATCCGATTGGCGATAGCCCCAAGCCGGAAGGTGCCATCGGTTCTGCGGCCTATGCTCCGGGCGTGCCACGTCTGGGTATTCCCGCCCTGCAGGAAAGTGATGCCAGCCTCGGTGTGACCAATCCCTACGACATCCGCCCTGGAGACAACGCGACTGCGTTGCCGTCCAGCATGATGTTGGCCGCCACTTTCAGTCCCAAATTGGCCCGTAAGGGCGGTGAGATGGTAGGCACCGAGGCCCATGCCAAGGGAATCAACGTGATGCTGGCCGGTGGGGTGAACCTGACCCGCGAGCCACGTAATGGTCGCAATTTCGAATACCTGGGTGAAGACCCGCTGTTGGCAGGCCAGATGGCTGGCAATTCCATTGCCGGTATTCAGAGCAGGCATGTGGTCTCGACGATCAAGCACTATGCCCTGAATGCTCAGGAAACCGGACGCGTGATGGTCAGTTCGGACATCAACAAGGGTGCGGCTCGTGAGTCCGACCTGCTGGCCTTTGAGCTCGCTATCGAAAAAGGCCGTCCCGGTTCAGTGATGACAGGGTACAACCGCATCAATGGCGAGTACGCCTCGCAAAACACCTATTTGATCAATCAGGTTCTAAAAGGTGACTGGAAATACAAAGGTTGGGTGATGTCCGATTGGGGCGCGACACATTCGACCGAAAAGGCTGCTCTAGCCGGGTTGGATCAGCAATCCGGGGAAAACCTCGATCCTGAAGTCTTCTTTGGTGAGCCGTTGAAGCAGGCTGTGCAAGAGGGACGTGTCCCCCAGGAGCGCCTGGATGACATGGTCAAGCGCATCTTGCGTAGTCTGTTTGCCGTAGGCGCCATCGAACATCCAGCCAAAGCAGCCAGCATCGATTACGACGCCCACGCCCAGGTCGCCAAGGCAGTAGCCGAGCAGGGAATCGTGCTGCTGAAAAACGCTAACAACCAGTTGCCGCTGTCCAGCAAGGCCAAGCGTATCGTAGTGATCGGTAGCCATGCAGATGTCGGAGTTTTGTCTGGTGGCGGTTCCAGCCAAGTGACTCCGCTGGGCAGCGTAAAAGTGCCCTCGCCATACCCGGACAATGCCTTTATCGCCAATATGGTTTATCACTCATCCTCGCCACTCAAGGCTATTCAGGCGGAGGCACCCAGCGCGCAAGTAATATTCGATAGCGGGGAGGACCCTCAACAGGCGGCCAAACTGGCCCAGGGTGCCGATGCCGTCATCGTCTTTGCGCAGCAATGGACCGCCGAGTCCGTGGATGTGAAGGATTTGAGCCTACCTGACAATCAGGACGCGCTCATCGAAGCGGTTGCCAAGGCCAATCCCAAGACTACTGTCGTACTGGAAACGGGAGGTCCGGTCAAAATGCCGTGGCTGGGCAAGGTGCCTGCGGTGGTCGAGGCCTGGTACTCAGGTTCCAAGGGCGGCGAGGCTATTGCCAGCGTGCTGTTCGGCCGTGTGAATCCTTCCGGCCGCCTGCCGATTACCTTCCCGCAGGATGAGACCCAACTGCCGCGCCCCACTATGCGTGACCCGGCGACCACAACGTCTAATCCAGGGGAAGAACGCAAGGGGCTGTTCTCTGAGAACTACAATATCGAAGGCGCCGATGTGGGCTACAAGTGGTACGAGCGTGAAGGCAAGAAGCCGCTGTTCCCGTTCGGCTATGGCTTGTCTTATACGACTTTCAGCTACAGCAACCTGAGTGCCGAGCTGCGTGGCTCCAAGCTCGTACTCGGCATGGATGTTACCAACCGCGGCCAGCTCAAGGGCATCGATACGCCGCAGTTCTATATCGGCAATGCGTCCAGTCAAAATGGCTTTACCAGCCGTCTGGTGGGTTGGGACCGGGTCGAGCTCAAGCCTGGCAAGACTAAACGTGTCACCGTAACGGTCGATCCTCGTCTTGTGGCGCGCTTTGATGAGAAGGTTAATGCCTGGCATATTCGGAGCGGTAACTACCGCGTCAGCGCAGGCGCCAACGCCCTGGAGCGCCCACTCAAGGCACAGGTGCGCCTTACCGAGAAATACCTCGCGCCGTAACCGTGAAAAGCCGCAGCTACCGCTGCGGCTTTTCGCTTCCGCGGTATCTGCTTGTCCTATGTTGGGCACCCTCGGGCCATCCCTGGGTCATACCTGTATCGATAAGCCACAGTAAGTCAGTGCAGCCATGCGACCGATCACGATAAACCTCGAGGCGCTCAAATCAGTCCTCACCAGTGAGGCCCGACACGACCACGTACTCGATCTGGAAACCGGCAAGCTCCTGAATCTGACCGAGGATGACTTTGAAGCCGAAGAACTGCACGCCATCGAAACCCAGAAAGACCGCTACGTGCCCATCGAACCACTGGGCATCGCCGAGCGCGTAGCCATGCGCGAAGCCTTTTTGTTCGATCTTCATGACCCCCATGCACATCCGGTGCTCTCCCGCGCCTTGACCGACCGCAAGCCGCTGCGCACCTTTGACTATGAACTCAAGAACTTCCCCAAGGCCCAGAAAGCCTGGGAAGCCTATGAGGCTACTCAGGTCAGCCAATATGCCCTTATCTGGCTGCACGACCATGATCTGGAGCCCGTTTCAGAAGACTACGCTTCCCAGCCTGATGTTAAAGAAGGCGTGCCCGAAGGCATTCTGCGCCGCATGAACAAGAGCAACGTTCAAGAGTAGAGCGCTACCTGACAGCAGCAGGTGCCTGAGTAGATGACTCAGGCGCCTGCCTGGATACCGCTGATCTCCTCTACTGGCCCGCCCGTTCTGCACAAATAAATTTGATGAAGCTATCTAGCCAACCGAACTGTCATATGGGATAGATAGGATGGACAAAACATAACAAGAAAGTCATCTGTACAACGGGGGATGGAGACCATGCGTGGTTTAGTAGTAGTAAGTCTGATCACGTTACTGACAACCGGCTGCGTCATGAGCGGGCGCAACATCGACGAAAAGCAGGTAGGGCAGATCGTTGAGGGCCAGACGACCCGCTCGCAGCTCATCGCCATGTTTGGCGAGCCGCAATCCAAAATCCGCAAGTCGGGCTATGAAATGCTGTATTGGTCCTATTTCAATTCGGGCTTCCTGGCCGCCTCGGAGCAATCCAAGGGCTTGCGCGTCCTGATCGATGAAGACGGCACGGTCAAGAAATACCAGGCAATCAACTCGAACACCAAGTCCGCACTGGCACAGAGCGATATCTAAGCGCATTCATACCATTTTCCTGTGCGTTGCTCAGTGGCAGCGCACGGGCAAACTCATGTCTTCTGCCTACAATCCTTACAGCAGATATGTATTTTTTGAGGGATGACATGCGGAAGGTAACGGCGCTAACGCTGCTGCTTGGGGTGGGATGGCTGGTGCTGGTCGCCATTACGCTTCGCGGCACTGTCGAGATGGGTTTAGTGACGGGCCTTTACACCTTTGTAAGCGACTTTGCTCATCCGTGGCGAGCGCAGTTCCACTCAGACCTGAGCCTGAACGTTTTTCTGATTGCCCTCTGGCTCCTCTATCGAGCCCGCTCCTGGCAGGTTGGTCTGCTATGGGGCTTGCTGGCACTCATGGCGGGCGGCTTGTTTACGCTGCCTTACGTAGTGATAGCAATGATGCGGGCGAAGGGGGATTGGCGAGTGCTGCTACTAGGAAGGCAAGCCAGGATGTCAGCCCCGCTTGAATCATGAGGAAGCGAATTGGAGCGGGCGAAGGGAATCGAACCCTCGTCATGAGCTTGGGAAGCTCAGGTAATGCCATTATACGACGCCCGCTTCGGGAGGCGTCCTTTGTACCAGAAGCCGAGCCTTGGGTGAAGCCTCTTGATAAGGTTTTTGTGCGAGGGAGTCTAGGGCGGGTTTTGCGGTCTAACCCTGTGCCACGTAGAGTGGCGTGAGAGGGGTAGTGTTGTGCTGCTCCAACGCTGGCTGCTTAGGGAGGGCGTTCGTATGCCTCGCTTGGGTTCTGTTCAAGGTTTTATCCCCCCGTACATCCTCAGCCGTATCGTTGATCATGGTGATGAACGCCAGCGCTCCTGCGCGTTGGGTACGCTAAGTCATGTACGTACGCTTTTGCATAATCCAGGCCCGCCTGGTGTGCGTCAGGCACCGGTGAGTGAGCTGGAGCGTACCGATGATGAGCGTGCACAGCGCAGCATCTATGATGCAAAAAATGGTAACCAGTTGCCGGGTGTGCTGGTTCGCAAGGAAGGCCAGCCTGCCGTAAGCGACATTGCTGTAGATGAGGCTTATGACCATCTCGGCGCCACCTTCGATTTCTTTTATCAGGTGCTGGGCCGCAACTCCATCGATAACCGGGGCCTGCCGCTCTCGGGCACGGTACATTACGGACAGGACTATCAGAACGCCTTCTGGAATGGCGAGCAGATGGTATTCGGCGATGGGGACGGCGAGATCTTCAACCGCTTTACCATTTCGCTGGATGTCGTTGCCCATGAGCTTACCCACGGGGTGACGGAAAGTGAGGCGGGGCTGGTGTATTACAACCAGTCTGGCGCGCTTAATGAGTCCGTGTCCGATGTCTTTGGGGTCTTGGTTAAGCAATACAGCCTGAAGCAGCGAGCCGAGGAGGCCAACTGGCTGATCGGGGAAGGGCTGTTGACTGAGAAGATCAATGGTCGTGGTCTGCGCTCGATGGCTGAGCCGGGTACGGCGTATGATGATCCGATGCTGGGCAAGGACCCGCAGCCTGGCCATATGCGTGACTTCATTGAAACGCGGGATGACAATGGCGGTGTGCACCTCAACTCGGGCATTCCGAACCGGGCATTCTATCTGGCGGCAACCGGGATCGGTGGATACGCATGGGAGACAGCGGGCCGCGTCTGGTACGACACCCTATGCGACAGCCGTTTGACCAACGATGCTGATTTTGCGGCCTTCGCTCGACTCACCGTTTCGAATGCCGGTCGCCGCTTCGGCGCAGAAGCGCGCGAGACCCAGGCAATTAACAAGGCCTGGGAAGACGTTGGGGTAGAGCTGACCTGAGGAGGTCATTATGAAAGAGCTACCAAAGTTGGGGCCGGATGCCTTGTTAAGGCTTTCTCGACAGGGCGGCTTTGCAGCGATCCATGCGCTGGCGCGCCCACGGGAGATCGATTTTTCCAGTTGCAATGAGGATGAGCGCGGACGAATCTGTTCCGTGCTCGAGCGTTCGCTGCCAGCCTCGGCGGAAAGCGTAGGGCGTGGCGATCAGCGGTATTACAAGATCGAGTTGCGCTTCAAGGACAAGCCCGACGAGATCACAATTACCGTTCCGGAAGACCGTGCACCCAACGAGCTGGTAAGGCTGTGGGATAAGGGCGACGCCAAGGTGCCCTGATCCCACTTCACGCCTAGTGTCTAGCCGTCTCGCCTGGCACCGGCGCATCAGGGGGCAGGACGCCCTGCTCCCGTAGTGTTGCCCAGAGTTCCTGCGGGATTGGTACCTGCATCAATTCAACGTTTTCCCTGACCCGCTCAGGCTTGCTGGTGCCCGGGATCGTGGCGGCTACAGTGGGGTGTGCGATGCAGAACTGCAGGGCTGCAGCGCGTACATCGACATCGAACTGTTCGCAGACCCATTTGAGGTGCTTGGCTTTTTCCTTAATGGAGGAATCAGCCTCGGCATAGTTGTAGTTCTCGCCGCCCGCCAAAATACCCGAGTTGTACGGACCTCCTACGACAATACCTACGCCGCGCTCCAGGCATTGCGGGAACAAGGTGTCCAGCGCCTCACGATGGTCCAGCAGTGAGTATCGACCCGCCAGCAGAAAGGCATCCGGGTCAGCCTGCTCCAAGGCAAGACGGCAGGGCTCGACCATGTTCACACCTAGCCCCCAGCCTTTGATGAGGCCTTCTTCGCGCATCCGGGTCAGTGCAACCGCTGCGCCTTTCATGGCTTGGTCAAAATATTCTCGCCATGTGGGGCCGAACTGGTCTTCGGATACATCGTGGATCCAGACGATATCAATCCGGTCGGTCTTGAGGCGTTCGAGGCTGTCTTCAATGGAACGACGGGCACCGTCTGCGCTGTAGTCCAGAATGCGGCGGTAGGGGCGCTCGTTGACGAACGGGGCCGCATTCTCAGGCTGGTCGGCCTTTTGCAGCAGACGGCCAACCTTGGTGCAGAGGGTGTATTCATCCCGGGGTTTTTGACTGAGCACCTCGGCAAAGCGAATTTCCGACAGGCCGGCACCATAATGGGGTGACGTATCGTACAGGCGAATACCGGCCTCCCAGGCCGCTTCAAGCGTGGCGGAGGCTTGTTCTTCGGTGAGCTCATGAAACATGTTGCCCAGCGGGGCACCGCCAAAACCGAGGCGGGGAACGTGAATGCGCATACGGCTCTCCTGGCTGATGAATGATTCTTATGCCGACCGGAGTGCGCGACGAATGTTCCTCAGTGGTCTAGGCAGGGACGCCGCATGCGATTTCTGTAGCGGTAAGAGGGCGATATTCACCGGGTGCCAGGGCGGGGTCGAGCACAATGGGACCGATCCGCTCCCGGTGCAGGTGTAAGACCTGATTTCTAAAGTGCCCGAACATGCGCTTGACCTGATGATAGCGGCCCTCGATGAGAGTAAGCCGCGCGCTGCGCTCGCTCAGGATATCCAGATGAGCGGGCAAGGTAGTAAGGTCTTCAAACTTGAAGTACAGCCCGGCGGCGAATGTGGAGACGTATTCCGGCAGGATCGGGTTGGCCGTCTCGACGTAATACACCTTGGGCAGCTTGCTGCCGGGCAGGGTCAGACGACGAGACCAGAGACCATCGTTGGTGATGAGCATAAGGCCTGAGGTGTTCAGGTCCAGACGGCCAGTCAGGTGGAGATCATCCTTGTCCTGTTCGTTCAGCAGATCGATTACCGTGGGGTGATCCGGATGCTGCGTTGCGCTCACATACCCAACGGGTTTGTGCAGCATGAAGTAACGAGCAGCCTTGCCAGCTTGAAGCAGCTCGTCCAGCAGCTCGACCCGATCGAAGAAGCGTACCTCGTAGCGGCCATCACGCACAGGCACGCCATTGATCCGTACGTGTCCATGCGCTAAATGCACGCGTGCGTCCAGGCGGTTGAGGGTAGGTCGGTTACTGATGAAACGATCCAGGCGCATCAGCCGTTAGTATCCGTTTCATGTTCTAAGGTAGCACTGGCGCAGCGGGCGCACAGGCAAGCCACGTTGCGAGCGTCTTCCGGCAAGGTCTCGAGTGCTTCGGGAGCGATACGGGTGTGGAAGCACCAGCAGTCAGTCACCGGTTGGCTGCAACCGAGCTGAGCACAGCCATTGGGTTGCCCGCAGCGTGGGCAGAGGTGGGGTGGATAGGCTGTGTTCATGTCTGTCGCCTCGTGCGCCTGTAAGGGCGTACGGAAATCGAATGTAAATAGGGGTAGACCGTAATCGTACCCCGTGTGAGGCAGTACGGCTATGAAGACCAGCCGTATGGGCTACGCTTGCTTACGTTCTTTGACTGAGGGCCCGCAAGGGTGGGGATAAGCGGTATCGTCACGTTAACGTCGTGTTCATGCCGCAGCATGGGCGTTGTGTATTCAAAATCCAAAAAGTCACAACAACGGGAGACACTGATGGATAGAGGTTTATGCAAGGGATTATTGGCAGGAGCGCTAATGGCGGCCATGGGGATGATGGGGCAGTCGGCTAGTGCCGCGAGCGAGCCGGTAGGCAAGGCGCTGAGCGAGAAGGCGGGCATTCCGTATCCGGCCGTGATTGCACACCGGGGGGCGTCCTATGATGCACCAGAGTCCACCGCGCCCGCGTATATGCTGGCCCGTGACTTGGGCGCCGACTATCTGGAAATGGACCTGCAGCGTACCCGTGATGGCGTCCTGATCGCCCTGCATGACGACAACCTCAAGCGCACCACTAACGTTGCGCAGCGCTTTCCGGACCGGGCGGATCAACCTGTCAGTAGCTTTACGCTGGAGGAACTTAAAAGCCTGGATGCCGGAACCTGGTTCAATACGGCTCACCCGGACCGTGCGCGGCCCAGCTTTGCTGGCCAGAAAATTCTGACCCTGGACGAGGTGATCGATATCGCCGAGGGTGGCCAGAACAAGCCGGGCCTATATATCGAGACAAAGCAGCCCAAACTGTTCCCAGGTATCGAAAAAGACCTGAAGGACAAGCTCCAGGCACGTGGTTGGCTAGGCAAGCCTGCGGCAAAAACATCGGATACCCCGCAGGTGCATGTGGCCTCGATGCCAGGTCGCGTAGTCCTGCAGACGTTCGAAAAGAGCAGTATGGAACTGTTGCAGCAGGAAATGCCGCAGGTGCCCAAAGTGCTTCTGCTATGGCTGGGCGATGGCAGTATCGAGCCCAAGTCGAATGTGAGCTTTGCCGACTCGGGCGAAAAGGATAAGGCCGCCTATTATGCCAAGCAGGAGGTCAAATCCAAGGCTGAGTACGAACGCTGGCTGAATTGGGCGAAAGCGCATGGCGCACTGGGAATAGGGCCTTCCTCGGCACTGACAAATGGCGGTGATCAGAGTTATGCGGATCTGGTGAAGCCCTGGATGAATCAGATGGCTCACGAAAAAGGGCTGATTGTGCATCCATACACGGTGGATGAGGCTGTGGACTTCAAGAAAATCAGCGATGCGGGCGTAGATGGCTTCTTTACCAACCGCACTGCCGAGCTGTTGAAGTTTTACAACCGCCCTGCAAAGGACGGCATCGACACGATACTGAAGCGCCACGGTTATTGATAAACGCCCTTTAGCGTTATGATGGGTACCGCGTTGCTCCACCCCACTCTAGAAAAGACCGGCTTGGACGTAGGAGGGGGGAGCGCAGCGATACCCGTCATGTCGCCCCTCTTATCCGTACAACCGCCTATGCGCTCACCGCAATTCGATCACAACATGGATAAATTGGTAGGGTGGGTCTGAAAAAGAGTCTGCCAACAGGAGAGCGGTAGTGAATGACTTTTCCGGGGCTAAACTTGCCTTGTTGTGTGGTGATCAACTCCTGACCTACAAGCGAGACGAGAAGGACTCGATTCCCTTCCCGGGCTGCTGGGATTTTGCTGGCGGTGGTCGAGAAGGGAATGAAAGTCCAGTCGAGTGCGCGTTGCGAGAGTTGGATGAGGAGTTTTCCCTGCAGCTGACCAAAGATCGGATCATTTGGGAAAGGCGCTACACGAGTTATACCCGTAAGCCTCTTGACGCCTATTTCTTCGTCGGCGAACTAACCGCTGAAGAGATCGAATCCATACGCTTTGGTGATGAGGGTCAGTATTGGCAGATGATGCCAATAGCGGAGTTCCTGTCCTTGCCGGACGCAGTACCTTATCTGCAAACACGGCTGCGGGACTACCTTGAGCAGGAATCCTGATCTGAAACATCTGGTTACGTTGCTTAATGCCAGCTGAATGCCTGGGTGATTGCACAGAACAAGGTTTCACAGAGCAGTAATATGTTACTACGCACCGTTTTTTAGGGCGTGGAGGATACTGTTTTGCGGCGTCTATTCTTGGCGTTAGCGTTTGCTCTACCGTTAAGCGGGTGTGTGGTCTACGGCGATAACCCTTACCGTCATACCACCACGACCTACTACCGCTCCTATACCCCTGTTTATGTAACGCCGGCTGTTCCAGTCGCGCCGCCGCCCTCTGTCATTATCTATGACCGGCCTGTCACACGTTGGCGCTCGAATTTCTATTATGGCCCACCACCGCCTCCGCCGCGGTTTCGCCCTGGTTGGGGCCCCGGTCCCGGCCCAGGCTATTGGCGTCATGGACCGAGACCGTACTGGGGGCCACCACCGAGACGGTGGTAAGCCCCGGCAAGCGATTAGCAAGCCCCTCCTATCGCTGGCTGGCCATATAAGCCCGCCAGCCACCGAAGTGGGTGATGTCCTTGGCGCCTTCCAACCCATAGGGCTCACAGATAAACCCGGTTTCCCAACTGCCATCAGCCAGCTGAACCTTGCCTAGGCCGAGCGGAGCAGGAATACCTGTCAAAAATGAGCCTAGCTCGCGGCTGGGCAGTTCCCAGATTTCCACGGCAATGGCTCGACCACCTTCGGCTACACGAACCATGCCCGGGCGGAAGGGCGGTCCACCGGCCAATGCGTACAGTTTGTAGTCGGGACTGCTTTCTGTACGTGAAACCAGTTTGCCGCCCCGCTTCACGAGTTGCCAGTTGAGCGGCAATCCCTCCAGATGCGCACCGCAGACGACCACACGAGCATGATCATGGCGCGTGACTGTAGTAGAGGCAGGGGCGTCCATCTGTGCACCGTTTACCAGAGGTAATTGCTGCACACGCTGGAAGGCATCGGCCAGGCTCAAGAGGTACTGATCGGTGAAGGCGCGTCCGAACAGCGTCACGCCCCACGGCAGGCCGTTTTGCATAAAGCCGGCCGGCACCGCCACGGCGGCATAATCCAGCATGTTCATGAAGTTGGTGTAGTAACCCAGATCGGAGTTACGGGCGACAGGCTCGGCCTGCAATTCATCCAGAGTGACGGGGCGGGGGTAGGCAGGCGTCAGTACGCAATCCAGCTCGGCCAGCGCCTGGTCACAGACAGCCTTGAGTGCTTGCAGGCGGTACTGCGCCCGGAAGGCGTCTACGGCCGTCGTGCCGGGCGCCTTGGCCAGTACTGCCTTGATGACGGGCAGTACCGCGTCCGGTTGTTCTTCGATCAGCTCACCCGCCACGCTGTAGCGCTCGGCTACCCACGGACCTTCGTAGAGCAGCTTGGCCGCTTCGAGGAACGGGGCGAAATCCAGTTCGACTGCCTCGCCCCCGAGCGCTTCCAGCTGTCTTACCGTGTGCTCGAACAGCGCGGGACTTTCCGGACAGCCGAGAAATTCGAGCTGCCTGGGTACACCAAAGCGGAACGGGCGCGGAGTACCGAAGGCCGAGGCATCGTTCCAGAGCGGATTGGCGCGACTGTACGCGTCGCGTGGATCGTATACAGCGGTCAGGGCAAGCAGTTCGCTGGCCTCCTTGGCTGTGGCGGTGAAATAGGTGACGCAATCCAATGTACGGCATGCCGGAACGACACCCGCCGTCGAGATCAGCCCTTTGGTGGCCTTGAGACCGACCAGGTTGTTCAGCGCAGCAGGTACTCGACCCGAGCCGGCCGTATCGGTACCCAGTGCAAAGGTAGCCACGCCCAGCGCTACGGCTAGGGATGACCCCGCGCTGGAACCGCCGGAAGGGTAGTCTGGATGAATACTGTTGCGGCAGGCACCATAGGGCGAACGTGTACCGTTGAGGCCGGTGGCAAACTGATCCAGATTGGCCTTGCCCAGGGGAATCGCACCCAGGGCGATCAGCTGCTTAACAACGGTGGCCGAGCGCTCCGGTGTATAGGCAAAGGCTGGGCAGGCGGCTGTGGTAGGAATGCCCGCCAGATCGATGTTGTCCTTGATGGCAAAGGGGACGCCATACAGCGGAAGGTCCGCGGGGGACCTGCTTTCCAGTGCCGCCAGATAGGGTTCCAGCTCCGCCAGGGAGAGCAGATGGATGAACAGGTGAAAGTCGGGATTCAACTGCTCGGCCTTGTTGCGAAGTTCGATAATAAGCGTGCGTGGCGTGGTGCGGCCTTCACGATAGGCGGCGCGGAGGGTATCGAGGCGCAGGTCAGTCATAAAATAGTCCCTGGTAGTCTGGATAAAGCCATTGGCAATACCCAGCAATAGCGTTCTGAGCCGGGTATCGCCTTGCTCGACCCGCCTCTGGTTAAGTTGGATCAGGCGTGCTCGATTACCATCATTCTTTGCCCGGCGCGTACAGGAGAGCCGGGCTGCACGCGAACGTCCTTTACGAGTCCATCGCAAGGCGAGAAGAGCGGAATCTCCATTTTCATGGATTCCAGAATCACCAGCACATCGCCGGCTTTGACCTCTGTGCCCGGTTCCACCTGTACCTGCCAGAGATTGCCGGCAATATGGCTTTCCACAGCGGTCTGCCCGGCAGTCAAGGGGGCATCCTCATCGGGCTCTGGCGTGACGTCTTCGCTTTCGAAGTGCGCCTGACCGGACTCGAGCCAGCGCTGGCGCTCGGCATTGAAGGCCGCCTGCTGGTGGGTGCGGAAGGTGTGAATAGAGTCCGCCTCTTTGGCAAGAAATGCCTGATAGTCCGCCAGGGACAACTCGGTCTCTTCGATCTGCAGGGGATAGCGACCCAGCGGAAAGTCGGCGCGTATCGTGAGCAGCTCTTCTGCTGACACCTCATGAAAGCGGATCTGGTCGAAGAAACGCAGCAGATAAGGCTGGCCGCAGAAGGCATCGACCTGCTTGTAACGGTTCCACATTTGCAACGTGCGGCCCACGAACTGGTAGCCCCCCGGGCCTTCCATGCCATACACGCACAGGTAAGCGCCGCCGATGCCGACAGAATTTTCCGCCGTCCAGGTACGGGCCGGGTTGTACTTGGTTGTTACCAGACGATGGCGAGGGTCCAGCGGTGTGGCTACCGGGGCGCCGAGGTAGACGTCTCCCAGACCCATCACAAGGTAGCTGGCGTCAAAGACGATTCGCTTCACCGCTTCAATGGAGTCGAGGTCATTAATGCGGCGGATGAATTCCAGATTGCTCGGGCACCAGGGGGCGTCCTTGCGGACAGTCGTTGCGTATTTTTCGATCGCCAGTTTGCACGCCGGGTCGTCCCAGGAAAGCGGAATATGGACGATACGAGAGGGTACGCGCAGATCGTTGGCGTTGCGTAATTCCCGCCAGGTTCGCTCGACCAGGATCAGCAGGTCATTGAGTGACAATTGCTCGGGGCGATAGTGAATCTGTAGCGAACGGATGCCGGGCGTGAGGTCGATGATACCCGGTAGGTCGAGGGCTTCTAGGGACTGCATCAGCGCATGCCCCCGGAAACGCAGGACCAGATCCAGTTCGGCCGGTCCGATTTCCAGGAGCAGATGGGTATCGCCAGAGAGCCGTGCGACCAGACATTCGTCGTTATGGCCGATGTCCAGCACGATGGGGCTGATCAGCTTGGAGTCAGTACCGGCCAACGGCAGCACGTCATAGTCGACATTTGGTGTCAGCGATTCAGTCTCGGCATGACGCGCCTTGACCAGTAAACGTGCCGTCTCGATGCTGACCGGCACAAAGCGCACCTTGTCACCGGCCTTGAGCTGACCCATCTGCCACAAGTCTGCCTCAATGATTGTGACCGGGCAAACGAAGCCGCCTAGGCTTGGGCCGTCTGGTCCGAGGATGACAGGCATGTCGCCCGTAAAGTCAACGGCACCGATGGCGTAGGGATTATCGTGAATATTGGAGGGGTGCAGACCAGCCTCGCCGCCGTCTTCTCGTGTCCACTCCGGCTTCGGTCCGATCAAGCGTACACCGGTGCGGCTGGAGTTGAAATGCACTTCCCACTCGGTATCGAGGAAGCGCAGGATATAGGCCTCGCTGAAATATTCCGGCGCGCCGTGCGGACCGTAGATCACGCGCAGGGTGCGGGTATCCGTCAGCGAGGTGCACAATTCGGGCGAAAGGTTGGCACCTGCATGGTAGTCCTGCGACGGGTACAGGTGCAGCACATCGCCTGCCCGCAAGGCACGACCGCCATGCCCACCGAACTGACCAAGAGTAAAGGTGCTCTTACTGCCGAGGTAATCCGGTAGATCCAGGCCGCCTCTCACGCAGAGATAACTGCGCGCGCCGGCACCGCTGACCGTACCCAACGTCAAGGTTGCCCCGGCGGGGATGAACAGCGTGGTATTCATGGGTTGCGACACGCCATCAAGCTGTACAGGCAGTGCTGCTCCTGTCACGGCTACCACCGCAGACGTGTTGAAGCGCAAGGCCGGCCCGGTCATGGTGATCTCGAGCCCCGCAGTGCCCTCGGGGTTGCCCAGCAGACGATTGCCCAGGCGCAAGGCGCGATCATCCATGGGACCTGACGGCGGAATACCCACCGCCCAATACCCCTGGCGGCCTGGGTAATCTTGTACGGTCGTCTGAGTGCCCGCGCTGATGACCTCAAAGGTAGTAGCTTGATAAGTCAGGTTCTCCAGGCAGCGGGTCCAGGGGTTGCCTGAGGCGAAGGGGGTATCGGTGAGGATCTGACGCAGGTAATCGCGGTTACTTTCTACCCCATAGAGGCGGGTGCGTTGCAAAGCAAGGTCCAGTACACTGCGCGCGGCGTCTCGGGAGTCGGCCCAGGTAATGACCTTGGCGATCATCGGATCGAAGTAGGGCGGGATTTCACAACCCGCTTCCACCCAGGTATCGATACGCAGGGCGCGACCCTCCGAGGGCGGAAACTCGACAGCGGTCAGCAGGCCAGGGCTGGGCTGGAAGTCGCGGCCTGGGTCTTCGGCATATAGCCGCGCCTGGATGGCATGGCCATGTGGCTTTAAATGTCTGGCAAGTTCGGCCAGTGGGGGCAGATCGCCTGCGGCCAGCTCGATCATCCAGCGCACCAGGTCCACACCCCAAACCTGTTCGGTTACTCCGTGCTCGACCTGCAGGCGTGTGTTTACTTCCAAAAAGTAGAAGTGCTGGGCTTCGCTGTCATACACGAATTCGACGGTGCCGGCGCTGCGGTAATTGACCGCCTTGCCCAGCGTGATTGCTGCTGTGCACAGGGCTTCCGCCATGCCGTCAGGCAGGTTAGGCGCTGGGGTCTCTTCCAGCACTTTCTGGTTGCGGCGCTGTACGGAGCAGTCGCGGACACCTAGGGCAATCACGTCGCCCTGGCCGTCGCCAAAAATCTGGACTTCCAGATGGCGGGCGCGCTGGATGTATTTTTCAATGAATACGCCCGCGTCGCTGAAATTGTTCTGACCCAGACGTTTGACGGCGTCGAATGCTTCAGCGAGTTCACTGGCCGAGCGGCACACCCGCATGCCGATACCGCCACCGCCAGCGGTGCTTTTCAACATGACCGGATAACCCACGGTCTCACCAGCCTTTAACGCAGCCTCCAGATCCTCCAGAAGCTCTGTGCCTTCGAGCATCGGTACGCCTTGAGCCTTGGCCAGCGCGCGGGCCGTATGCTTGAGGCCAAAGACACGCAGCTGCTCAGGAGTGGGGCCAACGAAGGCGATGCCGGCGGCCTCGCAGGCTTCGGCGAATGCGGCATTTTCGGAAAGAAAACCATAGCCTGGATGGATAGCCTGTACGCCGGTTGATGTAGCGATAGCCAGGAGCTTGGGCATATCCAGATAAGTAGCCGCGGCTGCGCCTTCACCCAGGCTTACGGCCTCGTCAGCGTGGCTCACATGCAGGCTGGCGCGATCGGCCTCGCTGTAAACGGCTACGCCTTTTACCTGGAGGTCGCACAAAGTACGCAGAATACGGCAGGCAATGGCACCACGGTTAGCGATCAGGAGTTTGGTGAACATGTCGCACCCTCGAAAGGGAGGCGGGCCGTCCCGCCGTAATTTCACGCTCCAGGGTCGTCCCGGGAGCCAAGTCGTTGTCATGCATAGCTGGAGGGGGTATAGCGGGGCGATACCTGTCGTTTCGGCGTCGCTCAGTCCCTTTTGCACTCAGAGCGTCGTGTATTCAAACACTGCCCGGAGCGGCTCTGGCAAAGAGTATGCAGCCAGGTGCGCAGTCGCTGTTTCAGTCCCATATCAGCACCTCTGCCGGAGTTGGGTTCCAGCCGTTGCATGGGTTATTGAGCTGCGGACAGTTTGAAATCATCACAATTACATCCGTCTCGGCGCGCAGTTCCACGTACTTGCCCGCACCGGAGATGCCATCTTCGAAGCTAAGCCCCCCTTCAGGCGTCACCGGAACATTCATGAAAAAATTGATGTTGGCAGCGATGTCGCGCTTGCCCAACCTGCCGTCGTGGTGGCAGGCGCAGAGAAAGTTATCGCGGCAGCTGTGCATGTAGCGCTTCTCCAGCGCATAGCGCACGGTGTTGCTTTCTTGGGCGCAGGCGCCGCCAAGCGTGTCGTGGCGGCCACAGGTGTCGGCAACGAGGGTCAGGAGTGGATTGCCCAGGTTGGAATACAACACCGTCCCGGTGGTGAGGTAGACCTTGCCTTGTCGGCGCAGCGTACGCTGGGCGTCATAGCGCTCGCGCGGGTTCGTCGCGCTATAGAACAAGGTATCAACAGCCTGATTGCCTTCGAGGTCATGAATGCGAATCGTTTGGCCGGCCTTGATCTCTTTCAGGTAAGGCGCACCCGACGGGATGACCTCACGGTAGAGAGCGTCCTCAGGACGTTTTTCGCTAGCAGTCATGGTCATGGCAGTCGTCCTCACAGAAAGAAGCGTTCGGTGTTGATAAAGCCGCGAATATTCTCTTCACGGGATGTACGGCAGACGTCGGCCACGCCTGGGTCGGCGCTTTTCAATGTCAGCGTGACGGATTTCGGTGCGTATTTGGGTGTTGGGTCCAGCGGGTGCTGCAAGGCGGTGAGTACAACCAAGGTATTCATGGGTGCATACAGCTCGATGTAGTCGCCGGCTGAAGAGTTGCTTTCGATGAAGTGGAAGACGCCTTCGGCATCCACGTCCACCCGGCTGAACAGGTTCAGTGTCATGAGTAAATCTTCCTGCCCCAGCCCCCACTTGCCCATCTCTACCAGCAGGTTGTCAGTACCGTTGCGGTGAAAGCCGTTGCGCAGCTCCTGATATCGGCCGGGGCCGTACTTTTCGACGACTTCCTCAGCATTTGCCACGCCGCCAAAACTGTCGTGCCAGCCACAGGTATCTTCGACAATGGCGGCCAGCACGCGGCCCATGTCCGAATACAGGCAATGCCCTTTGGTGAGCTTGGCAGTGTGCTGGCATTTGAGTGTATCCGGCAGGTTCAGGCGCTCGCTCTTCTCCTGCGCGTTGAACAGCATCAGGCTGACATTGGCGCCGCCCAGTTCGTCAGTGATCCGCAGCAACTGGCCACGTTTGACGATGAGCGAGGTATGGCCACCACCGGGAACGTGTTCTTCGAGCAACAGGGAAGCAACAGGGCGTGTTTCTTTCATAACAGGGTCCTCAGTTGACGGCGGGTTGGCCCAGCAGAGTTTCCACCGACGTCAAGGCGCCGGAGGTTTTTCTGCGGTTTACCGGGATGTTGTAAGTAATGCGTGCGCCATAGGCGTTGGGCGCATGGGGATCGATACGCATCTTGTCGAATACCAACACGCGGCTGGCGAGGGTGAAGCCTTCGGAAAGATCATGGGTGACCATGAAGACGGTCAGCTTGTGCTCCTTCCACAGCTCGGTCAGCAACACATGCATGTCCTTGCGGATGCCAGGGTCGAGCGCACCAAAAGGCTCATCCAGCAGCAAAATACGTGGCTTCACAATCAGCGCCTGGGCGATGGCCAGACGCTGCTGCATGCCACCGGAAAGCTGGCTGGGGTATTTGTAGAGCGCATGGCCCAGACCGACCCTGTTCAGCATGGCCGCTGCCGTCTCGCGAAGGCGTCGCTTGTCGGCGCCGAACAGGCGACCCAGAAGACGTGAATGGGGGAGCTCCATGCCGATTACCACGTTATCCAGCACGGAAAGATGCGGAAATACGGAGTAGCGCTGAAAGACTACTCCACGGCTGGGATCGGGCTCGGCACAAAGCGGTTGCCCATCCAACAGGATGTGCCCGCGGGTGGGGCTTTCCTGGCCTAAGAGCATCCGTAGAAAGGTTGATTTACCGCAGCCGGAAGCCCCTACCAGGGCACAGAACTCACCCTCTTGAATGCTCAGGTTCAGGTGTTCCAGTACGACCTGATCACCGTACTGCTTCCAGACATTCTTGACCTGGATCATGAACGGGCTCCTGTGTCGTACCAGGGGAAAGCCCAGCGCGTCAGCTGTCGCAGGCCAACGTCCATGGCCCAGGCCAGCGCCGTGATCCAGACGACATACGGCACGATCACATCCATCGCCATGTAGCGGCGGACCAGAAAGATGCGGTAGCCGAGTCCGTCAGTGCTGGCAATAGCCTCGGCGGCAATCAGAAATAACCAAGCCGAGCCGAGCGCCAGGCGCAGCGCGATCAGAAGACGAGGCAGGACTTGAGGCAGTACCACACGCAGAATCAATGTCCAGCTGTTGGCGCCAAGGGTTTGTGCCTTGATCAAGAGTTCCTGTGGAATCTCGCGGACCCGCTGCTCCATGTCGCGAATAAGCACCGGTGTAATACCGATGACGATCAGCATGACCTTCGACAGCTCACCCAAGCCGAACACGATAAAGAGGATAGGGAGGATCGCCAGCGGCGGCACCATGGAGAGTACGGTTACCAGCGGAGAAAGCGGCGCGCCAAATAGCGGAATGGCACCTGTGGCGATACCGACCACCAGTGCGATCGAAGCACTGATGACCAGTCCGGTAGCCAAGCGGGAGAGGCTAGACGTTGTATCCTGCCAGAACACATAGTCACCGGTGCGCTTGTCTTCCTTGAACGCCAGACGATCTATCGCTGCGGCCATTTGAGTCGCGCTGGGCAGGAGCTTATCGTTGGGGTTTTCCGCCAGGCGGGTAGCCGAGCCGCTGAAGTAAGCAAACAGCAGCAGGGCGAAAGGCAGCAGGACGAGAAGCAGACGACTTCCGCGATCAGGCTGGCGATTGATCAGGCGCATGGTGGATTACCTGTGTAGCGGATATGGGCCGGCCCAAGAGACAGCCCAGGCCTTAGTCAAAGCGTGCCGTCGGCAGCCATTTGCACGTACGTCGGGTCGAAGCGCAGCTTCATATTGCTGGTGTCGCCCACCGTTGCACCGCCGGCGAATGCCATGCCAATGGCATTCGCATCCGGCGCACCTTCGCCCAGCAGGCCGTGATCAAAGGAGAACCGGGCGATCTTTTCCATCGTCTTTGGTAGCTCCGGGCTGAGTACGAAGCTCAGGGAGTCCTGAGGGGCATAGAAGAGCCTTGTATTGGCCAGCTGCGCCTTGAAGCCCGCAAGGTCGGTACCCGATGCATTCGCCATGGCCGTGAGTGCCGCCTGGCCTTCAGGCGTTCCGGCTGTCATCAGGGCAGTCATTTCATACCAGGCGCCGGTCAGGGCCTTGCCGAGATTGGGGTTTTCCTTCAACGTTTCGGTATTCACCACCATCATGTCCATGATCTCGCCGGGAATCTGGCTGGAGTTGAATACTTCTGTGGTGTCTGGCGAAGTTTTGATTTCAGCGAGCAATGGATTCCAGGTCGCTACGTTCTGTACGTCCTGCGTGTTGAACGCGGCTACCATGTCAGCATCCGAGGTATTGATCGTAGACAGGTCCTTCTCGCTTAGGCCGACTGTTTCCAGCGCCCGGGCGAGCAGGTAATGGGAAACGGAAAACTGTACGAGATTGACGGTCTGGTCCTTGAGGTCCGCAACGGTTTTACTCTTGCCCTTCATGACGATGCCATCGTTGCCGTTGGAAAAGTCACTGACGATCAGAGCGGTTGTATCCACTCCGCCGGCCGCTGGAATGGTCAAGGCGTCCATATTAGTCATGGCGCAGCCATCGAACTGGCCGGCGGTGTATTGATTGATGGATTCGACATAGTCATTGAGCTGTACCACATCGATCGTAATGCCGTACTTCTTGGCCCATTTGTCGATGATTCCCTGGGTCTTGGCTTCACCCCATGGCATCCAGCCGGCATAAATAGTCCAGCAGACCTTGAAGTCGTCGCGAGGTGCTGCCAGAGAAGGTAGGCTGACCCATGCAGTCAGACTGAGAGCGAGGGTGGCAAGCAAGCATTTACGCATGGAACCTCCGGATGAGTGGTGGGCAAGCAGGAGCAGAGCAGCGCAATGCGCGTCTTCTCCCGGGCTTTTGTCCCGCCGTGTAACCTCGTCGGAGGTCGATGACTCTCGGACCAGTCACTTACTTTCGTAAGCCGGAACCCTAGTCATCTATTTCGCCAAGTTGTAGTGCTGCGGTTCCGGCATGCCGGCTGCTCCTGCACATAGGTCGTATAGCTAGCACCATGCCAATTTCTCCAAACCCTGATAGCACATGGGTTGCGTTATACATTGGGGCATTTGGAACGAGGTATCGTGCGCAACCTTGGGGCATTGCTCTATGCTTCGCACATTCATGGGGCGGAACCTGCTGGCAGGAAATGGGATGAATGGTTGACAGAGCAGATCACCTTTCCTACGGTGCGCTCGATTGACATGAGGACATAACGTGGACGACGACCGCATCAAACTGGAACCGCAGTGGAAAGCCGCACTGCGTGATGAATTCGATGCTCCTTATATGAAGCAATTGGGTGAGTTTCTGCGCAGCGAAAAAGCGGCCGGCAAGGTGATCTATCCGCCAGGCCCCTTGATCTTCAATGCGTTGAACAGTACGCCGCTGGATCAGGTAAAGGTCGTCATCTTGGGGCAGGATCCCTATCACGGCCCAGGGCAGGCCCATGGCTTGTGCTTCTCCGTACAGCCCGGTGTCCCTGCACCGCCATCCTTGCAGAATATTTACAAGGAATTGAAGCGGGACCTGAATCTGCCCATTCCTAATCATGGCTATCTACAGCATTGGGCCGAGCAGGGCGTACTGTTGCTCAACACCTCGCTGACGGTAGAGCAGGCCAAGGCCGGCTCCCATGCCAATGCCGGCTGGCAGCGTTTCACTGATCGTGTGATTCAGGTGGTCAGCGAGCAACGTAACCATCTGGTCTTTCTGCTGTGGGGTGCTCACGCACAGAGCAAGGAAAAGCTGATCGACACACAAAAGCATTTGATCCTGCGCTCACCCCATCCGTCACCGCTCTCTGCCCATCGAGGCTTTATCGGCAACGGCCATTTCAGCCGGACGAACAAGTTTCTGGAGCAGTCAGGCCTTACGCCCATCGACTGGGCGTTGCCGCCTTTGTAAGGCATCGGGCCGGGTTATTCGATTACTCGGCCCGTTATATCCTCAAAGCGTACTGAACACTTTTTTGGCAATGTTGGTAGCGGCGGCGGCCGGGTTTTCCCGGAGTGCGCGTTCCTGGTCAGCGATTACGGTGAATAACCCATTAAGCGCCTGGTCCGTGACGTAGCTTTCAACGTTTGCACTCTTGGCGTCCACCGCGCCGAAGGCAGCAGCTTTGCCAGCCAGGGCGTTGTATTGCTGAGCCAAGCCTACCTTGTCCGTTGCCTGCTTGATGATGGGCATCAATTGAGCGCGAAGCTGGTCTCGGCTGGAGCGGTCCAGATACTGCGTGGCCGCATTGTCCCCGCCGGTCAGAATACCCTTGGCATCCTGAACCGTCATACGTTTGACCGCATCGATCAGCAGGGCCTGCGCCTTTGGCACAGCGGCTTCAGCAGCCTGGTTCATGCTGGTTTCCAGCTGTTCTACCTGCGCACCCATACCGAACTGCTTGAGCAGGGCGGATGCTTTGCCCAGTTTTCCAGGCAGCTCAATACGGACTTCCGGGTTGTTGGTAAATCCTCCCGGTTTACCCAGCTGTTGAACCGCGATTTGCGCGCCCTGAGTCAGTGCGTCCTTCATGGCGCTGGCGGAATCTTGTTGGGAAAAGTCAGACAGACTCAAGGCAAAGGCGTTGACCGAGAGGGTTAAGGCCGCAAGCGTAAGCGCGAAACGTTTCATCTATATCCCTTGTATCAACGGACGGGGGTCAGCTTGATTTCAACCGGCTGGTCGTTGATGCCATTGAGTTGCACCGGTATTGCCTTTGGCGTCAGGAACAGCGGGCGGCCACCCAACAATACGCGAGCGCTGATGGCATAGCGCTGACCAGCCTTGACCTTTGATGGGTCGTAGTCCAGACGGAAAGGGATAGGCGTTTCCTGTTTCACGAAAACGGTACGTTGTGCGAGGCGCCCTGAGGGCGTATCGCCCGTGGCCGCATTGTGCAGACTGACAGTCAGCTTGGCGGTAGGCGGCAAGGGTTCGGACTGTTCGAAATAGGCATCACCTTCCAGGCTACGTTTGGCCGGTGAAGGCGTACCGGGTTGCGGCATGATGACCGGAGGTTTGCTCGTGCTGGGAGTCGTAGGGGTAGGGCCAGGTTCGGAAACTGGGCGCAGCCCGCCGCTACAGGCCGTAAGCAACAGGCTGGTCAGACTTAACAGAACAATCTTGCGCATGACATAAGGTCTCTTCTGAATGGGTCAATCGGGCATCGGAACTGAGGGCGGAATGCTGGGTTCATCGGGCCGTTCCAATGCCACGTGTCGAATCGACAAGCGTATTTCGGCTGGCAGCATTCGCTTGCCAGCTTCTTCGGCCAGCTCGCCCAGCAGTTCATGGTGGCCAAGCTTGCCTTCGGCGTTCTTGTGCAGCACGCCTTCTTTCAATAACGTTTCGATAAAATGCCGGAACAGGCTTTTGTCAAAGAATTCCGGTGCGTTCAGTCCATGCAGGATGGAAAGTCGCCGTGCCATGACGGTACACAATTCCTCCAGCTCGCTGGCTGTTAGTTTACCCTGGCCCTGGTTGAGCAGTAGGGCAATGGCCATGTAATAACGCTGTAGCGTTTGCTGAATGCTGCGGGCCAGCAGTGCCAGACGTACAAACTGCCGTGAGCTGGGAGGCGGGCGTTTGAAGGTCTCGTCCTCTTGTTGAAGCAGGTCATACTCCACCAGCGCTGCCAGCCACTGATCAATCATGGCGGGCAGCTCGTCGCGGTCCCAGCGGATGAACAGTTCGGCTTGTAAATAAGGGTATAGCGCCAGGGTAAACCGGTGAATCTGCTCTCGGCTCATGCGAGGCGTGTTCTGGAAGAAACTGGCCAGTAATGCCGGTAATGCAAAAATGTGCAGGATGTTGTTGCGATAGTAGGTCATCAGGATGGCATTCTGCTCATCGAGATAGAGTATACGGCCCAGCGCATCCTGTTGCTCGGCCAGCAGGTTCAGACTCTTCACGTAGTCCACCTGCGCTTGTCCGTCACCCTCGGGCAGGGTTGCAGAGGGCGAGTAGGGAACCTTTCGCAAAAGCCCCAGGTAAAGGTCTAGTACGCCAACCAAAGCGCGCTCATCCATCGCCTGTCGATGGGTAGATAGCATGATCAATGCCACCAGATTAACGGGGTTGATGGCTGCCGCATCGTTGATCCTGCGAGCCACCACCTCACCCAGGCAGTGAGTCAGCGTGCTGAACCACTCAGGGCGGGCATCATGATCAAAGGAGAGATTACGCCAGCCTTCCTGGCGCTGGTCCAGAAACTGCGGCAGGCTCAGGGGCTCGCCAAAATTGACCCACACCTGACCGAAGCGCTTGCGCAAGGCCCCTACGGCCTTGAACACATCAAAGATAGATTCCTTCTTCTTGGCCGCTCCCCGTAACTCGCCCAGGTAAGTGCGGCCTTCAAAGACCCGCTCGTAGCCAATGTACACTGGCACGAATACCAGCGGACGACGGGAGTCCCGCAAAAAGCTGCGCAGGGTAATGGCCAGCATGCCGGTGCGTGGCTGCAGCATCCGTCCCGTTCGCGAGCGACCGCCTTCTACAAAGTATTCGGTCGAGAAGCCCCGGGAAAACAGGGTGTGCATGTATTCATTGAAGACAGCGGTATAGAGCGCATTGCCCTTGAAGCTGCGGCGCATGAAGAAGGCACCGCCACGGCGCAAAATATTTCCCACGACGGGCATGTTCAGGTTGATACCTGCTGCGATGTGTGGAGGCGTCAGTCCATTGTGAAATAACAGGTAGGACAGAAGCAGATAGTCCATGTGGCTGCGGTGGCAGGGCACATAAACGATCTCGTTGCCCTGCGCCACATTCTGGACGCGCTCGATATGATTTACCCGCAGCCCTTCATAGAGCTTGTTCCAGAACCAGGTCAAGATGACTTCAAGGCAGCGTACTACCGGATACGAGAAGTCCGAGGCTATTTCCTGGGCATACTCCAAAGCCTGCTGCTCGGCTTGTGCATGAGATGTGTTCCCATGCCTGGCTTCATGTTCGATTGCCTCACGAACCTGGGGGGCCTGGATCAGGCTTTTGACCAGATTGCGCCGGTGGGAGATATCAGGGCCGATAACCGCTGTTTTCAGGTTACGAAAGTGCACTCTCAGGATACGCAGCACCATGCGCTGAGTGCGCTCCTGCCCTTTGTTCTGGGCGACAAGCCGGCTCAAATGGATGGGCTCGGAAAACAACACCCGTGTCATACGGCCCAGAACAACGATACGTGCCAGTTTGCGTAGTCGGCCTGCAATGACCCAGTTATCTGTCCAAAGCAACTTCCAAAGGCTTGTTTCACGGTCAGGCGACTGCCCCCAGAACACGCTGACAGGTACGATCTGGGCATCTTCAACTGTGCTTTGGCCAACAGCTTCAAGCAGTCGGGTAAGGCAGGGCGGAACGTTACGCCTGGTAGGACGACCCAGCCAGTCAGGTGAGGGTGTTGTATAGATATAGGCATTCGGTTCGACCACATCCCCAATGGTTACGGGTGTTACCGGGCGGGGCAGGCCATTTTTGATGCATTCGGCATCCAGGACGGCCAGATCGCTTAGCGAATGCTCCTGCAGAACATAGATCACCGGCTTGCTGCGGTCGAGCTTGAGGGTTACCGCTGACTGGTTGATAGTCTGCGAGCGAACCCAGGTGTACAGCAGGCGTTTGAAGGCGGCAAACAGCATGCGGCGAAAAGGGGAGCGATTCATGACATGTACCTGAAATTCAAGCGAGCAGTGTGCCGTAATGGCCCGATGGCGCAAAGCCCACGATCATCAGACTGAAACACTCGTCAGCAAAACTAAAGAGGCTCAGGCACTGCTTGATTGGCGCTCTTTTTTTGACATTTCGATTACGCAATTTGTTGTTATAAAGCACGAATTTTGTGCTTTCAGCCACGATTAATACGTAATTAGCACCAAAAAAGAGCATAAAACATTTTAGTGATAAAACCTGTTGCAATTGCCTGGAAACTTTTGCTTTATACGCCGGTACGGCGGAAACGAGCATCAGTTGTTTGGCCTGGAAGGCCATGAGGATGACTCGGATCGGCTGGGGAGCTGTCCTGCAAGGGCACAGATAATAATTGCGAAGCTTGGAGAGTGGTAATGGCTGAACGTGAGACCGGAACCGTCAAGTGGTTCAATGACGCCAAAGGTTATGGATTCATTCAACGTGAGAGTGGCCCGGATGTGTTTGTTCATTACCGCGCCATCCGTGGCGAGGGGCATCGCTCGCTGATTGAAGGCCAAAAGGTGGAGTTTTCTGTGATTCAGGGCCAGAAAGGTCTACAGGCCGAAGACGTCTCCAAGCTTTGAATCCTGAAAAAAAGCCCGTCAGTTCAACTGACGGGCTTTTTTATTACTGGCAAATCTTCAGGTTCGCCAGATGATTTCTTCTATGCCGGCTGAGGTGACTTTTATCCAGCGATCGGCATCCTCCTCGCCCTGTTCCTCTTCCCAGCTCCCAGGGGCGCACCGTACCTGGACATCCAGTGCGGCAGCGGCTGCCTTGGCGCAGGCCAGATCGTCTTCCCAGGGGGTTGCATCGCTTTCCAGCAGAAGACTGTTCCATTTGCCGACAGCTTTGGGTAGCCAGGTGACTGGAATCATAGTGCCCTGGTAGTCGACCGTACACTTGTAGGTTTGCCCCTGCTGGCGCCACTCGCTGCAGGTACCCAGCGCCTGGCTCAGCCACTCGGTAATAGCAGGCTGGTCGGCATCCTTGAGGTAGATTTCAATGTCTGGCTGGCGCATGGTTAATCTCGATAGGGCTTTCAGGTCCGGGTAATCCAATCGTAGCGTACGGCAACGGTGACCTCGAAGGGTTCAGCCAGTACGCGTTCGCGACGCTCGGCATTAACACGCCAACCATGGGGGGTCATGGATAGCAGATCGGCTCGGGCTTCGCGAGTTTCCAGACTAAGGCGAAAATTCAAGGTTTCACTGTCGGCCAATGTCAGCGCCGAAGGTAAGCCCTGCAGGTGCTTGGCCTCGTCGTAATCACGCACATCATCGTACAGCCGCTGGCGCAGTTCGATCAGATGATCACGCGCCGGACCAAGGCGCAGTACGCCGCCGCCGGGCGTCAGCAAGCGTACGGCTTCAGCCCAGTCAATCGGACTGAATACGCTGGTCAGGAGCTGGCAGCTTGTGTTGGGCAAGGGAATGCGGGCCATGCTGGCAACCAGCCAGTTCACCCGCGGCGCCCGGCGACTCGCCCTGCGTACCGCCTCACGGGAGATGTCCAGCGCGTAACCATCGCTCTGTGGCAATGCTTTTGCTAGACGCGTGGTATAAAAACCTTCGCCGCAACCAATATCGACCCAGCGAGCCGGTGCTTTTTCCTGTGCCAGTTCCGCCAGACGCTGCGCCAGCGGAGCATAGTGGCCAGCATCGAGAAAGCGGCGACGCGCCTCAACCATCTCGGCATTGTCGCCAGGGTCACGGCTTTTCTTGTGCTGTACAGGCAGCAGGTTCAAATAGCCCTGGCGTGCACGGTCAAAACGGTGGCCTTGCTCACAGACAACACCTTGTTGTGCCTCGGTCAGCTGGGCCGAGCAGAGGGGGCAGATCAATATCATGCCAGCAGCCTTACCAGGGTCTGGTAGTACACTTCGGTCAACAAATCCAGGTCACTGGCCAATACTCGTTCATTGACCTGATGGATCGTAGCGTTAACAGGCCCGACTTCAACCACCTGTGTGCCAAGCGTGGCAATAAAGCGACCATCCGAAGTCCCGCCGCTGGTAGAGGCTTCTGTTGTAAGACCGGTAACCGCCTGGATGCTCGAGGCGATAGCGTCCAGCAATTCGCCAGGCTCGGTGATGAAGGGCAGGCCCGAAAGAGACCAGTCAATGTGCCAGTCAAGGTTATGCTTGTTCAGGATAGCCTCAACGCGCGCCTTGAGTCCCTCTTCGGTCGACTCGGTCGAAAAGCGGAA
Organism: Pseudomonas sp. UBA3149; assembly: GCF_002364655.1. NCBI lineage: Bacteria > Pseudomonadati > Pseudomonadota > Gammaproteobacteria > Pseudomonadales > Pseudomonadaceae > Pseudomonas > Pseudomonas sp. UBA3149. The sequence continues at coordinate 333,940 of NZ_DEYV01000005.1, forward strand.
GTTGAACAGGGCATTCAGTTCGCCCGGGATTACGTTATTTGCGCCTGTGCCCGAGTTCAGGTTGGAGATCTGGAACGTGGTGGGCGGGAAAAAGTCATTACCGGCATCCCACTGCTCAGCGGCAAGTTCTGCCAGCGCCGCTGCGGCCAGATGAATGGGGTTGCGGGCCAGATGAGGGTAGGCCACGTGGCCTTGCTTGCCACGAATCGTCAACTTGCCGTTGAGCGAACCGCGGCGACCGTTCTTGACGACGTCGCCCAGATGCGCCGTACTGGAAGGCTCGCCTACAATGCACCAGTCCAGGCGTTCGTTGCGTGCACGCAGACGCTCGACAACCGCGCGTGTCCCGTGCAGGGCAGGCCCTTCTTCATCACTGGTAATCAGAAAGGCAATGGCGCCTCGATGGTTGGGATGATCGGCTACGAAGCGTTCGACCGCGATGATCATGCTGGCTAGGCTGCCTTTCATGTCCGCTGCGCCACGCCCCAGGAGCATGCCGTCTGCGTCGACCTGAGCATCGAAGGGGCCTTGTTGCCAGGCCTCGACCGGCCCGGTCGGCACAACGTCGGTATGCCCGGCGAAGCACAACACCGGACCTTCGCCTCCCCGGCGTGCCCAGAAATTATCGACGTTTTCGATACGCATGGGCTCGAGCGCAAAACCTGCTGCTTCAAGCCGCGTCATCATCAGGGCTTGGCAGCCCTCGTCGACCGGTGTGACGGAGGGGCGGCGGATGAGCTCGCAGGCAAGCTCGAGCGTCGGGGTAAGGGTCGTCATGGATGAATCCTGAAGCAGCAAGGGCACGAAAAGTTGTCCATGGTAAAGCAAAACGCCATAAGGAGCGTCGCTCTTCGGTGATCAACAATGCCGTGGCATGTCTTTATACTGTTAGCTCGTTGAGTGAGAGCCGTTATGAATATTGATCAACAACGCTTTGGTGGCATTGCCCGCTTGTATGGTAACGATGCGCTCGAGCGTCTGGCTGCCAGTCATGTTGCGGTAGTCGGTATTGGTGGCGTAGGGTCCTGGGCGGCCGAGGCCCTGGCGCGCAGTGGCGTTGGCCGTATCAGTCTGTTCGATCTGGACGATGTCTGCATCAGCAATACCAACCGACAAATCCATGCGCTGGAAGGACAGGTGGGGCGGGCCAAGGTCGATGTGATGGCTGAGCGCATCCGGGCAATCAACCCGGCGTGCGCCGTGCATGCCGTGGCGGATTTCGTCACTCGGGAGACCATGGCGGATTACATCACCTCGGAGATGGATCTGGTGCTGGACTGTATCGATAGCGTCGCGTCCAAGGCTGCTCTGATCTCATGGTGCAAGCGCCGCAAGATCAACATCATCACAACCGGTGGAGCGGGTGGTCAGATCGACCCGACCCAGATTCAGGTCGTCGATTTGAACCGGACCTATAACGATCCGTTGGCATCCCGCGTGCGTTCACTGCTGCGCCGCGACTATGGGTTTTCACGTAACCCCAGCCGGCACTACAGCGTGCCGTGCGTGTTCTCGACTGAGCAGCTGCGTTATCCCAAGCCGGATGGCAGCGTGTGCCAGCAGAAAAGCTTTGTAGGAGAAGGGGTACGACTGGATTGCTCTGGCGGTTTTGGTGCGGTCATGATGGTGACCGCAACCTTTGGCATGGTGGCCGCAGCCAAGGCGGTAGATAAACTGATCGCCAAGCCTTCAAAGCCAAAGACGGTCTAGGCCCGTCGGCTACATTTCCTGCTCGGGTTCCTTTTCAGCGATACCGGGCAGGTGCATGCCGCTTTTGGCCAGCTGTGAGCCTTCCATCTGCGGCTGGGTCACCCAGGTCAGAATGTCGTAGTAGCGGCGAATGTTCTGCACGAAGTGCACCGTTTCGCCGCCTCGGGCATAGCCGTAACGGGTCTTGCTATACCATTGCTTCTGACTGAGTCGTGGCAGCATGCGTTTGACGTCCAGCCAGCGATTAGGATCCAACCCTTCGTCCTGGGCCATCTTTCGCGCATCTGCAATATGCGCACTGCCAATGTTGTAGGTTGCCAGGGCGAACCAGGTCCGATCCGGCTCCTTGATCGACTCGGGAAGCTCGCCGCGAATCTGATTGAAATACCGGGCGCCGCCCTCGATGCTCTGGAAGGGGTCGAGCCGGTTGGACACGCCCATGGCCTGGGCTGTGTTGTTGGTCAGCATCATGAGGCCGCGTACCCCGGTTTTTGAGGTCGCATCAGCCTGCCACATCGATTCCTGATACCCGATGGCAGCCAGAAGCCGCCAATCGACCTCCCGTTGCTGTGCGGCCTTGCGGAAGTGCTTTTCATAAACAGGCAGGCGTTGTTGCAGGTGCTGGGCAAAGGTGTAGGCGCCTACATACCCCAGAACATCCACATGACCGTAGTAGCGCTCCTTGAGGTGCTGAAGCGTATTGTCCTGCTTGGCCTTGTCGATAAAAGCGTTGATGGCTTTCATCAAGGTGCCGTCTTCGCGCTCGGCTGTTACCCAGGCGAGGCTTTGTCCATCTCCGAGATCAAAGGCGACGCGCACGTTGGGAAAGTAGACCTGATTCATGGCCAGCTCGTTGGAGTCGACCAGCGTAAGATCGATCTGGCCCTCATCGACCATCTTCAGCAGGTCAGCCACCTCGACCTGATCGGACTCTTCGTAGGTAAGATCCGGCTGCTGGGGTTTGAGCGCGGCCAATTGTTCCGCCTGGCTGCTTCCCTTAAGCACCATGATGCGCTTGCCTACCAGATCGCTTACCTGTGCAGGGCGCCGTGAACCATTGCGGTAGATGACCTGCGGAACAACGTCAAGATAGGGATGTGAGAAGTGGAACTTCTCGTGCCGTGCCGGGCTGGGCGTCAGGCCTGCCGCTGCCAGGACTGGTCCTTCAGCACTGTCGAGACGGTTGAAAAGATCATCCAGGTTATCTGCAGTTTCGATCTGCAGTTTGAGCCCCATACTGTCGGCGAAGCTTTTCACCAGCTCGTATTCGAAGCCGGTATCACCGTTACGGTCCTGGAAATAGGTCGCCGGGCTGTTGCGGGTAATAACGCGTAGAACACTCTCCTTCTGTATCCGTTCCAGGGTAGTGGGTTGTTTGGGAGGAGCTTCGTCAGGCTCTTCGCACCCCTGGAGCAACAGAAAGATCGCAGTCGCCATGATGCAGGCGATTCGTTTCAGGCAAAGCGCATGGTGTGCAAACATCCACTCAGTATACGCAAAGCTATCCAAGTGCCATACCAGGGGAGCGCCACAAAATTTTCTATTGCCTGGATTCCACTCGTAACCAATTTTTGCTAAGCAAGGCCAAAATATCCGAGTGAAATAGGATCGGTCGCGATGATTCCAGGGTTTCCAAGGGGCGTCTTCAAGTCATCGAGAGGTCGTTATTTCTGGAGCGAAGTGCTTCTCAGGACGGCTGCATGAGTCGGTTTGACGCAGCATTAGCGAAACCTTTGTCGCCTAAAGGTGTCTCGCCGGGTCCTTTGCGGTAGAATACCGGCCCCTGAAATTCCTCTAGCCCCGAGGCTGTCCTACGATGCTGATCTTGCGCGGCGCTCCCGCTCTTTCTTCGTTTCGTCACGGCAAACTGCTCGACCAACTGACCCGTAAAGTGCCGGGTGTTTCCGGACTTTATGCCGAGTTCGCTCATTTTGCCGAGGTGGTCGGCACGCTTACCGCTGAAGAGGAGCACGTGCTTGAGCGCTTGCTCAAATACGGACCCAGTGTTCCGGTACAAGAGCCTGTAGGCCGGCTGTTCCTGGTAGTCCCGCGCTTTGGCACGATTTCGCCGTGGTCCAGCAAGGCCACTGACATCGCCCATAATTGCGGTCTGGCCAAGATCGAGCGCATCGAACGGGGCGTCGCCTATTATATTGCTGGCGATCTGTCCGATGCCGATGTTCAGGCTGTGGCTGCCACCCTGCATGATCGTATGACCCAGCTCGTGCTGGGAGGTCTGGATGAGGCAGAAGCCCTGTTCAGTCATGCGACGCCCAAGCCGCTGACGGTCATCGATATCCTGAATGGCGGCCGTGCCGCGCTGGAAAAGGCCAACAGCGAACTAGGTCTTGCCCTGGCGGATGATGAGATCGATTACCTGGTCAAGAGTTTCCAGGGACTGGGTCGCAACCCCCATGACATCGAGCTTATGATGTTTGCTCAGGCAAACTCCGAGCACTGCCGTCACAAGATCTTTAATGCCAGCTGGGATATCGATGGCGAAGGCCAGGAAAAATCCCTGTTCGGTATGATCAAGAACACCTATGAAATGCACCGTGAGGGCGTCCTGTCTGCCTACAAGGATAACGCTGCGGTGATCGAGGGATTTACTGCCGGTCGTTTCTATCCTGACCCGCAGACTCGTCAGTACAGCGCCAATCAGGAGCCGATTCATATCCTGATGAAGGTGGAAACCCATAACCACCCGACAGCAATTGCACCATTCCCTGGCGCCTCTACGGGTTCGGGTGGCGAAATCCGAGACGAGGGGGCGACCGGTCGTGGTGCAAAACCCAAGGCAGGTCTGACCGGTTTCACGGTTTCCAACCTGAATATCCCAGGTTTCGAGCAACCTTGGGAAAAGCCATACGGCAAGCCCGAACGCATCGTGACACCACTCGATATCATGATCGAAGGGCCATTGGGCGGCGCGGCATTCAACAACGAATTTGGCCGCCCGGCACTGGCAGGTTACTTCCGTACCTTCGAACAGGCGGTTGAAACCCCACGTGGCGAAGAGGTCCGGGGCTATCACAAGCCGATCATGCTGGCGGGCGGTATGGGTAACATCCGTGCCGACCATGTCCAGAAAGGTGATATCTCCGTAGGTGGCAAGCTGATTGTCCTGGGTGGCCCGGCCATGTTGATCGGCCTGGGTGGAGGCGCTGCCTCGTCGATGTCCACTGGCTCCAGCTCGGCAGACCTGGACTTCGCTTCCGTGCAGCGTGAAAATCCCGAGATGGAGCGCCGCTGCCAGGAAGTGATCGACCGCTGCTGGCAGATGGGTGACAAGAACCCTATCACCTTCATCCATGACGTAGGCGCAGGCGGTCTGTCCAATGCCTTCCCTGAGCTGGTCAACGATGCCGGTCGTGGCGGTCGCTTTGAGCTGCGCAACGTGCCTAACGACGAGCCCGGCATGAGCCCGCTCGAGATATGGTGCAACGAGTCCCAGGAACGCTATGTGCTGTCCGTGGACGCCGAGAACTTTGAAACCTTCAAGGCTATCTGCGAACGCGAGCGCTGCCCGTTTGCGGTAGTTGGCGAGGCTACCGAGGAGCGTCGTCTCACGGTGGCAGACAGCCATTTTGAAAATAATGCGGTCGACATGCCGCTAGATGTTCTTCTGGGCAAGCCTCCGCGTATGCATCGCTCCGCTACTCGTGAGGAAGCGCTGGGTGATGACTTTGACGGTGCCGGCCTGGAGCTCAAGGAGGCGGTAGAGCGCGTTCTTCGGCATCCAGCCGTTGCCAGCAAGAGCTTTCTGATCACCATCGGTGACCGGACCATCACTGGCCTGGTTGCGCGTGATCAAATGGTTGGTCCCTGGCAGGTTCCAGTGGCTGACTGTGCGGTTACAGCGACCAGCTACACCGCTTATACCGGCGAGGCAATGGCCATGGGCGAGCGTACGCCCTTGGCATTGCTGGATGCGGCAGCGTCTGGCCGGATGGCGGTAGGTGAAACACTGACCAACCTGGCGTCGGCGCGTATCGAGAAAATCAGCGATATCAAGCTTTCCGCCAACTGGATGGCAGCTGCCGGACATCCGGGTGAGGATGCTCGCCTGTACGATACGGTAAAGGCAGTGGGCATGGAGCTGTGCCCGGCTTTGGGTATCACCATCCCCGTGGGCAAGGACTCCATGTCCATGAAGACCCGCTGGGAAGAAAACGGTCAAGACAAGAGCGTGACGTCGCCTCTGTCGCTGGTCGTGACGGGCTTTGCTCCAGTGCAGGATATTCGTCAGACCCTGACGCCTGAGCTGCGCATGGATAAAGGCGAAACGGACCTGATCCTGATCGATCTTGGTCGAGGCCAGAACCGCCTGGGTGGTTCAATTCTGGCGCAGGTTCACAACAAGATCGGCCACAAGGCACCTGATGTGGATGATGCAGAGGACCTCAAGGCCTTCTTTGCCGTCATCCAGGGGCTCAATAAGGACGGGCTCATCCTGTCCTATCATGACCGTTCCGATGGTGGCCTGATCACGACGCTCGTGGAGATGGCATTTGCCGGTCACTGTGGCCTGTCTCTGAAACTGGATGCCTTGGCCGCTACCCGTGATGAACTGACCCGCGCCTTGTTTGCCGAGGAACTGGGTGCTGTGATCCAGGTGCCTCAGGATTTCACATCCGAAGTGCTGGCGCAGTTCACTGCTGCAGGTCTTGAGGATTGCGTGGCGGTCATTGGCCAGCCGGTAAACGGTTACGAGGTCAATATCACCTATAACGAGCAGAACGTCTTCAAGGCCGAGCGCCGCTCGTTGCAGCGTATCTGGAGCGAAACCAGCTATCAGATCCAGCGACTGCGTGACAACGCTGACTGTGCTCAGCAGGAATACGACGCATTGCTCGAAGAGAACAATCCGGGCCTGTCTGCCAAGCTGAGCTTTGATCCGAACGAAAACATTGCTGCACCTTATATCAAGACAGGTGTACGGCCTCAGGTCGCGGTTCTGCGTGAGCAGGGCGTTAACGGTCAGGTCGAAATGGCTGCAGCGTTTGACCGTGCTGGCTTTGCCTCGGTAGACGTGCACATGAGCGATATTCTTGCTGGTCGTGTCGATTTGAATGACTTCAAGGGTGTCGTTGCGTGCGGCGGTTTCTCCTACGGTGACGTCTTGGGTGCCGGTGAGGGATGGGCCAAGTCGATTCTGTTCAACGCCCGTGCACGTGATGCGTTCCAGCAATTCTTCGAGCGTACGGATAGCTTTACGCTAGGCGTCTGCAACGGCTGCCAGATGGTCTCGAACCTGCGCGAGCTTGTTCCAGGCAGTGAATTCTGGCCACGCTTCGTGCGTAACCGCTCAGAGCAGTTCGAAGCGCGTATTGCGATGCTACAGGTACAGGAATCGCCATCCCTGTTCTTTGCGGGCATGGCAGGCTCGCGCATGCCGATTGCCATTGCGCACGGTGAAGGCCATGCCGAGTTCAGGGACGCCGCGGCCCTGCAGGCAGCAGATGCCTCTGGTACCGTCTCGCTACGCTTCGTTGACAACCATGGGCGTGTCACCGAGGCGTATCCGGCCAACCCCAACGGCTCGCCGCTGGGTATTACTGGCCTGACCAGCCGTGATGGTCGCGTCACCATCATGATGCCGCACCCTGAACGCGTTTTCCGCGCAGTTCAAAATTCCTGGATCCCGCGTGATTGGCAGGGCGAGGACGGCGGCTGGATGCGCATGTTCCGTAATGCGCGTGTCTGGGTAGACTGATAAGTCCGAGAAGGCCGGTCATACTGTTTCAGGTATGACCGGCCTTTTTGCATCTGGAGGATTTATGTACAAGTTATGCTTCTATGTGCCAGGCAGCTATCTGGAGTCCGTCAAGGACGCGGTATTTGCTGCAGGAGGTGGTCGCATCGGTAATTACGAGGCGTGCTGCTGGCAGGTCTTGGGGGAGGGGCAGTTTCGCCCATGTGCTGGAAGCAACCCTTTTCTAGGGAAGATTGGCGAGCTGGAGCGCGTGGTAGAATGGAAAGTAGAGCTGGTCGTGACCGATGACCATATAAAGCAGGCTGTCGAGGCGTTACGCAAAGCCCACCCCTATGAGACGCCAGCCTATGAGGTGTGGCAGCTGGCGTCATTCTAGATCAAGGCCGAACGTTGTGACTCCTGTGCTTCAAGGTGTGTACCGGAGCTTCAGGGGCGTATCTCGATCAACGTACCGTCCTTGACCAGCGTCCAGATTTCACGCATATCCGCATTGGTTAGTGCAATGCATCCATTCGTCCAGTTCAGCGAAGAGAAATACCACTCCGGGTATTCTTCATCGATAGGGGTGCCGTGAATCATGATCATGCTGCCCGGTGGCACGCCTGCTGCTTTTGCGCGTGCCAGGTCCTGTGCATTGGGGTATGAGATGTGCATCGACAAGTTGAACTTGTCGCTCGTCTTTCGCCAGTCTATCCAGTAGAAGCCTTCTGGCGTGCGCTGATCGCCTTCGCGAAACTTGGGCCCCTTGGGGAATTTGCCCAGTGATACCCGGTAGGACTTGATGGTTTCGCCCTTGCTGAGCAGCTCAAGCTTGTTCATCGACTTTATGACCAGCACCTTGTCGATTGTCCGCCCATCAAGTGTTGTTGTCGTGCTGGCAAGGCAGAGGGTAGAGAAAAACAGGCAACAGAAAGCAGTAAGCCAATACATCCGGCGCATTTGAAAAATAATCCCTAGCTAAGCGACTGCAGAAAGCAGCCAAGGCGTGCTGCTGTTCACTCTGTATATATCAGCTGGAACTAGCGTTCCAGCATGGGTGCGATGCCTTCATGATGCACTGAATAGTGACCGGTTCGGCGATCAGCAAAAAAGCATTCTAGGGTACGCGCAATGGTCGGAAAAGCGAGTGACGACCAAGGGATATCTGCTTCGTCAAACAGGGCTGTTTCCAGGCTTTCTTCACCAATGCCAAACGACCCGCCGACAAGCTCGCCGCGGAACAGCATATAGACCTGATTGATATGGGGCAGGTCGAATAAGGTATAGAGCTTGAGGTTGCCGACGTTAGCGCAGGCTTCCTCCCAGGTCTCACGGGCGGCGGCCTGTTCGATCGTTTCGCCGTTTTCCATGAAGCCGGCCGGGAGTGTCCAGTAGCCGCGGCGAGGTTCAATGGCGCGGCGACATAAAAGTACTTTATCTCCCCAGACGGGCAGGCATCCCGCCACAATGCGAGGGTTCTGGTAGTGCACCGTGTGGCACTGTGTGCAGATGTAGCGAGGGCGCGTATCCCCCTCGGGAATGCGCTGAACCAGCGTGCCGCCGCAATAGTTACAGAATTTCATGATGCCTCCTCGTCGTCCTGCCATCTTGCGAGGAGCTAAGGCTGCAAGCAAGGGGTTGGGCAAGCTGGATATTCCATGCCATGATGCCTCAAGAGTAAGCGTGTGGAGAAAGCATCGTGGATGAGTTGCTCCATCGATTGCGGCATTATCGACCGCGTCACCTGGAGACTGATCGTACACACCCCGAAGCCGCCGTATTGTTGCCTATTATTCGAGGTGATGATCCTGAGCTGGTTCTGACGCTGCGCGCCAGCAATCTGTCGACGCATGGGGGAGAGGTCGCATTACCAGGTGGGCGACGTGATCCGGAAGATCCGGACCTTATTCATACAGCGCTGCGTGAGGCGTATGAGGAGATTGGTCTGCCGCCGGGGCTGGTTGAAGTAGTCGGGCCGTTGAGCCCCTTGATTTCTTATTACGGGATCAAGGTAACGCCTTATGTCGGCATTATTCCCGATTACGTGGAGTACACGCCCAACGACGCTGAAATCGCAGCCGTATTTACGGTTCCGCTCAGCTTTCTGTGCGAAGTGCCTCCAGAGGTCACGCCGAGGATCGATGAGCAGGGGCGACGTTCCTATATCCCAAGTTATCAGTACGGTGAGTATCGGATCTGGGGCCTGACGGCTGCCATTATCGTGGAGCTGGTCAACCTGCTTTATGATGCCGGCATTTCGCTTCATGAGCCGCCTCATTCAGTTGAGAAATGATGCCTTTTGATGCACTTCTGCCATCAGGCCAAGTAGAATTCATGCCAACGATACGTTATCAGGCCGCTGCCTGTACGAGATGACAGCCTTGGACATGAATGAAAACGAAAAGCCTGTTCGCTCTCCCTGCGTGCAAGTCTGTGTGCTGGATGAGGCCGATATGTGCACAGGATGCCAGCGCACCGCTCAGGAAATATCTCAATGGGGACGTATGACCAACACCGAGCGGCGTAGGGTCTTGCAGCTGTGTGAGGAACGTGCCTGCGCCGCTGGCCACTATTTCTAAGGGCACCTCAGATAGCGATCGAGTGCGTTGTCGCTATGGGGCAGCCCGGTTAAACCCATGACTGTATACACCAGAGGATGCTGCATGACCCAGATAGGAACTCCATTGTCACCTACCGCCACTCGCGTTCTGTTATGTGGCTCTGGTGAGCTTGGTAAAGAAGTTGTCATCGAGCTACAGCGTTTGGGTGTGGAGGTCATTGCCGTCGATCGTTATGCCAATGCACCGGCCATGCAGGTAGCCCATCGTAGTCATGTCATCAATATGCTGGATGGCGCCGCGCTTCGCGCGATCATCGAGCAGGAAAAACCTCATTACATCGTGCCCGAGATCGAGGCAATTGCCACGGCAACCCTCGTTGAGCTGGAGGGTGAAGGGTATACCGTCGTGCCTACTGCACGCGCTGCGCAGCTGACCATGAACCGCGAAGGTATTCGCCGTCTGGCTGCGGAGGAGTTGGGTTTGCCCACTTCACCGTATCACTTCGCGGACACCTTTGAAGAGTATGCCGCTGCCGTCGAATCTGTAGGCATGCCCTGTGTCGTGAAGCCGATCATGAGCTCCTCCGGCAAGGGGCAGAGCGTTATCAAGTGCAGCGAAGACATTCAGTCCGCCTGGGATTATGCTCAGGAGGGCGGACGAGCGGGTAAGGGACGCGTCATTGTTGAAGGCTTTATCGACTTTGATTATGAAATTACCTTGCTGACAGTTCGTCATGTCAATGGGACATCCTTCTGCGAACCTATTGGTCATCGTCAGGTAAAAGGTGATTACCATGAGTCCTGGCAGCCGCAAGCGATGAGTCCCAAGGCACTTGCTGAGTCCGAGCGTGTTGCCAGGGCGGTCACCGAGGCGCTGGGCGGGCGTGGTCTGTTTGGCGTTGAGCTGTTTGTAAAAGGCGATCAGGTGTGGTTCAGCGAAGTCTCTCCACGTCCCCATGATACAGGCCTGGTAACGCTGATCTCTCAGGATCTCTCTGAGTTTGCCCTTCATGCCCGTGCCATTCTGGGATTACCGATACCGGTCATTCGCCAGTTTGGTCCATCAGCCTCTGCTGTACTGCTGGTTGAAGGACAATCTACCCAGACAAGTTTCGGCAATCTGGGTGCAGCGCTAAGTGATCCGGATACGGCCCTGCGCCTGTTTGGCAAGCCTGAAGTGGCAGGGCAGCGCCGAATGGGCGTGGCACTGGCTCGAGATGAGTCGGTGGAAGCGGCCCGTGAAAAGGCGACCAAGGCGTCGCAAGCCATCAGCGTAACGCTTTAATCCTTCGGGACGACAGCCCTGCCTGCACAGGGCTGTCGCTTGATTACAATTCCCGATCTCGTGTTTCCTTAAGGCACAGTACGGCAATCAAGCTGATCAGCGCCGCTGCGGAAACATAACCTCCTACCCAGCTCAAGCCTCCGGTATCGGCCAGCTTCTGCGCAATATAAGGCGCTACCGAGGCACCCAGGATGCCGCCAAGGTTATACGCGGCCGAGGCGCCGGTATACCTGACGTGTGTGGGGAAAATCTCCGGTAACAGCGCGCCCATCGGTGCGAACGTCATACCCATGAGAAACAGCTCCAGCGCCAGGAAAAGCGCAATGCTACCTGTTGAGCCATGGGTAAGCAGCGGCTCCATGGCAAAGCCTGACAGCAGGGCGGCGGCTGCACTGATTGCCAGAACTGGTTTGCGGCCATAACGGTCGGCAAGCCAGGCCGACAGAGGTGTAGCCAGAGTCATGAACAGAACGGCAAAGCACAGGAGCCCTAGAAAGCCCTCTCGGCTGAACCCTAGTGTTTTAACGCCATAGCTCAGCGAAAACACCGTTGAGATATAGAACAACGCATAGCACACCACCATGGATAAGGCGCCCAGCAGCATGGGATGCCAGTGCTTGGTAATTGCTTCGGTTAATGGAAGACGTAGCTTTTCGTGTCGCTCCATGGCTTTAGCAAACACTGGCGTTTCACTCAGTTTGAGGCGGACATAAAGACCAACCATTACCAAGGCGGCGCTCAGGATGAAAGGAATTCGCCAGCCCCAGGCCTTGAATTGCTCGTCCGATAGCAGCACGGCCAGCGCGAGAAACAAGCCGTTAGCCGCAAGAAAGCCGATAGACGGGCCCAGTTGAGGAAACATGCCAAACCAGGCTCGCTTGTTCTTCGGCGCATTTTCCGTTGCCAGCAGCGCGGCGCCACCCCATTCTCCGCCCAGCCCAAGCCCTTGGGCGAATCTGAAAACGCACAACAGCACGGGGGCCCAGCCACCTATGCTGGCATAGCCAGGGAGCAGGCCGATCAGAGTGGTCGAAACACCCATCAAGAGGAGCGAAGCCACTAGAGTGGATTTTCGACCAATCCGATCGCCGAAATGGCCAAACAGTGCAGAGCCGAGAGGACGGGCCAAGAAAGCGATGCCAAAGGTGATGAATGCGCTGAGTGTTTGCGCAATCGCAGATGTTTGTGGAAAGAACACCGGGCCGATGACGAGTGCGGCGGCGGTAGCGTAGACATAAAAATCGTAAAACTCGATAGCCGTGCCGATAAAGCTTGCCGTTGCGATACGGGCTGTAGAGTTTGCAGGCGCGGCAGACGAAACAGGTTCCGCCTCGTAGGTTGCGGTAGCAGTCATTGGAGATCCCAGGCGCTGTCGTTTTTTTATGGCCTGACTCGTACGCTTGCCCGGGTAGGGCACAGGTGCGTAATCATCCGGTGCGGATGTGAATCGTTAGCCTGTTATGACGCGGCTCTATCGACGAAGGGGTAACCGCAGAGAGAGACGTTTAGCTGGGTAAGCCTTTGGATTATGGACAAGCCTTGCCGTTTCCGGCAAGGCTTGCGAAGGGCAAGGTGCCTATGAGGCGATCTTCAGATATGCAGGATGAATTCACGCACCAGCTTGCTGCCGAAATACGCGAGCATCAACAGGCAGAAGCCGGCCAAGGTCCAGCGGATGGCCTTGTGTCCACGCCAGCCCATGCGATGACGCCCCCACAGCAGGACGCCGAACAAGATCCACGCCACACAGGACAGAACCGTCTTGTGTACCAGGTGCTGGGCAAGCATGTCTTCGAGAAACAGCCAGCCGGAAATCAGGGACAAGGACAATACAGCCCAACCCGCCCACAGAAAACCAAACAGCAGGCTTTCCATGGTTTGCAGAGGTGGGAAGCTCCGGATCAGCCCCGATGGGTGCTTGTTCTTGAGCTGCCTGTCCTGAATCAATAACAGCAACGATTGAAAAACAGCCAGTGTTAACAGACCGTAGGCAACAATCGAGAGCAGGACATGGGTTAATATGCCCGGCGTGATATCAATCGGTTGAACAGTGCCCGACGGTAACACGTCAGCCAGGAGCGTCGTGATGGCGCCTAAGGGATAAATCAGTACCAGTAATGTCTGTAACGGCATGCGGATGCAGCCGAGCAGAATCAGGAGTATGGCTACCGCCGCGATCAGGCTGGACGCATCAAAAAAGTCCAGCGAAAGACTGCTAGGTAGAATCAGCTGAATGAACAAGGCCGCGCCATGGGCGAGCAACGCCACTACGCCCAACGAGACCAAAAGGGTATTGTTGGGACGCTTGCGCGTGGTCAGACACACACTTTGATAGGCCGTGGCGACACTATAGAGAAGGGCAGCCGTCAGGCTGGGCAACAGGGATGACATAAATCCTTGAATCACTGAGCCGAAAGCGGATGAGTTTGGCACAGATGCCAGTGTTCAAGGAAGACTGTAGACGATGCCAGCCGACGTCCTCTTCGTTATACTTCACAACCTGCCGCCAGTTTTGGACGCATTTGCATGTTTGAAAACCTGACAGATAGACTCTCACAGAGCCTTCGCCATATCACTGGCAAGGCAAAATTGACCGAAGACAACATCAAGGACACGCTGCGTGAAGTGCGCATGGCGCTCCTTGAGGCGGACGTGGCGTTGCCGGTCGTCAAGGATTTCGTCAATAAGGTCAGGGACCGTGCCGTAGGCACTGAAGTCTCCAAGAGCCTCACTCCTGGCCAGGCCTTCGTGAAAATCGTTCGAGCCGAGCTCGAAGAGCTGATGGGAGCTGCAAACGAAGATCTGGCTCTCAATGTCTCTCCACCGGCCGTTATTCTCATGGCCGGTCTGCAAGGTGCAGGTAAGACCACTACAGCAGGCAAGCTGGCGCGCTTCCTGAAAGAGCGCAAGAAGAAAAGCGTTCTTGTTGTCTCTGCTGACGTCTATCGTCCTGCCGCGATCAAGCAGTTGGAAACCCTGGCTCATGAGGTCGGCGTTACGTTCTATCCCTCCGATATCAGCCAAAAGCCTGTTGCGATCGCCGAAGCTGCTGTGCGTGAAGCCAAGCTCAAGTTCATTGATGTCGTAATCGTGGATACCGCTGGTCGTTTGCATGTCGATGCAGAAATGATGGCTGAAATCCAGCAGGTTCATGCCGCAATCAAGCCTGCCGAAACGCTGTTTGTTGTGGATGCCATGACGGGTCAGGACGCGGCTAATACCGCCAAGGCCTTCAATGACGCGCTTCCCTTGACAGGCGTCGTGCTGACCAAGGTCGACGGTGATGCCCGTGGCGGTGCGGCATTGTCCGTGCGAGCCATTACAGGCAAGCCGATCAAGTTCCTGGGTATGGGAGAAAAGAGCGAGGCGCTGGATCCTTTCCATCCTGATCGTATTGCTTCCCGTATTCTGGGTATGGGCGATGTGCTCAGCCTTATCGAGCAGGCCGAGCAGAACCTGGATAAGGAAAAAGCCGAAAAGCTGGCCAAGAAGCTCAAGAAGGGCAAAGGGTTCGATCTGGAAGACTTCCGTGACCAGCTTCGCCAGATGAAGAGTATGGGCGGCCTTGGCTCGCTTATGGACAAGCTTCCTACCATGATGGGTGGTGTCAATTTGTCCCAGATGGGAAATGCTCAGGGAGCAGCCGAAAAACAGTTCAAGCAGATGGAGGCTATTATCGACTCCATGACGCCTGCTGAGCGCCGTGATCCAGAAACGATCAGCGGCTCGCGTAAGCGTCGAATCGCCATGGGTTCCGGAACCCAGGTACAAGATGTAGGACGCCTCATCAAGCAGCATAAGCAGATGCAGAAAATGATGAAAAAGGTGACCTCCAAAGGCGGCTTGTCAAAGCTTATGCGTGGCATGGGTGGCATGTTCCCAGGAGGAATGCCCAAGCTGTAAATCCCCAGGTTGCTGCCGTTGGGCGATCAGCCCTGCATAAGATAGGGAAAAAGAGTTTGCAATCGCTCGGATTATCCTTAGAATATGCGGCCTTTCGGGCCTGAGGCCCAGCGTGCGTAACATTTGTAAAGCACCGACTACAGGAACAAAGTTCACATGTTAACCATCCGTCTTGCCCGTGGTGGCTCCAAGAAGCGCCCCTTCTATCACCTGACCGTGACCAACAGCCGTAACGCCCGTGATGGTCGTTTCGTTGAGCGCATCGGCTTCTTCAATCCGGTTGCTTCCGGTAATGAAATCCGTTTGTCTGTTGACTCCGAGCGCGCTAGCTACTGGCTGAGCCACGGTGCACAGCCGTCTGAGCGCGTTGCTCAGCTGCTCAAGGACTCTGCTAAGGCAACTGCCTGAAATTTATGAGTCAGACGCCTGCGCCTGAAGAGGACCTGGTTGTCCTCGGTAAGATTGTCTCGGTGTATGGCGTGCGTGGCGAAGTGAAGGTCTATTCCTTCACCGACCCCTTGGACAATCTGCTGGAGTATCGTCATTGGACGCTGCGTCGTGATGGCGAAATCCGCAAGATAAGTTTGGTAAAGGGCAGCCTTCACGGCAAAGTCCTGACGGCCAAGCTTAAAGGTCTGGATGATCGCGAAGAGGCACGAGCCCTTTCAGGGTTCGAAATTTGTGTGCCTCGCCATGAGCTTCCAGGCCTGAACGAAGGTGATTACTACTGGTACCAGCTCGAAGGGCTGAAAGTGATCAACCAGGAAGGGCAGATGCTCGGCGTGGTGGATCATTTGCTTGAGACTGGTTCCAACGATGTCATGGTGGTAAAACCATGTGTCGGCAGTCTGGACGATCGCGAACGTTTGTTGCCCTATGTTTTGGAGCAATTCGTCAAGTCGATTGATCTAGTGGCAGGTGAGATGCGGGTTGACTGGGACGCGGATTTTTAAATCATGCGTGTCGACGTCATCAGTATCTTTCCTGAAGTATTCACAGCCGTCCGTGATTTCGGAATTACTGGTCGTGCGGTCAAGCAGGGGTTACTTCAACTCAATTGCCTGAATCCGCGGGACTATACCGAAGACCGGCATCAGACTGTTGATGATCGTCCTTTTGGGGGTGGTCCCGGCATGGTGATGAAAATTCAGCCATTGGAGCGGGCATTGAATGATGCACGCAGCAAGGCTGAGGGCTCGGTAAAAGTAATTTACCTTTCCCCTCAAGGGCGACAGCTGTCGCAGCAAGGGGTGAAGGAGCTGGCGAAAGAAGAACACCTCATTCTGATTGCTGGTCGTTACGAAGGTATCGACGAGCGCTTTATTGAAGCGCACGTTGATGAAGAATGGTCGATTGGTGACTATGTGCTGTCTGGCGGCGAGCTGCCAGCAATGGTCCTGATCGATGCGGTGACGAGGCTACTGCCTGGAGCGTTGGGGCATGTAGATTCCGCCGAGCAGGACTCGTTTACGGACGGTCTGCTCGATTGTCCTCATTACACTCGACCTGAGGTGTATGAGGGACGGCGGGTACCTGATGTGCTGCTCAGTGGTAATCACGAGCATATCCGGCGTTGGCGTTTACAGCAGTCCCTTGGAAGGACCTATAAACGGCGCGCTGATCTTCTGGAAAGACGCTCGCTTTCTGGAGAAGAGCAGAAGCTGTTGGCGGAATTCCTTCGTCAACAGGACGATAGTTAACGTATCGATGGCAGGTCTGACGGCTTGTCTTAGGAGCACACTAGCATGACCAACAAGATTATTGCACAGCTTGAAGCTGAACAAATGAACAAGGAAATCCCGGCTTTCGCGCCCGGTGATACTGTAATCGTTCAAGTAAAAGTAAAGGAAGGCGACCGTCAGCGTCTGCAGGCCTTTGAAGGCGTTGTAATTGGCAAGCGTAACCGCGGCCTGAACAGTGCTTTCACCGTTCGCAAGATTTCCAACGGTGTAGGTGTAGAGCGTACCTTCCAAACTTACAGCCCCATGATCGACAGCATCAGCGTCAAGCGTCGCGGTGATGTTCGTAAAGCCAAGCTGTACTACCTGCGCGAACTGTCTGGCAAGGCAGCACGTATCAAGGAAAAGCTGGCTTAATTCAGCGATTCTACAAAAAAGCAGCCCTAGGGCTGCTTTTTTGTTGCGTGGATGAAAAGTCAGTATGGTGAGTTAGCTAAGCGAGTTCCCGGATGTCCATGACCCCTAGAGAGCAAGAAATCGCACGCCGAACAGAGCTGTCTGAAACGCGCGTGGCCAAAGCGGTATTTCCTCCTAATACCAATCATCATCACACGTTATTTGGCGGGCAGGCGATGGCGTGGATGGATGAAGTCTCTTTCATTACGGCGACACGGTTTTGCCGTTTGCCGCTGGTAACAGTATCGACCGACCGTATCGATTTTAATCACGCCATTCCAGGTGGCTCTATCGTTGAGCTGATTGGTCGAGTGATAAAAGTGGGTAATACCAGCATCAAGGTGGGTGTCGAGGTTTACCTCGAGAGTATGTATAACGAAGGACGTGAACTGGCGATCAGTGGTGCTTTTAGCTTTGTTGCGATCGATGAGGATAAGCGTCCCGTCGCTGTTCTGCCGGACTTCCCTCAACACTCCTGAGTTGTAACACTGCCGATGCGAGATCATCCGTACATCAATCGATTTTTGGATGCCTTATGGCTTGAGAAAGGCTTATCCGAACACACGCGTGACGCCTATTCCAATGATTTAGGGCAGTTCAACGCCTGGTTGACGGAGCAGGGCGTTTCGCTTGAAAAAGCTGGTCGAGAGATGATTCTTGATCACTTGGCCTGGCGGCTGGACAAGGGTTACAAGGCACGCTCAACGGCGCGTTTTCTGTCGAGCGTTCGTGGTTTTTATCGATATGCGGTTCGTGAAGGACTGATCGATGTTGATCCTACGCTACAGGTCGACATGCCTCGCCTTGGCGCGCCTCTACCCAAAAGCTTGTCCGAGGCAGATGTCGAGGCATTGCTTGCCGCACCGGATACTGATGACCCGCTGGGCTTGCGTGATCGAACCATGCTGGAGGTACTGTATGCAACAGGTCTTCGAGTCAGCGAGCTGGTTGGGTTGACGCTTCAGCAGGTAAATCTGCGACAGGGCTCGATGCGGGTGTTTGGCAAGGGAAACAAGGAGCGTCTGATTCCTTTGGGGGAGGAGGCTATCAATTGGCTGGAGCGGTATGTGAAGGAAGCGCGCGGCCTGTTACAGAACGGGTTGGCATCTGATGTGCTGTTTCCGAGCCTGCGTGGGACTGAAATGACACGGCAGACCTTTTGGCACCGCATCAAGCTGCACGCCCAGGTGGCCTGTATCGATAAGCCGCTTTCACCCCATACGCTGCGCCATGCCTTTGCAACCCATCTGCTCAATCATGGTGCTGACTTGCGTACCGTACAAATGCTTTTAGGGCATTCAAGCCTTTCGACAACCCAGATTTACACACATATCGCCCGGGCTCGTTTGCAGGCTCTGCATGCGGAACATCATCCTCGCGGTTAAATTGTAGGGTCGGCCTCTGTGGTAGGCTGGCAGCTATTGTTCACAGGAGTTATTCATGCGCATTAGTCGTTTGGTGCTGGCGATTTGCCTGGGGCTCGCAAGTACTTTTGCAATGGCTGAATCCGAGCAGGCTATCCGTAAGACCTTGAGTGCATTACAGCCTGATCTGGGTATCGAGTCGATTGGAAAAAGTCCTTTTGAAGGCCTTTATGAGGTTCAGCTCAAGGGCGGGCGTATCCTGTATGCCAGTGCTGATGGGCAATACATCGTTCAAGGATACCTGTACCAGTATAAGGACGGTCACGCCGTTAACCTGACGGAACAGGCTGAAAATGCAGCAGTGGCCAAGCAGATCAATGGTTTGGACAAGCAGCAGATGGTCGTCTTTCCGGCCGTGGGCGAGACGAAAGCTCACATTACCGTTTTTACGGATACCACATGCCCTTATTGCCAGAAACTACACGCCGAAGTTCCCAAGTTGAACAAGCAGGGTATCGAGGTGCGTTATCTGGCATTCCCGCGTCAGGGTTTAAATTCGGCGGGGTATAAGCAGCTTGAGGCAGTATGGTGCTCCAAGGATCGGGCCGAGGCGATGGAGCGCATGTTCGAGGGTAAGGAAATCAAGGCTGCTTCCTGTGATGATCCGGTTGCGAAGCAGTTCACTTTGGGGCAACAGATTGGCATTCAGGGCACGCCTGCCATTATTCTTGCCAATGGACATATGATTCCTGGTTACCAGCCAGCGTCAGAATTGGTAAATGACGCGCTGGCAGCCGGTAAATAGGTATAGTGCAGTCATGACGGCCGAGCTAAGCTCGGCCGTTTGGTCTTGACGATAAGCCTGAGCGATACGTGGCAGCCAAGCGGCGTGCTTGAGGTAAACTCCGTTTCCAAGTTTTTATCAGCCCGGGTGTTCTACCGAGGCCTACAGCAGGGGAATAAAGCGTGAAACCGGTAAAAGTGGGTATTTGCGGACTGGGTACCGTGGGTGGCGGTACTTTCAATGTGCTCAAACGAAACGCTGAAGAGATTGCACGTCGTGCCGGCCGTGGTATTGAAGTAGCACAGATTGCTCAGCGTCGTCCTAATCCCAAGTGTGATACCGGTATTACCCCGATTACCGACGATGTGTTCGCTGTGGTGGATAACCCGGAAATCGACGTGGTGGTCGAGCTGATTGGTGGTTACACAGTGGCCCGTGAATTGGTCATGCGTGCAATCAACAACGGCAAGCATGTGGTTACCGCAAACAAGGCGTTGATCGCAGTGCATGGCAACGAGATTTTTGCCAGGGCGCGTGAAAAAGGCATCATCGTAGCCTTCGAGGCGTCGGTTGCTGGAGGCATTCCTGTTATCAAAGCTGTGCGTGAGGGCCTTGCGGCTAACCGCATCAATTGGGTGGCGGGAATCATCAACGGTACTGGCAACTTTATCCTGACCGAAATGCGCGAAAAGGGCCGTACGTTCGAAGACGTACTCAAGGAAGCTCAGGCGCTCGGTTATGCCGAGGCGGATCCAACCTTTGATGTTGAAGGTATCGATGCGGCGCATAAACTTACTATTCTGGCATCCATTGCCTTTGGTATTCCGCTTCAGTTCGATAAGGCCTACACCGAAGGCATTACCACGCTGACCACGGCCGACGTTGGTTATGCCGAGGCGCTGGGTTACCGCATCAAGCACCTGGGCGTTGCGCGCAGCACCGAGAAGGGTATTGAGCTACGTGTTCATCCCACCCTGATCCCAGCCGATCGCCTGATTGCCAACGTAAATGGGGTAATGAACGCCGTCATGGTTAACGGTGATGCGGTGGGTTCGACACTGTTTTATGGCGCAGGCGCTGGTATGGAGCCAACGGCTTCCTCCGTAGTGGCTGATCTTGTCGATGTGGTACGTGCCATGACGTCAGATCCGGAAAATCGCGTTCCGCACCTGGCCTTCCAGCCTGACGCTTTGTCCGATCATCCGGTATTGCCTATCGAAGCCTGTGAGAGCGCCTATTACCTGCGCATCCAGGCCAAGGACCATCCGGGGGTGTTGGCCCAGGTGGCAAGTATCCTGTCGGAGCGTGGCATCAATATAGAGTCGATCATGCAAAAGGAAGCCGAGGAACATGACGGCTTGATTCCCATGATTCTGCTGACCCACCGGGTACATGAACAGCATATGAATGAAGCCATCAAGGCGCTTGAGTCACTTGAGGATGTGGTAGGGGCTGTTGTTCGTATCCGAGTCGAACATCTGAACTGATCCAGGCCGGCCGGATGATGGATCCGGCTATCAGCTGCTCTAATTGAAGGTTAAATCGATGCGTTACATCAGCACCCGCGGCAATGCGCCAGCGTTGAATTTCGAAGACGTTCTGTTGGCTGGCCTGGCCAGTGACGGAGGTCTGTATGTGCCGGAAAATCTGCCGCGGTTTACTCAGGAAGAGATTGCTTCCTGGGCTGGGCTGCCTTACCACGAGTTGGCATTCCGCGTCATGCGCCCGTTCGTTGAGGGCAGTATCAGCGATACCGACTTCAAACAGATTCTTGAGGAAACGTATGGCGCATTCGCTCACAGTGCGATTGCGCCGCTGCGTCAGCTCAATGCCAATGAATGGGTGATGGAGCTTTTCCATGGCCCAACCCTGGCGTTCAAGGATTTCGCACTACAGCTGCTGGGCCGTCTGCTGGATCATATTCTGCTCAAGCGGGATGAGCGTGTCGTGATCATCGGCGCCACTTCGGGCGATACGGGGTCTGCAGCTATTGAGGGCTGCCGTCGTTGCGAGAATGTAGACATTTTCATTCTGCATCCTCACCAGCGTGTATCTGAGGTCCAGCGCCGTCAGATGACGACCATCCTTGGTGAAAATATCCATAACATCGCCATCGAAGGCAATTTTGATGATTGTCAGGAGATGGTGAAGGCGAGTTTTGCCGATCAGAGCTTCCTCAAGGGCACGCGTCTGGTTGCCGTAAATTCGATCAACTGGGCGCGCATCATGGCCCAGATCGTTTACTACTTCCATGCAGCGCTGCAGTTAGGTGCCCCAGCGCGCTCTGTAGCGTTCTCGGTCCCGACCGGTAACTTTGGCGATATATTCGCAGGATACCTGGCGCGTAACATGGGGCTGCCTGTAAGTCAGCTTGTTGTAGCAACCAATCGCAACGATATCCTGCATCGCTTCATGAGCGGCAACCAGTATTTCAAGGAAACGTTGCACGCCTCGCTATCGCCCTCCATGGATATCATGGTGTCGTCCAACTTCGAACGTTTGTTGTTCGACCTGCACGGACGTAACGGTGTGGCGTTGGCCGAGCTGATGAGCACGTTCAAGGCCACGGGCAGGCTCTCCGTTGAAGAAGATCGTTGGGTTGAAGCGCGTAAGCTGTTTGATTCATTGGCGGTAAGTGATGAAGACACGTGCGCTACCATCGCTGATGTCTTCAAGCGTACCGGCGAGGTGCTTGATCCGCATACAGCAATTGGCGTCAAGGCGGCGCGAGAGTGTCGTCGTAACCTGTCTACACCGATGGTAGTGCTGGGAACAGCACACCCCGTCAAGTTTCCTGACGCGGTCGAGAAGGCCGGTATTGGTAAGGCGCTGGAGCTTCCGGCTCACCTGAGCGATCTATTCCAACGCGAGGAGCGCTGCACTGTGCTGCCTAACGCCATTGAGGCGGTACAGGCTTTTGTCGCTCAACATGGTAATTGCGGCAGGCCGCTCTAAATAGCATTCAGGGGCGGATGCTGTTCTGGCATTCGCTCCTGACCAGCTTCCCCTTGCTCGTTTGATTGACACGCGTACTGCCAGGAGGGCTGCCGTGACTTTGAGCATGCCTACGCTACTTGTGACCAATGTGTATGTACTCGTTCTGCTTGGCGTGCTGATGTTATTTGCATGGGCAAGAGGGAGCCGCGAGGCAACTCTGGGCTTTCTGTGCGTGATGCTATGGTCGGGCGCGCTGGGGCTGGTAATAGGTAGCCTGCGTGGACGAGGAATGGATGCGTTGCCTATCGTGCTGGGGAACGTGCTTGTTCATGTCTGTTATGCCATGGGGTGGACTGCCATGCGGGCTTTTTCCGGACGACGAGTACTCTGGTCCGGAGTGTGGGCTGGAAGTGTCCTATGGTTGCTTGCCTGTCTGATTCCCGCCTTTTACGGCTCGCTGGCTGCGCGAATTCAACTGAGCTCGCTGGTAATTGTCAGCTATACCGTGTTGGCAGGTTATGAACTCTGGCGCTCCCGGAACGAAAATCAGGTATCGCTGGCGGCCTTGTTCAGTCTGTTTGGATTGCACAGTGCTTTTTATGTCGGTCGTTTCTTTCTGGATCGCTCACTGCCGTTCGCCGGGGAAAGTCATGGAATCGACTTTGCGGCGTTTCTGCTGCTCGAGACCTTGTTGTACAGCATTGGTCTGACGTTTGCGGCGACAGCCATGGTGCAGCAACGAACGGAGAGGCGTTACCGGCAAGCCTCGTTGACGGACTCGCTGACAGGTATTGGCAATCGACGGTCCTTCGTCGAAGACAGCGAAAACATGCTGCGTCACTGCCAGGTTCAGCATGGCCCTGTGACATTGCTACTGTGTGATATGGATAATTTCAAACAGCTCAATGACAGGCATGGTCATCAGGCTGGAGACCAAGCATTGGTAGCCTTTTGTGAGGTGGCCAGGATGCGGCTTCGAAAAGGTGATGTTTTTGGTCGTTTGGGCGGCGAAGAGTTTGCGTGCCTGCTACCAGACACCACTACTGAAGCGGCGTATCAAATGGCTGAGCGGATACGGAAGGAATTTGCTTCATGCTCACGGGTAGCAGGGGTTTCCTTGAGTATCAGCATTGGTGTAGCCAGTTCGGCGGAGGCGGGTTATGTGCTTGATTCGCTGATTGCCCTGGCTGATAAGGGATTATATGAAGCCAAGGGGCTCGGCAAGAATCGAAGTGTCATTAGCCAGCCTGTCTGAGCAAGCCACTTTTCAGGCGTTTTCACGGTACACTGGTCAGCTTTACTTTCGAGCGGACATTCATGGCCCTGCAAGCCACGCCTTATAAAGTTGAACTTAACCTGACGGATCTGGACCGCAGCGTCTACGAGAACCTGCGTTTTACCGTTGCTCGTCATCCCTCCGAAACCGAAGAGCGTCTGGCTGTGCGCATCCTGGGGTACGCCTTGTGGTACGGCGAGCAGCTTGGGTTTGGTCGGGGACTTTCCGATGTAGATGAGCCTGCCCTTTGGGAAAAGAGTCTCGATGATCGTGTACTGCATTGGATTGAAGTAGGGCAGCCTGATGCTGAGCGCCTGGTTTGGTGTTCTCGCCGTGCGGAGCGGGTCAGCTTGCTTGCCTATGGCAATTTACGGGTCTGGCAGAGCAAGGTAGTCGATTCGGTAAAGATGTTGAAGAACCTGAACATTGCAGCGGTGCCTGTTGAGCCGCTGGCTGCATTGGCTACTGACCTGCCACGCTCGATCAGCTGGAGTGTAATGATCAGTGAGGGGACTGTGTTCGTGACGGACGAGCGTGGTCAACACGAGCTTCATTTCGACTGGTTAATGGGTGAGCGTTGATTCATCGGAAAACGCTTTAAAAGCCATGGAAGCAGACGCATCTTGAATCTATCCATGGCTTGAGCCGTCTGTTCGGCCTGTTCTCTATTTCTGTTGTAATGCTTGAGTAATCAATGCGTATCGAACTTCGTTCCCTGCCGGATGAGTTGCCTGATCTGGGTGATCTTCCGCCGCTACTGACCCGTCTTTATGCCGCGCGTGGTGTGAAGAGTGCTGATGAGCTTGAAAAAGGGCTGGCGCGGTTACATCCCTATCGGTTGTTCAAGGGGATGGATGACGCCATCGAATTGCTGGTCGATGCGCTGGCCAAGCGTCAACGCATCCTGGTCGTGGGTGATTTTGACGCTGATGGCGCAACCGCTACCAGTGTGGCGGTTCTTGCCTTGCGCAGCCTGGGCGCCGCTTGGGTCGATTACCTTGTTCCCAATCGCTTTGAGTACGGGTATGGGCTAACGCCTGAAATCGTCGCGGTTGCCCGGGAGCGCCAGCCTGATCTACTGGTGACCGTGGATAACGGAATTTCCAGCATAGACGGTGTCGAAGCCGCCAAAGCCGCAGGAATGCGCGTGCTGGTGACCGATCACCATTTGCCGGGCCATGAGTTACCCGCTGCTCATGCGATCGTTAACCCCAACCAGCCTGCCTGTGAGTTTCCCAGCAAGTGCATTGCTGGCGTGGGCGTTATCTTCTACGTGATGCTTGCACTGCGGACGCGGCTGCGTGAAGAGGGCTGGTTCGATGCGCTGAACATCAAAGAACCTAATCTGGCTGAGCTGCTGGATCTGGTCGCATTGGGCAGTGTTGCCGACGTGGTCCCGCTGGACGCCAATAACCGGATTCTGGTCCATCAGGGATTAGCTCGTATACGTGCCGGTCGCGCTCGTCCGGGGCTTAGAGCATTGCTGGAGGTAGCTGGGCGGCAGCCGGGTAAGATTACTTCTACTGACCTGGGATTCATTCTGGGGCCGCGCCTGAATGCGGCTGGGCGGCTGGATGATATGTCGCTTGGAATCGAGTGCCTGCTGTGCGAGGACGAAGCCCTTGCACGGGACATGGCTGTCCAACTGGACCAGCTCAATAAGGATCGAAAACTAATCGAGCAGGGCATGCAGCGTGAGGCCTTGGCGCAGCTCAAGGAATTGCCCAAGGATGATATGCCGTTCGGGTTGTGCCTGTTTGATCCCGAATGGCATCAGGGCGTCATTGGTATTCTGGCGTCTCGTCTCAAGGAACGTTACCACCGGCCCACGCTGGCCTTTGCCGATGCCGGTGACGGCATGCTCAAGGGCTCGGCACGTTCGGTTCCGGGGTTTCATATCCGTGATGCGCTGGATGCTGTTGCGGCGCGTCATCCTGGGCTAATCACTAAGTTCGGCGGGCACGCCATGGCAGCGGGGCTGTCACTGCCTCAGGAGAATTTCGGTGCGTTTGCTGCCGCTTTTGATGCGGAAGTCAGACGGCATCTAGTCGAGGATGATCTGACAGGGCGTTTGCAGTCGGACGGTTCG
Organism: Pseudomonas sp. UBA3149; assembly: GCF_002364655.1. NCBI lineage: Bacteria > Pseudomonadati > Pseudomonadota > Gammaproteobacteria > Pseudomonadales > Pseudomonadaceae > Pseudomonas > Pseudomonas sp. UBA3149. The sequence goes on from NZ_DEYV01000005.1 coordinate 359,678, forward strand.
CTGGAAACCTGCGATTTTCAGCTGGAGATTGCACGTACACTCAAGCATGCCGGCCCCTGGGGGCAGCATTTCCCCGAGCCGATGTTTCACGGTGTGTTTGAGGTCGTGCAGCAGCGTATTGTAGGTGAGCGGCATTTGAAGCTGGTTTTGAAGAGTGAGTGCGGAGGCATTCAACTGGACGGCATTGCGTTCAACATTAATCGCGAGGTCTGGCCGAATCCGCAAATTCGCTGGGTCGAAGCCGCCTACCGCCTGGATGTGAACGAATTTCGTGGTCAGGAAAGCGTGCAGCTGATTGTGGTTCACCTGACGCCCAAGTGAAGTAATAGGCCTCATAAAAATAGTTGCATTGCTATCGAATTGATCATTCCGGCAAAGTAAGGCTCTAATAGATTCAAGTCCTTGTGCCGAGAGCGATCATGAGCAAACTTTTTGAGCCTTTTACCCTTCGCCAACTGACGCTTCCGAACCGCGTTGTAGTTTCCCCCATGTGCCAATATTCAAGCGAAGACGGCTTCGCCAATGATTGGCACTTGGTCCACCTGGGCAGCCGTGCCGTTGGTGGCGCGGGTCTGGTCATCAGTGAAGCTGTTGCCGTTACGCCAGAAGGTCGTATTACTCCACAGGATCTGGGTCTATGGAAGGACGAGCAGATCGAGCCGCTGCGCCGCATCACTCAATTCATTCAGTCACAGGGCGCGGTACCAGGTATCCAGATTGCCCATGCCGGGCGTAAAGCCAGTACGTGGCGTCCTTGGGAAGGCAAGCACGGCAGCGTTCCCATCGCTGAAGGTGGCTGGGTTCCCGTAGCTCCGTCAGCGATAGCCTTTGACCCCCAGCACACACGTCCTACCGAGCTGGATGCTGAGGGTATTGCCGGTCTCACCAAAGCCTTTATCGCAACAGCCGAGCGCGCACTGGCTGCCGGGTTCAAGGTTGCTGAAATCCACGCGGCCCACGGTTATCTGCTACATCAGTTTCTTTCACCGATTTCAAACCAGCGTAGCGATCAATACGGTGGCAGTTTCGATAACCGTATCCGTTTCCTGTTGGAGGTTACACAAGCCATTCGAGCAGTCTGGCCTGATGAGCTGCCTGTCTTTGTTCGGTTATCGGCAACCGATTGGGTAGAAGATGGCTGGAATGTAGACGAGACGGTAGAGCTGGCCAAGCGCTTGAAACCCCTGGGTGTCGATCTGATTGATGTCTCCTCGGGAGGTACTGCGGCAAACGCCGAAATCCCGGTAGGCCCAGGTTATCAAACGCAATTTGCAGAGCGGGTTCGCAAGGAGGCTGAGATTGCCAGTGGCGCCGTTGGCATGATTACCGATGCGGCCCAGGCTGAGCACATCATTCGTACCGGTCAGGCCGATGTGGTACTGCTGGCACGCGAACTGCTGCGTGATCCGCACTGGCCGCTGCAGGCCGCTGAAGCATTGCGCGACAAGGTTTCCTGGCCCGCACAGTACGTTCGCGCGGCACACCGGGATACGCCCCTTCGCAAGCCGCTATCGTTCGATTGACCCTGTCAGGGCGAGCTTCCAGTAGGTTCGCCCTGTTTAATCCTCCCTCCAAGCGTCCTTGCAATATCTCGCAGCAGAAGAGCGCTCCGCTGCATGAACCATCTGCCGGTGTGTCTTGCCCTAATAGGTATCTGCCATTATCTGGAGAGCAATGATGCAAACACGTGGCCTGCTGGATCAATTACTCAAGACAGGGCAGGACATGCTCGCCAAGCAGGGCGGCCTGTCCGGTGCACTTGGAAAGTTGAATCAAGGTAATACGAAGTTTCAAACCCCTTCGTCGAAAGATCCTCTGGGCGGCATGCTGTCGAGTGCGGGCGGCGGAGCGCTGGCCGCCAGTGTGTTAGGGATGCTTTTGCGCGGCAAGGGCGCCAGCCGTATGGGAGGTGGCCGGATGGCCAAGTATGGTGGGCTGGTCGCGCTGGGTACCCTGGCCTACCAGGCTTATACAAACTGGCAGAAAAGCCAGGCCAATGCGCCTCAGACCGAGCCTCAGACAGTGGATCGTGCGCCGGAAGGAAAGGTGGAGCAGCACAGTCAGGCCATTCTGAAGGCACTTATTGCGGCAGCCAAGGCAGACGGGCATATCGATGATCAGGAGCGTAAGCTCATTGATGACGAAATGAATCGACATGCAGAGGATCCTGAGCTTCAGAATTGGCTGCGTCAGGAAATCAATAAGCCACTGGACCCTGCCGAAATTGCTGCCAGCGCCAAGACGCCGGAAATGGCTGCCGAGATTTACCTGGCAAGTCTGTTGATGGCCGATGATCAGCAAGTGATGGAAAAGGCCTATCTCGACGAGCTGGCGCGTCATCTAAACCTGGATCCTGCCCTCCGGGCTGAGCTGGATAGCAAGGCCAAGGGCTGATCATGCGTCCGGGCCGTCTTGCTCGGCGGCCTGGCCCATCAAGACATGTTGGTGTTGCTCGCACAGGCCAACCAGAAAATCCCAGACAACGCGCAGCCGCACCGTTCGATGAAGTTCTCGGCGCGATGATATCCAGTAGTGCCGAATGACGCGCTCCTGCGACAGGACTGGTATCAACAGGGGATCGCGGCTTCCCAGGTAGTAGGGAAGGATGGCAATGCCGATTCCCGCCTGAGCCGCCATTTGCTGAGCCAGCACGCTGGTGCTCCGGAATGCTACTTGCGGGTGCTTGCACATTGTCTGGAGAAAAAGCAGTTCTTTGGTGAATATCAGGTCGTCTACGTAGCCAATCCAGCGTTGGCGGGAGAGATCTTCCCGGGAGTGGAGGGGAGGTGCTTTTTCTAGATAAGCTGGACTGGCGTACAGCTGGAGACAATAGCTGCTGAGTTTTCGAGCGATGACCAAGTCAGCGCTAGGCCGCTCGAGCGTAATGGCGATGTCCGCCTCCCGGTTGGTAATACTGACAAAGCGGGGAACCGAGACCAGCTCGATTTCAAGGCCCGGATAGCGCTCCAGTAAGGTTGCCAGCCGCCCGGCCAGGAAGCCCGTGCCCAGTCCTTCCGTCACCCCAAGGCGAACCTGGCCCAGGGGATTTACGCTACAGGTCATTTCTTCCTGCGCCAGAAGGGCGGATTCCTCCATGGCCTCGGCATGCTTGAGTAATGCCTGACCGGCTGGTGTGAGCTGATACCCCTGGGTGTGCTGAACGAGAAGCTGCGTGCCCAGGGTGCGTTCGAGCGATTCGATGTGCCGAGCGACGGTCGTGTGGCTGGTTCCCAGACGCCTGGCCGCGGATAGCAAGCGCCCGCTGCGCTGTAGCTCCAGAAAGAAGCGGAGGTCGTCCCAGTTGAACATTCGCGTGACTCCTCACCTAGGTAACTGCTGTGCATTTTTGAACAACGGCTGCCTGAAAATGATTGTTCTTGTTCTGAAATACTCCGTCTAGCATGAAGAGCAATAACAAGTACAACAAGAGCAGATGTTCTGATGACCACTCTTCCGAATTCATACGACTATGTCATCGTTGGCGCAGGTCCTGCCGGTTGCCTGCTGGCCAATCGGCTATCGGCTGATCCTTCGGTTCGCGTGTTGCTTCTAGAGGCGGGCGGCCGTGATACCTATCCCTGGATTCACATCCCTGTCGGCTATCTCTACTGTATCAATAATCCCCGTACTGACTGGTGTTTCAAGACCGAGCCCGAACCTGGTCTCAACGGGCGGGCGCTGGGTTATCCGCGCGGCAAGGTGATGGGAGGTTGCTCTTCTATCAACGGCATGATTTATATGCGTGGTCAGGCGCGTGACTATGACGAGTGGGCGGCTGCGGGTAATGCCGGTTGGGGTTGGCAGGATGTCTTGCCGCTATTCAGGCGCATGGAGAATCACTACGCAGGAGCGTCTGAGCTGCATGGGGCGGGTGGTGAGTGGCGCGTCGAGAAACAGCGCCTGAGCTGGGATATTCTCGAAACATTCCGTCGCGCAGCGGCAGAGTCGGGCATTCCTTCGGTCGAAGACTTCAATACGGGTGACAATGAAGGCTGTGGTTTCTTTCAGGTCAATCAACGTAGCGGAGTTCGATGGAACGCAGTCAAGGCCTTTCTCAAGCCTGTCCGGCAGCGAGCCAACCTGACGATCGTGACCAATGCCGAGGCGGATCGGGTCATCCTGGAGGACGGACGGGCCCGTGCCGTTCAGGTCGTACGGAAGGGGCAATTGCAGCGCTTTATCGCGCGTCGGGAAATTATCCTGTGCAGCGGTGCCATAGGCTCTCCCGCCATCTTGCAGCGCTCGGGTATTGGCCCGCGACCGCTATTGGAGCGGCTCGGGATTGGTGTTCAACATGAACTGCCCGGCGTTGGTGCAAACCTTCAGGATCACCTGCAGTTACGGCTGATCTACAAGGTCTCGGGTATTCATACGCTCAATCAAATGGCCAGTAGCCTATGGGGTAAGCTGAACATGGGCCTGCAGTACGCATTCGGACGCCGCGGCCCGCTGGCCATGGCGCCGAGCCAGCTGGGTGCTTTCGCTCGCTCCGAGCCGAGCCAACCGTCTGCCAATCTGCAATACCATGTTCAGCCATTGTCGCTGGATCGCTTCGGCGAGCCGCTGCACACCTTTCCAGCATTCACGGCCTCAGTGTGCAACCTGCGGCCAGAGAGCCGGGGGCGAGTGGAAATTCGTTCGGCAGAACTAGATGCTGCGCCGCTGATCCAGCCGAACTATCTCAGCCATGAGGCGGATCTCAAGGTCGCTGCCGATGCTATTCGTCTAACACGACGTATTGTCGGCTCGCCGGCCCTGGCACCTTATGCACCGGAAGAGTACCTGCCGGGTCCGGACTTTCAGACAGAGGAGCAGCTAAGAATGGCTGCCGGCAGTATTGGTACTACCATCTTTCATCCTGTGGGGACCTGCAAGATGGGGGCAGGTCCCGAGGCGGTCGTGGATGCTCAGTTGCGCGTTCATGGGATACCGGGGCTACGTATTGCCGATGCGTCGATCATGCCCACTATCGTGTCGGGTAATACCTGCTCACCTACGTTGATGATCGCGCAGAAGGCGGCCGAACTGATAGTGGCAAGCCAGCGAGACGAGCGGCTGACCCATGCTGCCCAGACGATCCGACGTGAGCCGGAGCGGCTGGCAATCTGAGCAACACAAGGCAATCTCAACGAAGGCAGTACCGCTTGAACAGGCCGTATGAGGTTCTGGCGTCCCGCAGTGAATAACAATGACAACAGACACTGAGACCCCACGAGGGTCGGGAGACAAGCATGGCAGAGTATGCCCAGGCCAGCGGCTACAGCCGCACCGTCAGCAGCACCCGTGAAGAGCGCAAGGTTATCTTTGCTTCTTCTTTGGGAACTGTGTTCGAGTGGTATGACTTTTTTCTCTATGGCGCTCTGGCGGCCGTGATCAGCAAGCAGTTCTTTGCAGGTGTCAACGAAACTACCGCCTTCATTTTTGCCCTGCTGGCTTTTTCGGCGGGTTTTCTGGTCAGGCCGTTTGGTGCGCTGGTCTTTGGCAGGCTAGGCGACAAGATCGGCCGCAAATATACATTTCTGGCAACTATCCTATTGATGGGTGTTTCTACCTTTGGGGTTGGATTGTTGCCTACCTATGCCTCCATCGGACTTGCCGCCCCCATTTTGTTAGTTACGTTGCGATTGCTTCAGGGGCTGGCGCTGGGTGGCGAATATGGAGGAGCCGCCACTTATGTGGCTGAACACGCACCGGCTGGCAAGCGGGGTAGCTATACCAGTTGGATTCAGTCAACAGCAACCCTTGGGCTTCTGCTTTCACTGTTGGTCATTCTGGTCTGTCGAAAGCTGACCGGTGACGCCTTCGAAACCTGGGGCTGGCGCTTGCCGTTCCTGTTTTCGATTGTGCTGTTGGGTATCTCAACCTGGATTCGTCTGTCGATGCACGAGTCCCCGGCGTTTCTCAAAATGAAGTCCGAAGGCAAGACGAGTCATTCTCCTATTAGGGATTCGTTCACCCGCTGGAGCAATTTGCGCGTTGTGTTGATTGCGTTATTCAGCATCAATGCCGGCCAGGCAGTAACTTTTTATACCGCGCAGTTCTACGTCCTGTTCTTTCTGACGCAAATGCTCAAGATGGACGCCGCCCTGGCTAATACGCTGCTTATCATCTCGATTGTCATCGGTGCGCCTTTCTTTGTCTTTTTTGGTTGGCTGTCCGATAAGGTCGGTCGCAAGCCGATTATGATGCTAGGACTGCTGCTGGCAACGGTTTGCTATTTTCCAATCTTCAAGGCTTTGGGGCATTACGCCAATCCGGAGATTGATATGGCCAGCCGGCAGGCACCGATTACCGTCGAGGCGGATCCTGCCACCTGTACCTTCCAGTTCGATCCTGTCGGCAAGGCACGCTTCGACAGTCCGTGCGATCGGGTCAAGGCACTTCTGGTAAAGCGCGGCCTGCCTTATCAGACCGCTGAAGGTGCCGCTGGCAGTGAGATCGTCGTACGGGTAGGGCAACAGGAAGTACGCGGTTATGATGCGGCTACCCTGAGCGCAGCAGTGGACGCAGCCGGTTATCCACAAAAGGCTGATCCGGCGGCCATCAATCAGGGCATGGTCGTGCTGTTGATCGTTGCGCTGATTCTGATCGCCACAATGACGTATGGTCCATTGGCAGCATTGATGGTGGAGTTGTTTCCGACCCGTATCCGATATACCTCTTTATCGCTGCCATACCACGTTGGCAACGGCTGGTTCGGCGGTCTGTTGCCTACCGTGTCCTTTGCGCTTGTCGTGTATACCGGCGATATTTTTTATGGCCTGTGGTATCCAGTGCTTATTACTGGGGGCAGTCTGGTGGTAGGCCTGCTGTTCCTGCGTGAGACCCGTCATGTCGATATTCACGCAGATTAAGCGCACTCAAAGGTCTGGGCTGTGTAGGCCGCGCTGTAAACTGTGCCGCCTGTATCGAATGTCGTACCGGTAGGCGCCAAGCGGCATGAGTCGACTAGAGCCTGCAGCAGTGCTTTTCCATGCTGCTGTAGGCCACTCGGAGGGGCTGAATAACGGAGGGACGAACAAACACCGGCAAAGGCTGCCGGATCGTAGCCGGTTGCAGTATACTCGCAGGCTTTTCCACGTTTTCCGCGAGTGATTGCCAGCCATGGAAATCAACCCGATTCTGAACAGTATCAAAGACCTTACCGGACGTACCCAGACTATTCGGGGGTATCTTTGACTACGATCATAAAAAAGATCGTTTGACCGAAGTTGAGCGCGAGCTCGAAGATCCAAGCGTCTGGAACAAGCCTGAGTACGCTCAGAGTCTTGGCAAGGAGCGCGCCCAGCTGGCTCAGGTAGTCGAAACCCTTGATGAGCTTTCCGGTGGTCTGGCCGATGCAAACGACCTGCTGGAAATGGCTGCCGAGGAAAATGACGAAGGCGCTGTCAACGATGTGGCCACTGAGGTCGAGCGTTTGCGCGAGATTCTCGAGAAGCTCGAGTTCCGTCGCATGTTCAGTGGCGAGATGGATCCGAACAATGCCTACCTCGATATCCAGGCTGGCTCCGGCGGCACCGAGGCTCAGGATTGGGCTAATATGCTGCTGCGCATGTACCTGCGCTGGGCAGACAAACACGGCTTCGAGACGACCATCATGGAGCTCTCCGAAGGTGAAGTGGCTGGTATCAAGGGCGCAACCGTTCATGTGAAGGGTGAGTATGCGTTCGGCTGGCTCAAGACTGAAATCGGCGTACATCGCCTGGTTCGCAAGAGTCCATTCGATTCGGGCAACCGCCGCCACACGTCGTTTACAGCCGTCTTCGTTTCGCCGGAGATCGATGACAACATCGAAATCGAGATCAACCCAGCCGACCTGCGGATCGATACCTACCGTTCCTCCGGCGCGGGTGGTCAGCACGTTAACACCACGGACTCGGCGGTGCGTATCACCCACGTGCCCACCAACACGGTGGTCAGCTGCCAGAACGAGCGCTCCCAGCACGCCAACAAGGACACCGCCATGAAAATGCTGCGGGCCAAGTTGTATGAGCAGGAAATGCAGAAACGTACGGCCGCTTCCCAGGCGTTGGAAGACTCCAAGTCCGATATCGGCTGGGGCCACCAGATCCGCTCCTATGTACTCGACCAGTCTCGGATCAAGGATCTGCGTACCGGCATCGAGAACAGCAACTGCGATGCGGTACTGGACGGCGACCTGGACGAGTTTATCGAGGCCAGCCTCAAGCAGGGCCTGTAACACTACCTTAAACGCCTTCTCCGACAGGAGAGGGCTGATCCCGTGATGGAAATACCCAGACCATGAGCGAACAACCTTTAGACCAACATGCCCAAGAGCAGGAACACAACAAGCTGATTGCCCAGCGCAAGGAAAAGCTTGCAGCCCTGCGCGCCGAGCAGCGCATCGCGTTCCCGAATGACTTCCGCCGCGACAGCTACTGTGCGGATCTGCAGAAGGCCTATGAAGGCAAAAGCAAGGAAGAGCTGGCCGAAGCGGGCATCAAGGTCAAGATTGCTGGCCGCATCATGCTCAACCGCGGTGCGTTCATGGTTCTTCAGGACATGACCGGCCGGCTTCAGGTTTATGTAGACCGCAAGAAGCTGCCAGCGGAAACGCTGGAAGCCATCAAGACCTGGGATCTGGGCGATATCATCGCGGCCGAGGGCACACTGGCCCGCTCCGGCAAGGGCGACCTGTATGTAGACATGGACAATGTTCGTCTGCTGACCAAGTCTCTGCGTCCTCTGCCTGACAAGCATCACGGCCTGACCGATACCGAGATGCGCTACCGTCAACGCTACGTCGACCTGATCGTCAACGACGACGTCCGCCATACGTTCCGTGTACGCTCGCAGGTGATCGCTCACATTCGCCAGTTCCTGCGGGATCGTGACTTCCTCGAAGTCGAAACGCCCATGCTGCAGACCATTCCAGGCGGTGCGGCGGCCAAGCCCTTCGAGACGCATCACAATGCGCTGGATATCGATATGTTCCTGCGTATTGCTCCAGAGCTTTATCTGAAGCGCCTCGTAGTAGGTGGCTTCGAGCGCGTGTTCGAGATCAACCGCAACTTCCGTAACGAAGGCGTATCGACTCGGCATAACCCCGAATTCACCATGCTTGAGTTCTACCAGGCGTATGCCGATTACGAAGACAACATGGACCTGACCGAGGAATTGTTCCGCGAGCTGGCCATGGCGGTTCTGGGTACCACCGATGTGCCATACCAAGGCAAGGTCTTCCACTTCGGTGAGCCGTTTGCACGCTTGTCCGTGTTCGACTCGATCCTGAAGTACAACCCTGAGATCAGCGCTGATGATCTGCGCAACATCGAGAAAGCACGTGCGATTGCCAAGAAGGCCGGTGCGGACGTCAAAGGCTTCGAAGGGCTTGGCAAGCTACAAACCATGATTTTCGAAGAGCTGGTCGAGCACAAACTGGAGCAGCCTACGTTCATTACTCAGTATCCGTTCGAAGTCTCTCCGCTGGCCCGTCGTAACGACGACGATCCAAGTGTGACTGACCGCTTCGAGCTGTTCATCGGTGGCCGTGAAATCGCCAACGCCTATTCCGAGCTTAACGATGCGGAAGACCAGGCTGAGCGCTTCCACGCTCAGGTGGCCGATAAGAACGCCGGTGATGACGAAGCCATGCATTTCGATGCCGACTTCGTGGCGGCGCTGGAGTACGGCATGCCGCCAACGGCAGGTGAGGGCATCGGTATCGACCGTCTGGTCATGTTGTTGACCGACTCTCCGTCGATCCGTGACGTAATTCTGTTCCCGCATATGCGCCCGCTGTAAGCAGTTGCTGTAAACAAAGAACCGCCTTTATGGCGGTTCTTTTATTTCTGGCGTACCGAGATCTGTCGAACCGCCGTCTACCCAGGCAGTCGATACGCTATCCTGCATACGTCAGGGTTTGTCTTCCCTGTAATGAGGTGGGCATGAATTCACGCAAGGTGAAAAACCAGTACCAAGAGACGATTCGCACGCTTTCCGATCGTATCGTGGCGGCCCAGGCCCCCATCCGGATTCTCGATGCGGTGAAGTGGGATGATGAGGTCAAACAGCGCTTTCTCGATGGCAAGGGCAAGATGCTACCCCTGGTGGATCGCGCCTACTATGAGCAGCGGCCGTTGGGGTTTGACCCGGATGAGGTCAAGGGCGAGTTTCAAAGCATCGAGCGGGAAGTGACCCGGCACCTGGGGCAATTCAGCCCGGTGGGGCAGATCATGCGGCGTATGTGCCGTGAGTACCGCATGGTCGTGCGGATGCTTCAGGCGCGAGGGACGCGAGATTTTGGCCTGATCTCCCAGGAACTTTATGGGGCAGCGTCCGATGCCTTTCATGCCGGTGATCCGACTCTGGCGGATCTAGGCATGATGATGTCGGACTATCTGAACAACATCGATAAGCGCAGCGATCTCAAAGACGAGCCCAAGACACTCACCGCCAAGGAAGCTGCACCGATGCTGCAGCAGCGCCTGAGTGCAGTGTTTGGAGAGGACGAAGGCACTATCCGTGTGTTCGAGTCAGATGGAATCGTTGCCGACGCTGCTGCAGGTGCGGATTACATCAAGATCCGGGCGGACGCCATGTTCAACGAACGTGATATTCGTGCGTTGGAGGTTCATGAGGGGTTGGTCCATGTTGGGACAACACTGAACGGTCAGAATCAGCCGATCTGCACCTTTCTCTCGAAAGGACCGCCATCGTCCACCGTTACGCAGGAAGGCTTGGCTATCCTCATGGAGGTCATCGCCTTTACTTCTTACCCTTCACGCCTGCGCAAGCTGACCAATCGTACCCGTGCCATTCATATGGCAGAGGAGGGTGCTGATTTTCTGGATGTCTTCCGCTTCTATGAGGAGCAGGGTTACAGCCTGGAGGATGGTTACCAGAATGCCAGTCGCGTATTCCGCGGTTCTACGCCTTCCGAATTACCGTTTACCAAAGACCTCTCCTATCTCAAGGGCTTCATTCTCATCTACAACTACATTCAGCTGGCCGTTCGTAAGGGCAAGGTAGAGCAGATTCCCCTCTTGTTTTGTGGCAAGACCACCCTGGAAGACATGCGCATCCTGAGCCAGCTGGTTGAAGAGGGTCTGGTCGCGCCGCCCAAATATCTGCCGCCCCAATTCCAGGATCTCAATGCCTTATCGGCCTGGATGTGTTTTTCCAACTTCCTGAACCATCTCAGCCTGGATCGAATCGAAGCGGATTACGCCAATATCATTTGACCACGCCGACGCCTTGTGTCGGCTTACAGGAGTAAGCCATGCCCAGTCATGAGATCGATTACCGCATCATTGGCGAGTCCATGCAGGCGGTGGAAATCGGACTTGATCCCGGCGAGACCGTTATCGCCGAGGCAGGTGCCATGACCTATATGGAGGAGGACATCGATTTCACCGCCCGCATGGGGGACGGATCCGGCGGGGTGCTGGGCAAGCTATGGAGCGCAGGTAAACGCATGATGGGCGGCGAATCGCTATTCATGACGCACTTCACCAATGAGGGGAAGCGCAAGCGTCATGTAGCCTTCGCTGCGCCTTATCCAGGACACGTTGTGCCGGTTGACCTCTCAGCTATTGGCGGTACGCTTTTCTGTCAGCGCGATGCCTTCCTCTGTGCTGCGCTAGGTACGCGTGTAGGCGTAGCGTTTACCCGCCGCCTGGGGGCCGGCTTCTTTGGTGGTGAGGGTTTCATCCTAGAAAAGCTGGAAGGCGATGGTCTGGCCTTCATGCATGCGGGCGGTACGGTCATTCGCAAAGAGCTCAATGGGGAAACGCTCCGGCTTGATACCGGGTGTCTGGTTGGTTTCACCAAAGGTATCGATTACAGCATTGGCTTGGCAGGCGGCCTACGCAGCATGCTGTTTGGCGGTGAGGGCTTGGTATTGGCAACCCTAAAAGGACACGGCTCCGTATGGGTCCAAACGCTCCCTTTTTCACGTCTCGCTGAGCGCGTCTATGAAGCAACGACCAAGGCGCAAGGCGAGAAAGGCAGTGAATAGCCATCCATCGCTCGTAGAGGTTTGAATGAAAATTCGGGTATGGCAAGGGGATATTACCGCGTTGGATGTTGATGTCATCGTCAATGCGGCGAATGAGCGTCTGTTAGGCGGGAGTGGCGTTGATGGCGCGATTCACCGGGCAGCGGGTCCTGAGCTCCTGGAGTATTGTCGACGACTGGGCGGATGCCCGGTAGGAGAAGCCAGGCTTACGCCTAGTTTCAATCTTCAGGCCCGCTTCATCATTCATACCGTCGGGCCGGTTTGGAGCGGAGGCAATTCAGGTGAGCCCGAGCAGTTAGCGCGGTGTTATCGAAACACGTTGGCGCTGGCTGAAAGTATCGATGCCCGTACCCTGGCCTTTCCTGCGATCAGCTGTGGTGTCTATGGATATCCTGCGGAGCAAGCGGCACGCGTTGCGGTATCCGTTCTCCAAGAGCCCAGACCGGAAGGCAGCTCGGTTCGTGAAGTCATCCTCGTAGCGTTCTCCACTGAAATGGCAGAGGTATTAACTAACGCTACGCTCATTGATTGATCACCCACCCATAAAAAAGCCCGGCATTAGCCGGGCTTTTAGGACGGTCACCTATTACATGCGTGGTGCAACCGGATTCGCGTCGTTGGAAATAGTAACCTCTACGCGACGATTCATGGCGCGATCAGCTGCAGTAGAGTTGCTAGCTACCGGGAATGCCTTGCCATAGCCTCGGGTTACGATGCGATTAGGCGATATGCCCATGCTGACCAGCGCGGTCTTGATAGCATTCGCACGGCGCTCGGACAGCTGCTGGTTGTACGAGTCGGAGCCAGTGCTATCAGTGTAGCCTTCAACAATGACCTGACGTTCTGGGTTCTGCTGCAGGAAGCTGGCTAGCTGCTGAACGTTGGTCATGCCTGCGGGCTTAAGTGTGGCCTGGTTCAGATCGAATAGTACGTTGCCAAAGGTTACGACAGTACCACGATCCGTCTGCTTGGCGTTAAGCTGGCTTTGCAGCTGCTTGAGCTGTGCAGTACGGGCATCCAGACGAGCCTGGGTACGCTGTGCGTCAACGCCTTGCAACTGCTGCTCGGTCATGCGCAGCTTGACAGTTTGCATGGCCAGTTGAATGCGCTGGTTGGCCAGGTACGCTAGTTGGTCGACCTTCTCCTGCTTGTCGCCTTCACGGTAAGCACGGCTGGCCTTGTCTACCCAGTCACCAGCATCCTTGGTTTCCAGCGCAGCCAGCTGAGAGGACTGAGGCTGGGATTGTAGTGCTGCATAGTCAGCCTGGGCCTTCTCAAGGTTCGGGTTTGGTGGAGTCGAACAGGCAGCCAGGGCGATGCTCAGGGCAGATACGGCAGGGATAAGAAACTGTTTACGCATAACATTCATCCTTTAGGCATAAGGCGGGAATAGGGGATGGGTCAGCTTATTGCTGGCGTTGGTTCTGCTTTTGCTGCAGCTCGCCGTTGATCATCCCTTCCTCGCGGATCTGCTGAATGCTCTTCTGAGCGTCCTGGAGGGCTGCATCAGCCTTGGCAGCCTGAGTCTTGCGAGTTGCCAGACGTGCGTCCCACTCGGCCTGCTCAGCCAATTGCTTGGCTTTTTCGTAGTTCTTTTCGTTCAGTGCTGTTTGAGCCTGTGTCCACTTGTCCTGGGCAGACTTGGTTTCCAGCGGAGCGTACTGATTGCCGCCACTACTTACCGCTTCATTGACTGCGGATTGAGTAACGGCCATCTGCTCACTAGGCGGATCACCTGCGCAGCCGGTCAGGATCAGTGCACTGCCTAGCGCCAGTGCAGCGAATTTCAGACCACAGGCCTTTTGTATCGATTTCTTGGCAGTCAATGTATTCATAGGGCTCAGCTCCATTAATAGTCCAAACAGCTAAATTGTTCCCTGGCTGACAGGGTGGCCGAGGCCTTTTATTACCTTCGCTATTTATCGGATCGAAGGTTATTGACAAAAAGCCTCTCATTTACTGGCTAACGTATGGACCGCTTCAAGTCACGAAATGTTCATCCCTTGTCTAAAAATCCATAGCACGCTAAGCGGTAAAACAGCATTTCAATCCAGCTAATGGCTTGTTCTGGCTAGGGTTATTGTGCGTCTGCCGATCATGTGGACGAATCGTTTTTGTTGAGCTCAGCCAGGTGCTTCTTCGACAGTTCCAGAAAGCGTGGCGTGGGGCCAACATCTTCATAAAGTGGATCACCCAGCTCGTCCGTTGCTACGACTCGCTGTCCCTTGACATAGGGAAAACTGGCTTCAAGTTCCTCTAGCGCCGCGCCTACCAGCTCAGCTAAGAGTTCTTCTACGCTACGCTTTGGATACATTTCGTGGAGGGCATGCAACCGGGCCGCGGATTCAAGGTCCAGAACCAAGTTGTAGTGTGCGTGGGCCATACGGCCTGTAGCGTTCTGCTCCCATTCCTGTACGAGCTCGCTGATCTTCATGAGAATCTCCTTCGCCTGACCGTTTCGTTGCAGTTCTACAAAAGCTAGACAGCAGAGTGTCGTACGAGGTCCCTGGCGCAGGTGTGCTAGAACAACAAAGAGAACAACGAAAGAGGGATAAACATGGTCGTCGAGATTGATGTTCGTCTGCGGGAAGATGTTCACCGACTGGGAGAGCTGTTAGGACAGACCATTAGCGATCAGTATGGTCCTGCCTTTCTGGAAAAGATCGAGCGTATCCGAAAGGGCGCGAAAGCTTCGCGTGGCGGGTCGCTCCGTGGCGAAAGACAGCTGTCCGAGACGCTCAATTCGCTGGATGAGTCCGAGCTGCTACCAGTTGCCAGAGCCTTCAATCATTTCCTGAACCTGGCCAATATCGCCGAGGAGTATCACCGTATCCGTCGGCGTAGCGCTGGCGAGCCGGCACCGCTGGAAGACCGGGTGCTCCAGGAAGTTCTGTCCCGGCTCAAACAGGCGGGGCACACTGGGCCAAAGCTTGCCGAGCAGCTGTCTCAGCTGAGTGTCGAGTTGGTTCTCACGGCGCATCCAACGGAGGTTGCTCGCAGAACGCTGATTCAGAAGTACGAGGAGATTACCGAACAGCTGGCCGCCCAGGATCACGATGATTTGACGGCTGCCGAGCGGCACGAGGTGCAGCAGCGACTGCGCCGCCTCATTGCGGAAGCCTGGCATACCGAAGAGATTCGCCGACAGCGGCCCACGCCTGTCGATGAAGCCAAATGGGGATTCGCCGTTATTGAAAACTCCCTTTGGCATGCAGTACCCAGACTGCTGCGGCAAGTAGACGAAACCTTACAGGAGGCTACTGGAGAACGTCTGCCGTTGCTGGCAACGCCTGTTCGATTCGCTTCCTGGATGGGCGGCGATCGTGATGGGAATCCGAATGTAACGGCTACGATAACGCGCGAAGTGCTGCTGTTGGCACGCTGGATGGCGGCCGACTTGTACATGCGTGATGTAGACCGCCTTGCATCGGAGCTTTCCATGCAGCGTGCCTCGGCTGAACTCATGGCAGAGGTAGGTGATACACCTGAGCCGTACCGCGCCCTGCTCAAGCAACTACGCGAGCGACTCAAGGCCACGCGCGACTGGGCTGCCCGAGCCGTTCATGAGCCTCATATCCCCAGCACAGGGGTGCTTGAGCACAATGAAGAGCTCCTGGGACCTCTCAAGCTCTGCTATGAGTCGCTCCATGCTTGCGGAATGGGCGTTATCGCTGACGGGCCGTTGTTGGATGCGTTGCGTCGCGCTACTACCTTCGGGCTTTTCCTGGTGCGGCTGGATATCCGTCAGGATTCGACCCGCCATGCGTCAGCCATGAACGAAATTACAGAATATCTGGGGCTTGGCAGCTATGCCGACTGGGATGAAGCGCGTCGGCTGACGTTTCTGGAAACCGAGCTTTCCAATCGCAGACCCTTGCTGGCACCGGATTACACGCCCTCGGCAGACACTGCCGAAGTGCTTGCAACCTGCCGTGTAATTGCCGAGTCACCTGCAGCAGCGCTGGGGTCCTATGTGATATCGATGGCGGGCTCAGCGTCAGATATCCTGGCCGTGCAACTCTTGCTCAAGGAAGCAGGCGTACGTCGACCCATGCGGGTGGTACCTTTATTCGAGACACTGGATGATCTTGATCATGCAGGCGAGGTCATTGAAAGCCTGCTGGCGCTGCCGGGCTATCGCGAACGGCTTCAGGGGCCCCAAGAGGTCATGATCGGCTATTCCGACTCGGCCAAGGATGCAGGAACCCTGGCTGCGGCCTGGGCGCAGTATCGTGCCCAGGAAGCCTTGGTAGACATCTGCAGCCGGCAGGGTATCGAACTCATCCTGTTCCATGGGCGCGGAGGCACGGTGGGACGCGGTGGCGGTCCTGCCCATGAGGCGATCCTTTCGCAGCCGCCAGGTTCGGTCTGCGGCCGTTTCCGGGTAACGGAGCAGGGTGAGATGATACGCTTCAAGTTTGGTCAGCCCGATATCGCGCGGCAGAATCTCAACCTTTACCTGGCTGCTGTCTTGGAGGCTACATTACAGCCGCCTCCAGTCCCTGAGCCGGAGTGGCGGGCTGACATGGATCGTCTGGCTGCAGACAGCCTGAAGGCTTATCGTGGCGTGGTGCGGGAGCATCCTCAGTTTGTTGACTACTTCCGCAGGGCTACGCCTGAGCAGGAACTGGGCCGTCTGCCCTTGGGCAGCCGCCCGGCGAAGCGTCGTGAGGGCGGGGTGGAAAGCCTGCGTGCCATCCCCTGGATTTTTGCCTGGACACAGACCCGCCTGATGTTGCCTGCCTGGTTGGGCTGGGAAACAGCGTTGGCTAGGGCCTTGGAGCGGGGTGATGAACAGCGGTTACAGCAGATGCGTGAGCGCTGGCCGTTCTTTCGTACTCGCATCGATATGCTGGAAATGGTTTTAGCCAAGGCTGACGGAGACATTGCCCGGCTCTATGACGAGCAGTTGGTGCCGGAGCAGTGGCGTGCGCTAGGGCAAGAGCTCCGCGACCTGTTGTCGCAGGCGGAGCGCTCTGTACTGCGTCTGACCGGCCAGGCCGAGCTGCTGGCTCACAACCCTCAAACGCGGGCGTTCATTGCCGTACGTAATATCTACCTTGATCCGCTACACCTGCTTCAAATCGAGCTGCTGGAACGTTCTCGACAAGCTGGAGAGGGCACGGCAAGCCCCCTGGATCAGGCCCTGCTGGTCAGCGTTGCAGGCATTGCGGCAGGCCTTCGCAATACGGGTTGAGGGCCGGTCCTGTTGTTTGAAAACGTCCTGTCTGCTCCTCATGAGGGAGCAGCAGGACGGTCAGCCAGGCAATCCTTCCATTTCATCTGGAAAGCACGAATAAATCCCTGCGACTTTTAGTGGCTTGTGCCCCCTCGTGATGCTGTGTATTTTGAATCCCCTTGACCGTCAAACGGCCAAATAAAACATCGAGACAGCCTGAGGATCGCAATGGCTCTGTTGAGCGGGCCACTTCAAGGCAAGTCCTGGATACCATCATTTAAGGAGCGACGTGCATGCGCGTGATACTGCTAGGGGCGCCCGGTGCCGGTAAAGGTACTCAGGCTCGGTTCATTACCGAGAAGTTTGGCATTCCGCAAATTTCCACTGGGGACATGCTGCGTGCTGCCGTTAAAGCCGGGACTCCGCTAGGTCAACAGGTCAAAGGCGTCATGGACAGTGGTGGCCTGGTTTCCGACGAAATCATTATTGCCCTGATTTCCGAGCGTATTCTGGAAGCCGATTGCTCCAACGGTTTCCTCTTTGATGGTTTCCCTCGCACCATTCCACAGGCCGAGGCGCTGAAGAACGCTGGCGTCACCATCGATCACGTGCTTGAAATTGCCGTGGATGATGAAGAGATCGTCAAGCGTATGTCGGGTCGTCGCGTACATCCGGCTTCAGGTCGTGTGTACCACACGCTCTACAATCCGCCGAAAGTCGAAGGTAAAGATGACGAAACCGGAGAAGATCTGGTTCAGCGTGAAGATGACAAAGAAGAAACCGTACGTAAGCGTCTCGATCTGTACCATTCCCAGACCAAGCCGCTGGTAGACTTCTACCAGAAGCTAGCAGACGCTGAAGGCACGCCGAAGTGCAGCCGGGTTGAAGGTGTCGGGTCCGTCGAATCGATTACGGCCAAGGTACTCGAAGCGCTCAAGTAAAGGCGTTTCCATCTGTTGCCAAACGGTCCTTTCAGGGCCGTTTTTAGTATCTGAAGGGAAAATGCAAAAAACCAAAAAGCACCCTCTCAAACAGGGATAGTTGAACTCCTCTGCCTTGCGCTTAGTCCTAATAAGGCACACAACGAAATTAGGAGAACGCTATGAGCAGCACAACAGATAAGATCAAAGGCACTGCGAACGAAGTAGCGGGTAAAGCCAAGCAAGGTGTAGGTGAGGCCACCGATAATCAGAGCCTCAAGAATGAAGGCGATACCCAAGAGATCAAGGGTAAAGGCCAGAAAGTGGTTGGCGATGTCAAAGATGGCGTCAAGAAAGCCGGCAACTTGTAAGCATTAGAGATTCGATCAACGGCCATCTTCGGATGGCCGTTGTCGTTTCTGGAACTTATACTGGCAGACTTTGCTGTTTTGTCTGGATACCACCGATGCCTACGCTGTTGGCCATTGATACTGCTACCGAAGCTTGTTCTGTTGCGCTCCTCCATGAAGGAAGCGTCATGTGCCGCTATGAAGTGATTCCCCGTATGCATGCACAGAAAGTGCTGCCCATGGTTCAAGAACTCATGGCTGAATCAGAACTTGCGCTAACGGCCATAGACGCCATCGCATTCGGTCGCGGTCCTGGCGCATTTACCGGCGTGCGTATTGCGATTGGTGTTGTTCAAGGCCTGGCTTTCGGTCTGGACCGGCCAGTGCTGCCGGTGTCCAATCTGGCTGCACTGGCGCAGCGGGCTTATCGTGAGCGAGGCGTTAATCAGGTAGCCGCCGCTATCGATGCACGTATGGATGAGGTCTACTGGGGTTGTTATCGCTTGGGGCAAGAGGTGATGCAACTGGTCGGAGTTGAAGCGGTGCTTCCTCCCGAGCAGGCGCAGCTTCCAGCAGGCAGTGCAGGAGAATGGTTTGGGGCCGGTACAGGATGGGGGTATGTTGGCCGCATAGCCGCTTCTGTTGCCGAAACGGATGGTAATCTTCTGCCCCATGCCAAGGATATCCTGACCCTGGCGACGTATGCATGGAGTCAGGGAGGCGCCGTATCAGCAGAAGAAGCGCAGCCTGTCTATTTGCGTGATCAAGTTGCCACGCCTAAGCAGCCACGCTGATCCGGCCTCGACAGCAACAGGCGACAGGCGGTAAAACCCTGTGTGTATTACTGAGGTCAATAGATGAACTGCTGATTTCATCGACCGTATGGTATTTGAGATAGTTTGCTAAGCGCAGGCGATCTCATACAGTGGCGATACTGGCAAAAGGGCATTAATCATGCGTATCGATAGCTACACTTCCTCTTACTCATTAGATCGTCCTGGTCGTAATCGGGCGGACAGCTCGTATCATGAGATACAGAATGAGGAAGAAGTCCGTCGTGAGCAGCCCGCTACGGGTAATGTTTCCTCGCAGGGGTTGGGTACTGCGCCACTGATTCGCAGAGTCGAGTCAACCCAGCCAGATGATGAAGTGACCAGTGATGCTCAGCTGCTGACAGCGCGGGAATATGTTCTCTATGAACAGCCGATCAGCGCCCGTAGCGCACGTGCCATTGCCAGTTACGACAGTATTGCCATGCTGCCACGAGATACCGGGGCCGCTCAGGTAGTAGGCCTGGACTTTTATGTCTGAAGCTTGATGCTGCCTTATTATATTGGTTGCCCATCATGGAGTGATCCTCACTGGCGAGGTTCACTCTATCCAGCATCTACACGATCCTCGGAGTTTCTTCCGCGCTATGCTCAAGTGTTTAACGCGGTAGAGGGAAACACCACGTTCTATGCCGAGCCCTCTGTCGAGACGGTATCGAGATGGGCTGAGTTGATGCCGGATCACTTTCGCTTCTGCGCCAAGTTTCCTCGCGAGATCAGCCATGACGGTGATCTAAGAGCCTGCTTATCCCATGCGCATTCCTTCATGCAGTTGCTGGTCCCGTTAGGGAGGCGTGTCAGCCCATACTGGCTTCAGTTTTCTTCAAGCTTTGGTCCGAATCGACTGGCCGAGCTGGCTGATTTTCTGGATGCACTGCCTTCCTCAGGGCGAATAGCAGTAGAGGTGCGACATGACGATTTTTTCAGCAAGGGTATGGCTGAGCGTGAGCTCAACAATTTGCTGATGGCCAGAAATGTCGAGCGTATCGGACTGGATTCCCGTGCCTTGTTCAGTAGCGAACCGGTCTCCGATGTCATTCGTGACGCGCAAGCCAAAAAGCCTCGCGTGCCTGTCCGTGTTCCTGCTTTTACCCAATCACCACAGATCCGCTTCATTGGTCGGTTGGAACTTGAGGCCAATGATATCTATCTAGAACCTTGGGTGAATAAATTTGCAGAATGGATCAAGGAAGGGCGTACCCCTTACATATTTCTGCATACACCTGACAACCGTCATGCTCCTGAACTTGCCATGCGTTTTCATGCGCAACTGCAGGAGCGCTTGCCGGAACTACCGCCATTGCCAGTCATGGCTGAGCCTGTCGAGCAGCTAGGCTTGCTGTAAGCCAGATCATATACGCCAGTCATGACCGCTCACCGTCAGGACAGGTATGCGTTACGTCTTTGCTCTAATGTGCTTGATCATTCTGGTGGCCGGGATCAGTCTGGCCTATGACTGGATCCGTGTTCCGCCTCAATGGAATCCATTTAAGCCGCTTGATGTGCGACAGCCACCCAATTTTCTGACCCGATACAAGCTGATGAGGCTGCAACACGATCCTGAGCTATGCGCACAGGCGTTGCAGACGTCACCGCTGCGCTACGCCCAGATGCCTGCTAATGCCGGGACCAAGCAGTGCCCGCTGGAGAATGTCGTTAGGGTGCAACGCTCCAATGTAGCCTTCAGCGGTAGTTTCCTTGCGACATGTCCTTTAGCAACAGCCTACGCCTTGTTTGAACTGCACACGTTACAACCAGCAGCAGAGGCCGTTTTCGGGCAGCGTGTCGTCAGTGTCGAGCATTTTGGAAGTTTCGCCTGTCGCAATATCTATCATCGTGCCAATGCCCGTCGTAGTGAGCATGCTACCGCCAATGCGTTGGACTTGGCTGGCTTTCGCCTGGAGAACGGACAGCGCATTACCGTAGCGCGTGATTGGAAAGGGGACGATAGCAAGGCACGGTTCTTACATTTGCTTCGAGAAGGAGCCTGTAAATCCTTTAACACGACGCTGTCTCCAAATTACAACGCGGCGCACCATGACCACTTTCATCTCGACATGGGGGGCTTCCATGTGTGCCGTTAAGCGTGCCTATCCGGCAGCGCTCTGGCAAAATGCGGGCTTTGTTTCTTGATTGACCTTGTCATGATTACTGATCCAAGTGCTGTCGCCGTTTCCATCCAACCGCTTGATGCCGCATGGCAGGGACAGGCAGATGCCTTGGGCTTGCAGCTAGGCCTGCCTGTCACTCAAGCGCCTGAGACGGATTTTGTGCTTCAGTTGGGGGAGTCGGGTCTTCAACTGGTTCAGCGTGGCCCAGATGCGCCAGGACCGGTGCGGGTTGATCTTTTGGAAGGTGCAGCAGCGCATCGGCGACGGTTTGGAGGCGGCAGTGGGCAGATGATTGCCAAGGCTGTCGGTGTTGGCACAGGCATACGTCCGAATGTACTCGACGCCACGGCCGGCCTTGGCCGTGATGCCTTCGTTCTGGCGACGCTGGGCTGCGCGGTCACATTAATCGAGCGCCAGCCCTTGATTGCTGCTCTGCTTGAGGACGGTCTAAGGCGTGCAACAGGCGACAAGGAAGTCGGCGCTATCGTGGCGCGCATGACCCTTCTCAAGGGAAATGCCATTGAGCTGATGCGGAAGATGGATGAGGCACCTCAAGTGATCTACCTCGATCCCATGTTTCCCCATCGTGATAAGTCGGCGCTGGTAAAAAAGGAAATGCGCATTTTTCGTCCCTTGGTAGGTGATGATCCTGACGCACCAGCCTTGCTTGAGGCTGCCCTCGGGTTGGCCAGTCATCGCGTGGTGGTGAAGCGTCCACGCAAGGCGCCTCCTATCGAGGGGGCGAAGCCCAGTTATAGTCTGGATGGCAAATCCAGTCGCTACGATATTTATCCCAAAAAGGCGTTGGGCAAGGGCTAATCGCTAGTCAGTCGCTCGGCGCATCCAGAGCCGGTAGACCGGTTGTGCCAGGAAAAGAACCAGCAGCAGCCGAAGCACCTGCATGGCGGTGACCAGCGGTACCAGCAAATGCAATGCTTCGGCGGTCAGGCTCATCTCGGCGATACCTCCAGGTACCATCCCCAGCAAAAGCGAGCGGGCATCGAGTCCGGTCAACCAGCCCAGTCCCATTGCAATAGGGGTGGCAATGAGGATGGCCAAGCAGGTAGCCAACACCGTGCGTGCCATGAAGGCGGGCGCCTGGCGAAAGAAGGGGCGATCGAAATAGCATCCTAGTGAGCTGCCAATGAGCCACTGGCCGATGTCCCCCGCTCCTGCAGGTAAGCCGATATTCAAATTGAATGTCACGCTGGCTGTAATGCTGGTCAGGAGGGCGCCCAATTGCCAGGCGTTTGGCAGTCGCAGCTTTTGAAAGATGAATGCCAGACCGGCACCGGTCACCATGATGGGCAATAACCAAGAAAAACTGACTTCAATAGTGTGCGCAACAAGAGCATGCTCGCCGGCAAATAAATACTTGTAAGCTGCCGGAACGCTTAACAGCACAAACACCATTCTCAGGCTCTGAGCAGCGGCCACTCGAGCCAGTACGGCGTCGTTGCGTTTGGCCAGATTGACCATTTCATTGGCGCCCCCAGGCATGCTGGCAAAAAAAGCAGTTGCACGGTCCTCGCCGCTGCGTCGTAATAAGACGATGCCTATCACACTGGCGGTGACGGTCAGCACCGTGCCAAGCACAATGATCAGCGCGTGTGCTGCAATCTGCTCAACAATGGTTTGGTTGAAATGCAGGCCAATGCCTGTGGCGATCACCCATTGGCCTCCTTTGCGCGCGTGAGGCATTTCCTGAGTCCGCCAGCCACAGCAGCGGATAGCGATAACTCCAAGCAGTGAGCCGATCATCCAGGGAAGGGGCCAGTGCGCGAGACTGGCCAAGTATCCTCCGGCTGCTCCGGCCAGGGGAGTCATCCACCAGGGCCGGAGCGAGATGATCAACGTGTGATAGAAACGCTTCACTGTTTGGTTTTTGCCTTTATCACGCGTTGGCCAAGTTGGCTTTACGGCGAAGAGAGCGACGACGCCAGATGCGAACTATCGGCAGGATCAACATGACGATGACCAGCAGCCATACGATTTGGCTGATGCCACTGGACCATAGAATGTCCATGCTGCCATTGGAGATCGAAAGCGCCCGGCGCAGGTTCTGCTCCATGAGGCCGCCCAGAATGAAGCCCAGCAGCAGCGGCGACAGTGGGAAGTCCAGCTTGCGCAGGATGTATCCAATGATTCCAATAATCACCATGAGGATCAGGTCAAACGTTGTCGCGTGCACGGCATAAACGCCAATTGACGTGATGATGGCAATGATAGGGACCAATGCCCAGTTCGGTACTGCCAGGATCTTGGTGAAGACCTTGATCATGGGTACGTTCAGGATGAGCAGCATCACGTTGGCAATGAACAGCGAAGCGATCAGACCCCAGACCAGCGTAGGTTCGTTCTGAAACAGAAGCGGGCCAGGAGTGATGTTGTACAGCGTAAGGGCACCAATCATGACTGCTGTCGTTCCCGACCCTGGAACACCCAGCGTCAGCATAGGGATCATGGCGCCACAGCAGGACGCACCGATCGCGGTTTCGGGCGCAGCAAGGCCGCGAAGGTCTCCTTTGCCAAACTCACCCTTTTCACCAGCCATGCGCTTTTCAGTCATGTAGGCCAAGGCACTGGCCAGTGTCGCACCCGCACCGGGCAATACACCCATGACAAAACCGCCAACAGCACAGCGAAGGTTGGTCAGGAATACCGACTTGGCTTCCTTGAAGTTGAACAGCATGCGACCTGTTGCCTTGACAGCTTCCTGGCCATGGTGGGTTTTCTCAAGCAGCAATAACACCTCGCTTACTGAAAACAAGCCCAGGACCAGCACAACAAACTGGATGCCGTCTGCCAGATGGATGCTGTCAAAGGTGAAGCGATAAACACCGCTGTTGGCATCAATGCCGATGGCTGCCAGGAAAAGCCCTAACAACGAGGCGACCAGCGTTTTGACGGGTTTGTCACCCGCCATGCCTGCCAGACAGACAATGGCAAAGACCATCAGCACGAAGTATTCAGCTGGGCCAAAGGCAATTGCCCATTTAGCCAGCAGCGGGGCAAACAGTACCATACCGCATGTCGCCACGAAGGCGCCAATAAAGGAGCTCCAGGCCGACAAAGACAGGGCTACGCCGGCCAATCCTTTACGAGCCAGTGGATAGCCGTCCAGGGTGGTCATGAGCGTTGATGCTTCGCCCGGGATGTTCAGTAGAATCGACGAAATACGTCCGCCGTATTCACAGCCAAGGTAAACCGCTGCTAAAAGAATCAAAGCGGATTCAGGCGGCAGACCTAGCGCAAACGCTACCGGGATCAACAGGGCCACCCCATTGATAGGGCCTAAGCCTGGGAGCAGACCAACTACGGTTCCGATCAGCGTACCGATCAGGGCGATAATAAGGTTGGTAGGCGTTAAGGCAACACCAAAGCCTTGGGCAAGAAAATTCAGGGTTTCCATCTTAGATCTCCAGGCCGTCTAGGATGCCCAAGGGCAGTGGAACGTCCAGAATGCGATCGAATAGTATGTATAGGCAGATGGACATGACAATGCTGGTCACGAGGCTGGGCAACCAGCGCCCGCCATAGAGTCGAGCAAACAGAAAGCCTGCAACGATGCTGCTGGGAACAAAGCCGAATGGCTCGAACAGCAGGGCGTAAGCCAGTAGCAGCAGAACGCAGCTGACTACCTTGCGCGCAGTCGGTGCATCCATGGGTTGTTCGTCATGGGCGTGATCAATTGGCGTAGGCTTGACCAGAAGGTAAGCCAGCCCTGCTGACATCAGTCCCAGCATCAACATGGGGTAGGCGCGGGGGCCGACCGGCTCGTAAGAGAACGGTGCCTGATAGTCCAGGGCAAGGTACATCATGACCAGGCCGGCAATTAGCCAGACGCCCAGAAAGAGACGTTGAAAAAGCATGGCATTTCCCTCGGACGCTCCGCCTGCGCGGAGCGTCAGGTAGCGTTATTGGATCAGGCCAAACTCTTTGGCCATGCCCCGGTACTTGGCAACTTCCTTCTGTACGTAGGCATCCAGCTCACTGCCAGTCATGGCAAATGGGAAAAGCTCACGCTGGTCGCGTAGTTTGGCAAAGTCATCCGAAGCCAGCAGTTTGTCGAAAGAGGCTTTCCACCAGTTGTAGTCTTCATCACTGACTTTCGGGCCGAGGTAATAGCCGCGCACTACAGGCCATACGATATCGTACCCCTGCTCGCGAGCGGTGGGGATGTTGGCCATGGCAGGCTCATCCAAACGGTTTTCGGAAAAAACCGCCAGGATTCTCATATCACCGCTCTCGATGTGAGGCATGGAGTCGGAAATATCCGTACTGCCCACTTGAATATGCCCACCCAGCAGAGCCGTTGCGATCTCGCCTCCGCCTTCCAGTGAGACATAGCGGAGGTCACGCGGATTGATACCCGCGGCCTTGGCAACGAGGGCGGTCTGCATCCAGTCCTGGCTACCGACGGTTCCGCCAGAGCCAATGACCACTTTGCCTGGATCCTTTTTAAGCGCTTCGACCAGATCGCCAAGGGTCTTGTAGGGGGAATCATTCTTTACGGCGATGGCACCGTAACTGGTTCCTACCGCTGCCAGCCATTTAACGGCCTTTTCATCGAAGCGGCCAAACTTGCCCTGCGCCAGGTTGAGCAGGGAGCCGCTTGAAAACGCAACGATTGTTCCGCCTTCCTTGGGGCGTTGTGCCACAACGGTATTGTAAGCCACTGCGCCTACACCTCCTGGCATGTAGGTAACCCGCATAGGTTTTTCTAGTAGCTTGGCGTTTACCAGCGCGCTCTGGGCAAGTTTGCAGGTCAGGTCGAAACCACCGCCTGGAGAGGCTGGTGCAATACATTCAGGGCGTTTGGGTTCAGCTTGCAGCTGTGTAGAGAGCATTGCTGCAACAGCAGCGATTGCCAGGGGGCGTAGGGATAGGGCCATGGTTATCTCCTTTTGTTTTTATAGTGCGGAACGGCAACGGAGCAGCGTGATTCCATTGCTGAAGCAATCTTGCGTCAGTTAAAAACTGATACGTAAACAGGTAGCGAGCCTGGCGGCTGGCGGCTGGCGAAGTGCGTAAGTAGGGTAGGGCGGAAGAGTTTCCGACGAGGCGAGTACGCGACGGGTCTGCATGATGGGATTCCGTATTGTTGTTTTTGTAAGGCCTTTGGTGCGTATAAGGCTTATTAACCTGATCGTAGTGGCACAAGCTTTCACGAAGCTTTCAATCTGAAAGGATCTAGACCATTTATCAGTCGCTCTGGGTACACTGAGACGATCTAACACGATTTCGGAGAATCGAGTGCGTATCTTGCTCGTCGAGGATCATCTGTCACTGGCTGAAAGTGTGGCACAGGCGCTGAAGGGAGAAGGTTGGACTGTCGACGTCATCAATGACGGTGTCGCTGCTGACCTGGCACTGGCAAGTGAGGAATACGCATTGGCCATTCTGGATGTTGGGTTGCCGCGAATGGATGGCTTCGAAATCCTGGCCCGTCTTCGTGAGCGGGGTAACCGTTTGCCGGTATTGATGCTGACGGCGCGCGGGGAAGTGAAGGATCGGGTTCAGGGGCTTAACCTAGGGGCTGACGATTACCTGGCCAAACCCTTCGAACTTACCGAGCTCGAAGCTCGAGTCAAGGCGCTGCTTCGACGCAGTGTGTTGGGCGGCGAGCGCCAACAGCGCTGCGGCCCGCTCGTCTATGACCTCAACACCCGACGCTTCACGCTTGATAATGAACCCTTGACCCTGACCTCGCGTGAGCAGGCAGTGCTTGGCATTCTGATTGCCCGCCCCGGTCGGGTGATGAGTAAGGAACAACTGGCTTCCCAGGTCTTTGGTCTAGATGAAGAAGCCAGCCCTGAAGCCATCGAAATCTACATACATCGTTTGCGCAAGAAGCTTGAGGCCAGTGCTGTTCGTATCGTGACCTTTAGAGGGCTGGGCTACTTGCTGGAGTTTTCAGGTGCTTGAGCGCAGGGAAGGCGTGCGGGTAAGCCCGGAGATCTCTGAAGCCAATAGCAGCGTTATCATCGAGGGCAGTCTGCGGGGTCGATTGCTTGGTCGTCTGGCTGTTTTGCTGGCCTTGTTATTGATCGTGAGCAGCCTTAGCGCCTATATCAATGGTCGCCAGGTTGCCGACACCGCCTATGACAGGACGCTTTTAGCATCAGCCCGAACCATCGCAGCCGGACTGTCTGCAGAGGACGGTACCTTGAGGGCCGATGTGCCCTATGTCGCGCTGGATACCTTTGCTTATGACAGTGCCGGCCGAATCTATTATCAGGTGCTCGACATTGAAGGGCATCTGACCTCCGGGTACGAAAATCTTCCGCCACCGCCTCCGGATACGCCGCTGACTCAGGACTATCCTGCCTTGGCGCGCTTCTATGACGGACAGTACCGGGGGCAAGGTGTACGAGTTGTCAGTTTGATGCAGCCGGTCAGTGAAACCAACATGAACGGCATGGCTGAAATACGGGTAGCGGAGACAGAGCAGGCTCGTGAAAACATGGCGCGTAGCCTGCTGGTTGATACCTTGTTGCGGCTCTGCCTTCTTTCCGTGGGAGCTTTGCTGCTGGTTTGGTGGGTTGTAAGCGTAGCGCTTCAGCCGCTTGAGCGATTAAGGGCTGCGGTTGAGGAGCGTCAGGCGGACGATTTGCGTCCACTGCCTAGGGTGGTGATTCAGCGGGAGCTGTTTCCCTTGGTAAGCGCATTGAACCAGTTTACGGTCAGGCTGAGAGGGCTCTTCGAGCGTCAGGCTCAGTTCATTGCCGACGCCGCTCATGAATTACGTACACCACTGGCCGCGCTAAAGGCTCGTCTTGAGCTGGGTGTTCGTGAGCAGAGCCCGCAGCAATGGCATGCAACCCTGCTTGATGCCCAGCGCAATACAGACCGTTTGGCTCATCTCGCCAATCAGCTCCTGTCCCTGGCAAGGATCGAAAGCGGGGCACAGGCCATTGCCGAAGGTGGAGCAGAGCGCATCGAATTGGGAGCCTTGGCCAGAGATCTTGGTCTTGCGCTTGCGCCGTTGGCCTATAAGCGAGGTGTCTCGCTGGAGCTGGAAGCGGAAGCTGAGGTATGGGTAAAGGGCGAGCCGACCTTACTCAATGAGTTGTTATCCAACCTTATTGATAACGCACTGGCTCACACGCCTGAAAATGGTACGGTCATAATCCGGGTGCTCACACCCTGTATTCTTGAGGTCGAGGATGATGGCCCGGGTATTCCTGCCGATGCGCGAGCGCACGTTTTCGAGCGATTCCACCGGCTGGATCCTCAGCGGGGCGGTGCCGGGTTGGGATTGGCTATCGTGGGAGAGATCTGCCGCGCTCATCAGGCTGCTATAACCTTGCATGATGGCGCGGCGGGAGGGCTGCGTGTAAGGGTTGTATTCCCTGACGAGCGCGTGATCCCCAATATCGATTGGACGGCCTATTGAAGGAAGTGCTTGGACTGTTCCAGTGCTTCCCCTAGATCCTCATCGGCCTTGATGTCGGTAGAAGGATCCAGCCCCAGCTTTCTGAAGGAAGCAATAGGCGTCCAGTCCATTTTAGTCAAGGGGTGCTCCGTGCCGCTAAGGCTCTGCAGGTAAGCAACCTGAACAATGTCGGCGTAATCCACCTTGGGCGTATTGCGCTCGAAGTGCAGATAATCCTGAGGCACGTTGACAATGGACTCCTGGAAATCCCAGGCTTTCAGAATCCGCTTTCCTATCTTGGGATGGATTTCCTCGATTACACGATCCAGTGTCAGCGAGTTGGCCAGCAGTGAACTGTGTTCTTCGGCATACGTCAGGATGGGTAGCACACCGATCTGATGCACCAGGCCCGCCAGTGCAGCCTGATCGGGAGAAAGACGAGTGAAGTGCTTGCACAGAACATAGCTGATACCCGCGATTTCCGTACTTTTAGCCCATACCTCACGCATCTTATGATCAACCGCGTCGGTAGTAGCTTGGAACATCTGCTCCATTGCAAGTCCGATTGCAAGATTGCAGGTGTAGTTGATACCTAGCCGATTGATAGCGGTGTGAAGATCCGTGATCTCGTTGCTAATTCTGAGCAGCGGACTGTTTACTACCTTAATGATTCGCGCCGTCAATGCCGTATCGTTGCCGATGAGCTTGCCCATGTCAGCGCTTGTGACATCCGGATCCTCGGCGGCCTCGCGAACACGCAGGGCCACTTCAGGTAACGTTGGCAGAACCAGCTGATCGTTTTCAATGGCCTCGTTGAGCTCTTGAGCTACCTGTTCGGCAAGCATGATCATTCTTTATCCCTCGAAAAGCATTCGTCTGATACGTCAGCGTTGAATTTCGCGATCCGTATCGATTACATAAGGCAGATCCAAGAGCTCGCACACGGGGCCCTCGTTAGATGCGAGATGAATGCGGCCATCCTCTTTCGCATCGATTTGTAAAACAGCCAGAAACTCTGTTCTACCGTCATCCCGCGCAGCCAATACCACTTCTCCCACGCTGCTATTATGCACCGGAGAAAACAGCTCGGTGCCAGGCGCTGGTGCATCAGCGTCTACCTTTAGGCGATAGAGTCGGCGCTTCAGTCGCCCAAGGTATTGCATGCGTGCGACGATTTCCTGACCGGTATAGCAGCCTTTCTTGAAGCTGACGCCA
Source organism: Pseudomonas sp. UBA3149 (assembly GCF_002364655.1). NCBI lineage: Bacteria > Pseudomonadati > Pseudomonadota > Gammaproteobacteria > Pseudomonadales > Pseudomonadaceae > Pseudomonas > Pseudomonas sp. UBA3149. Next base: position 389,641 of record NZ_DEYV01000005.1, read on the forward strand.
TCCACGGCCTGCAGGTTGATCATTTGAGGAATGAACAGCTCGCGGGTGGGGCCGAACACCTGTCCGATTCCCTCGCGTATCTGGCCCAGCAGCCAGTGCTCCAGGGCGACCTCAGGCGCTATGCTGCTTAATTGCTGATGGAAGGACTCAGCAAGCGCGCTAGGAGTCCAGATTTCGATACGCTGTCCACTCAGACGTATCGCCAACATGCCGTCAAAATGAGCAACACCATTAACCTGTTCGGGAAGAGTCAATGACGGCAGTGCTTTCTGCGCTGTCTCAACACTGGCGCCGAATCGCACCCATTCAGCACTTTCGTCTGCCAGCGTCGACTTGGAAAACACTGCGTATTTCTTTAGGTCCGTCAACTGCGGCTCTACTAATTCCTTCGCCATCGCCAGCAGGTATCCTTCCTGGATTTGCACGATGCGAAAGCTCGAAACCATTCTTCCCTTAGGCGTACAGCGAGCACCCAGGCTGGATGTTTCTGCATTGAGATAATTGATGTTGCAAGTCACTTGGCCTTGCAGGAATTTTCCCGCGTCCGCTCCGCGAATCGCCAGGATGCCTTCATGAGACAGTGCGCAAAAATATAAGGAGTCAGCCATAGAGCATCAACGGCAAGAGAATGAACGCTCATCATAGAACGCAGGCGTGTTCTTGTCAGTTGCGATAACAACAAGATGCCTTCCTGCAGGTAGAGCTGAGCAATCTGATGAACTCGCCTATAATGCGCCCAACTTTGAGGAGCCACCATGACAGACGAAACCGAACTCAAGCGACTTTTCTGGCACAGCCGTCGCGGCATGCTTGAACTGGACGTGTTGCTGGTACCTTTCGTTCAGGAAGTTTACCCTTCACTGAGCCAGCAGGATCAAGACCGCTACAAAAAACTCCTCGACTGTGAAGATCAGGACATGTTCGTCTGGTTTATGCAGCGGGGCGAGCCTGAAGATCCAGACCTAAAGTATATCGTTCGGATGATTCTGGATCGTGTCCAACCGGATTGAGCCGTTTGAATGCCACTGGCAGCACTCTCGACAATTATTTTGTGTCTATTGTGCGACCTTGCTGTTGGCCTTCGTCTCGTTATTTATGGCCAACATTCCGACATGGGCGGCCATCATGGGCGCTCTCATGTGTGTCGCCCATGCTGCCTGGGTAATTCCGGGCGCCATATTGTTGCATCGGCCAAATGAGCCGCGCCGCCTGAAACATGATGAGAGCGGATGGCAACTCTGGTCTCCAGGGCAGGGGTGGCACCCTGTTCAGCTATGCCGGGATAGCATGGCGCTGCCGCTTATTATCGTGTTGCGATATCGGCGTGTAGACGAAAAGTGGACCCGGGCAGTTTGTATCCCGTCCGATGCCATGACGCCGGATGCTCACCGGCGTCTGCGGGTCAGGCTCAGGTTTGCGCAGCGGCGTTGGGCGGCACCAGAATAGTATCCTGTACCTGATTGCACGGCCTGGGATAATCCAGTGTGTAGTGCAGGCCACGGCTTTCCTTGCGCGCCATGGCGGAGCGGACAATCAACTCTGCTACTTGGGCAAGATTTCTAAGCTCAATCAGATCACGGCTTACTTTGTAATTGCTGTAGAAGTCATCTATTTCTTTCATTAAAAGCTGTATGCGGTTGTAGGCGCGTTGCAATCGTTTGTCGGTTCGGACGATACCTACATAGTTCCACATGAAGCGGCGCAGCTCCTCCCAGTTATGCGTAATAATGACATCCTCATCCGAATCGGTTACCTGGCTGGCATCCCAGTTGGGAAGGTGGGGAGGGTGCTGTGTCTTGTCGAGCTGACTCTCGATATGCCTGGCCGCCGAGCGCGCATAAACGAAGCATTCGAGTAGTGAGTTGCTGGCCATTCGATTGGCACCATGCAATCCCGTAAAGCTGGTTTCTCCGACGGCATAGAGCCCCGGCAGGTCAGTACTTCCGTTTTCATCTACGCATACCCCGCCGCAGGTATAGTGAGCAGCCGGTACGACAGGGATTGGCTCGTGGCGAATATCGAAGCCCAGGCTCAGGCATCGCTCATAGACCGTAGGAAAGTGTGCAGTAATGAAGTCGGCCGGCTTATGGCTAATATCGAGATGGACATAAGGAATGCCAAGTCGCTTCATCTCATGGTCGATCGCCCGGGCTACGATATCGCGTGGCGCCAGTTCGGCTCTCTCGTCAAAGCGCGGCATGAACCGCTCACCGTTTGGCAGCTTCAGAAGAGCCCCTTCGCCTCGCAATGCTTCCGTAATCAAAAAGTTGCGGGCCTGCGGATGATAAAGGCAGGTAGGGTGGAATTGATTGAATTCCATATTGCTTATACGGCAGCCGGCTCGCCATGCCATGGCAATGCCGTCACCGCAGGCGCTTTCTTGGTTGCTGCTGTAGAGGTACACCTTGCTTGCTCCACCGGTCGCTAAGACTGTGAAGCGTGCACCGTATGTATCAACTTCACCGGTGTTTCGGTCAAGTACGTATGCACCTAGGCAGCGGTTGTTTTTTAGTCCGATCTTGATGCCTGTAATCAGATCGACCGCAACCTGTTGTGAAAGCAGATGAATATTAGGCCGTTCCTTAGCGGCAGCCAGTAGAGTATCGAATATTGCAGCGCCAGTTGCGTCGGCAGCATGGATGATCCGCCTATGGCTGTGGCCACCTTCACGGGTAAGATGAAGAGGAAACCTTTTCTGTGCGTCTCCTTCGCTTCGAGTAAAAGGAACGCCTAAGTCGATTAGCCATTCCATGGCCTCACGGCTTCTTTCCACCGTGAAACGAACAGCCTGTTCGTTGCATAATCCAGCACCCGCTATCAATGTATCCTTGACGTGGGAGTCTATGGTGTCGTCCTCATCCAGCACAGCGGCTACACCACCCTGTGCCCAGTAGGTTGAACCATTGGAAAGGTTGCCTTTGCTGAGAACTGCGATCCGAAGGTGCGAGGGTAAGGTTAGTGCCAGGGTAAGGCCAGCAGCGCCGCTGCCGATGATCAGAACATCATGATCGATGTGTTGGCCCATATATCGTCTCTTTTTGTTGGTTTAGCTATACGATTAACTAGCGTAATGGCGATGTCATTCTATGGAGGAAGGAACTTTATAGGGCCCGGAGCCGTCCATGTGAGGATAATTTTCCACACGGACAGTAAAAAGTGGCCGAGAGAATGAATAGTGGAATGACTGCTAATAGCTATCAGCGGATGTCGGCGGAAGACCGGCTTACCGATCAGCGAATCGAAGACAAGGTTCGCCCGATATCTGCCGTGGGGAGAACTTTTACGCAGCACCCTGGTCTATCCAAGCAACAGGATGAGAAGGGTGAAGCGGGTCTCCTTCGGAATCAACAAGGAGCTCCCATGCAAACCCAGGAACAGGATCAGCAGCTTGTCGAGCGCGTGCAGCGAGGCGATAAGCGTGCATTTGATCTCCTGGTGCTGAAATACCAGCACAAGATTTTAGGGTTGATCGTGCGCTTCGTGCACGACACCCAGGAAGCGCAAGACGTAGCGCAAGAAGCTTTCATCAAAGCCTATCGCGCGCTAGGGAATTTTCGTGGTGATAGTGCGTTCTATACCTGGCTATACCGCATTGCGATAAACACAGCAAAAAATCATCTGGTTGCTCGTGGTCGTCGTCCACCGGACAGCGACGTGAGCGCAGAAGATGCTGAGTTCTATGAAGGCGATCATGCCTTAAAGGATATTGAGTCGCCTGAGCGTTCGTTGTTGCGGGACGAAATTGAAAGTACCGTTCATCGCACCATTCAGCAATTGCCAGAAGATTTAAGAACCGCGCTAACTTTGCGTGAATTTGAAGGTCTTAGTTACGAGGACATTGCAAATGTGATGCAGTGTCCAGTAGGTACAGTACGCTCGCGCATATTCCGTGCGCGGGAAGCCATCGATAAAGCCCTGCAACCTTTGTTGCGGGAAGCATGAGACAGCGGCGACAGCTATGAGAGAGGTTGATATGAATCGTGAAGCTCTGCTGGAATCACTGTCCGCTGTTATGGATAACGAAGCGGACGAACTGGAAGTCAGACGTGTACTCGCGGCGACAAGCGAGGACGCTGAACTCCGTGCTACTTGGTCCCGTTATGCAATGGCTCGTGCAGTCATTCGCAACGAACCTATCATGCCAAAGCTTGATATCGCATCTGCAGTATCGGCTGCGCTGGCTAACGAAGAGGCGCCTGTGGTGACTACACCTGCTGCAGTGGCTAAGCCCAAGGCAGGCCGGTGGAGTGCGATCAGTCGAGTGGCAGTCGCGGCTTCTGTAACAGTGGCTGTGTTGGCAGGTGTGCGGCTGTATAACCAGGAAGGCGTCTCTGAACAGATGGCCCAACAGGCTCCAGCACCTATCAGCGTACCGCAGGTACAGAGTCCTGCTGTATTGGCTAATTACAGCGAAGAAAGTGCTCAGAGCGCTGAGTCCAAGGCGGCTAATCCGTCTGCAGTGGCCAACCCACAGCTGCCTGGCTACATTCGTCAGCATGCACAGCAGGCTACTTTCAACAGTATTGAAGGTTCCGCGCTTCCTTATGCACGTGGTGCTAACGCAGAAACTCGTTAATCCCTGATAAGGAAGAGCATGCGGTTTGCTCCAGTTATATATGGAATAGGCGGTTTGTTACTGATAACTCAATCAGTACAAGCCGCCGAGTCAACGGATTGGTTGAACAAGCTATCAACCAGTGACAAGGTTAATTCCCAAGGTTCTTTTATCTACGAGAGCAATGGGAATCTAACTTCACATCATATCGCCAGAAAAGTCGATTCCAATGGGGATGTTAAAGAGCGTCTCTACCGGCTTGATGGCACTCCTTATGAAGTAGTGCGTGATAATAATCGCATTGTCTGCAGTACTTCAGCAGATGATCAGGTTGATGTGGCAAAAAGCCTTGCTCCCAAATTGAGGCCTGATCAAATCGATAAAGGCTATACCCTCAAGCATCTCGGAGAGTCGCGCGTTGCAGACAATCCTACGGATGTCATAGCGTTTATTCCCAAAGATTCCTATCGATACGCTTATGAAATGCAACTAAGCAAGTCGACTGGACAGGTCCTCAAATCCACCACATTCGATCAAAAGGGTAATGCACTGGAAAGACTTCAGTTCATTACTTACTCGTCGCTTGCGCCAAGTACAGCTGAGCTTGATCCTAAAGGTGACTGTGCTCCTAGCGCAGAAGCGGAAGAGGCGAGCCATGCAGACCAAGCTACATGGGCGGCTTCCTGGCTTCCCTCCGGCTTCGAGCAGGTACGATCATTGAAGAGCTGGCAGGCAGGTGGGGACGGACGACCTGTACAGTACCTTCTATACAGCGATGGTCTGAGTAATTTTTCTGTATTTGTTGACTCTGATAGTCATACAGCGATGACCGATAGTCGAAACCAGTTTGGTCCTACCAGTGTCGTATCCAAGCGCATCAATCCATCTGACAAGGATGTGTTGATTACTGTCGTAGGCGAAGTTCCTGCCGGTACGGCCGAGCGCATAGCGTTATCCGTACGGCCCGACTAAGTCTGTGCCGCTAATAAGTACATGTTTCCTGATACCCATAGGGAGTATCAGGAAACATTCAGCTTTTCTATGGTATTTCGTCAGGTGACTCTTTTAAGGCGGTTCGTCTGCTGCCTGAAGTAGTGATGCGGTGGGTACTGCACCATCGCTTGGTAAAAGCTAACTGTTAGCACTGTCTGTCCCCTGCAAGAACGGGAGCTGTATTTCATGCGAATGTTTAAACATTACCTGGCAGCCTTGATGGCAACATGGGCGCTAGGCGTATCGCTATTGGCCCATGCGGATCTTCCAGACTTTACTCCGCTGGTAGAGTCGGCAAGCCCTGCCGTTGTTAATATCAGTACTCGCCAAAACCTGCCGGCTAGCCGTGGCGGTGCCATGTCCATGCCTGATCTCGAAGGGCTGCCGCCAGGTATTCGTGAATTCTTCGAGCGAAGCATTCCTCAAATGCCGCAAGGGCCGGACAGTCGTCGGCGAGAAGCCCAGTCGTTGGGGTCCGGTTTTATTATCTCGGCTGATGGTTATGTCCTGACCAATAACCATGTGGTAGCCGATGCGGACGAAATCATCGTGCGCCTTTCTGACAGAAGCGATCATACTGCCAAATTAATTGGTGCTGATCCGCGTACAGACGTGGCGCTCCTCAAGATTGACGCCAAGAATCTTCCGACCGTTAAGTTAGGTAATTCTGACAAGCTCAAGGTCGGTGAGTGGGTGCTGGCTATTGGTTCGCCCTTCGGGTTCGACCACTCCGTGACAGCCGGTATCGTAAGCGCCAAGGGGCGTAGCTTGCCAAACGAGAACTATGTTCCATTCATCCAGACGGATGTTGCGATCAATCCTGGCAATTCTGGTGGCCCGCTGTTCAATCTGAGCGGGGAAGTGGTAGGTATCAACTCTCAGATATTTACGCGTTCGGGCGGCTTTATGGGGCTTTCCTTTGCTATCCCGATTGATGTGGCTATGAATGTGGCCAATCAGTTGCGTACCGAGGGTAAGGTGACACGCGGTTGGTTGGGAGTTGTCATTCAAGAAGTAGACAAAGACCTGGCAGAGTCCTTTGGCTTGGAGAAGCCAGCCGGCGCTTTGATCGCTCAGGTTTTGGAAAACGGACCTGCAGCCAAGAGTGGCTTGAAGGTGGGAGATGTCATCCTGTCGGTTAACGGGCAACAGATTGTTGAGTCAGCAGATCTGCCTCATCTGATCGGTAACCTGAAGCCTGATGCCACCGCGGAAATGAATATTGTGCGTGAAGGCGCACGCAAGACCGTATCCGTTAAGGTCGGTGATATGCCCGATGATGATTCCATTGCTGCCTCAGGTCAGCCCGGCGCTGAGCGTAGCAGTAATCGAATGGGGATTGCTGTTGCGGATCTGACTGATGAGCAGAAGAAAAGCCTTCAGTTGCAAAGTGGCGTGGTAATCAAGCAGGTAACGGACGGACCGGCTGCCATGATTGGCTTGCGTCCGGGCGATGTAATTACTCATTTGAATAATCAGCCGGTTTCCTCGGCGCGCCAATTCCAGGACACAATGAAGAAGCTTCCTGCCGACAAGTCCATTTCCATGCGCGTCATGCGTGATGGACGAGCCAGCTTTATTACTTTCAGGCTGCCCAAGTAAGGCCAATGAGGCGAGGTGGAAACACTTCGCCTTTTTACCTTATGTAAGTCCGTGCGTGACGGGTTTCCATAGTATCGGGTAAACTCCCAGGCTATTTTTTCCAGCGGGCATTCCGCTGCTGGCCTTTCGAGTGTTGATCCGTGAGTGACCTAAGTCATATCCGTAACTTTTCCATCATTGCCCACATTGACCATGGCAAGTCGACGCTAGCCGACCGCTTTATTCAAATGTGTGGCGGCCTGTCCGACCGCGAAATGGAAGCCCAGGTGCTGGACTCCATGGACCTCGAGCGCGAGCGCGGAATTACCATTAAAGCCCACAGTGTGACGCTGCACTACAAGGCGCAGGATGGTAAAACGTACCAGCTCAACTTTATCGATACCCCTGGGCATGTTGACTTCACCTATGAAGTAAGCCGCTCTCTGGCTGCCTGTGAGGGCGCTTTGCTCGTTGTTGATGCTGCTCAGGGCGTTGAGGCTCAGTCCGTAGCCAACTGCTATACAGCGATTGAGCAAGGTCTTGAAGTCATGCCTGTGCTCAACAAGATGGACCTGCCCCAGTCCGAGCCAGAGCGCGTTAAGGCAGAGATTGAGCACATCATTGGTATCGATGCCACTGACGCGGTTCCCTGCTCAGCCAAGAGTGGCATGGGTGTTGTCGATGTCCTGGAGCGACTGGTCAAGGTAATCCCTGCTCCTGAAGGCAATATCGAGGCGCCTCTACAAGCATTGATCATTGATTCCTGGTTCGACAATTATCTAGGTGTTGTGTCCTTGGTACGCGTCAAGCATGGACGTGTGAAAAAAGGCGACAAGATTCTGGTGAAGTCCACCGGCAAAGTACATCAGGTGGATAGTGTTGGCGTCTTTACGCCTAAGCATACCGAAATGCAGGATCTCAAGGCCGGTGAGGTAGGCTTCATTATCGCTGGTATCAAGGAGATCCTGGGGGCGCCGGTAGGTGATACGCTGACGCTTTCCAGCACGCCAGACGTAGCTATGCTGCCGGGCTTCCAAAAGGTCAAACCTCAGGTCTATGCAGGCCTCTTTCCGGTCAGCTCGGATGATTTTGAAGACTTCCGCGAAGCGCTGCAGAAGCTGACCTTGAACGATGCGTCTTTGCAGTACGAGCCTGAAAGCTCAGAGGCACTGGGCTTTGGCTTTCGCTGCGGTTTCCTCGGTATGCTCCATATGGAGATTATCCAGGAGCGTTTGGAGCGCGAATACGATCTGGATCTGATCACGACTGCACCGACTGTAGTGTTTGAAGTCGTGCATAAGAATGGCGAAATCGTATACGTAGACAACCCCTCAAAGCTGCCTGATCTTGCGTCGATTGCAGAAATGCGCGAACCGATCGTGCGGGCCAATATTCTTGTGCCTCAAGAGCACTTGGGCAACGTCATAACCCTGTGTATTGAGAAGCGTGGTGTGCAGCGGGACATGCAGTTCCTCAGCAGCCAGGTTCAGGTTAGTTATGATCTGCCTATGAATGAAGTTGTTCTGGACTTTTTCGATCGACTCAAGTCCGTTAGTCGTGGGTATGCTTCGCTGGATTACAGTTTTGATCGCTTCGAGGCTTCTAATCTGGTCAAGCTTGATGTCCTTATTAATGGTGAGAAAGTCGATGCGCTGGCATTGATCGTTCACCGAGACAAGGCTCACCACAAAGGTCGAGCTCTGACAGAGAAAATGAAGGAGCTGATTCCACGTCAGATGTTTGATGTGGCGATCCAGGCAGCTATTGGTGGACAGATCGTAGCGCGGACAACCGTAAAGGCATTACGTAAGAACGTATTGGCCAAGTGTTACGGTGGAGACGTATCCCGTAAGCGTAAGCTGCTGGAGAAGCAGAAAGCGGGTAAGAAGCGGATGAAGCAGGTTGGTAGTGTGGAAATTCCACAAGAAGCCTTCCTGGCTGTACTCAAAGTGGATAGCTGAGAATATGTCATTCAATTTTCCTTTGCTTTTGGTTATCGCTGTCGCAGTGTGTGGCGGTTTGGCACTGTTTGACTTGGTCTTTCTGGCGCCACGCCGGCGTACAAGAATTGCGACATACGAAGGGCAGGTTACCGAGCCCGATCCAGTTGCTTTGGATAATTTGAGGAAGGAGCCACTCTTGGTCGAGTATGGGAAGTCATTCTTTCCTGTACTCGCCATCGTTTTGGTTCTGCGGTCGTTTCTGGTGGAGCCTTTCCAGATTCCTTCGGGCTCAATGAAGCCCACATTGGAAGTGGGCGATTTCATCTTGGTAAACAAGTTCGCCTATGGAATCCGTTTGCCGGTTATCGATACTAAGATCATCCCGGTTGGAGACCCGCAGCGCGGTGATGTCATGGTATTTCGCTATCCCAGCGACCCCTCCGTTAATTACATCAAGCGTGTTGTAGGCTTGCCTGGCGACACCATTCGCTATACTCCAGAGAAGCAGCTTTTTGTGAACGGTCAATTGGTCTCAAGGCAACTGATCGGAGAGGAGCCTGGCTCTTTGGGTAGTGCAAAGCTATACAAAGAGAAATTAGGCGAAGTAGAGCATGTCATTCGTGAGGAGATGACTCGTTATAACCTGCCGGCGGATAGTCAATGGGTTATACCGGCTGGTCATTATTTCATGATGGGGGACAACCGGGATAACTCCAATGACAGTCGTTACTGGAGCGACCCTGGTATTCCACACGAATTGCTTGGCATGGTTCCCGATAAAAATATTGTTGGCAAAGCCTTCGCTGTCTGGATGAGCTGGCCTGACCCAAAGGTCAAAAATTTACCTAACTTTTCCCGTGTAGGGATCATTCATTAAATAGGAAATGCGTCATGTCTATGTCGCACAGGCAAAAGGGACTTTCCTTCATAGGCTGGCTGCTAATGCTGTGCATTATTGCTTTCTTGGCAAGCACAGCCTTTAAGCTTATTCCTCATTATCTGGATTATCAGGCGATGACCAAAGTCATCACCTCTATAGAAAGTGAGAAAGCGATGAATATTCATAGCGTGCCCGATGTGTATTCGTATGTAAGCAAGGGCATGCAGGTTAATAGCATTAATGATATTGACCTTGATAAAGCCATGCAGGTGAAGACTGAGGACAATAGATTCCTTATCCATCTGGATTATGAAAAGCGTGAACCTCTAATCCGTAATATTGATTTAGTGGTTCATTTTGAACGCGACTTCCGTATAAGTATCCCGTGAACCCACCCTTAGATCGTCTCGAGCGCCGGCTCGGTTACACCTTCAAAGACCAGGGCCAAATGGTCCTGGCTCTCACTCATCGCAGTTTTGCCAGTAAGAATAATGAGCGTCTTGAGTTTCTAGGAGACGCTATTCTTAACTTTGTGATTGGCGAAGCGCTCTATCAACATTTCCCTCAAGCCCGTGAAGGCCAGCTTTCTCGCCTGCGCGCAAGATTGGTAAAGGGAGAGACCTTAGCTGTCCTGGCCCGTAGTTTTGAGATTGGAGACTATCTCCGGCTAGGCTCGGGCGAGTTGAAAAGTGGCGGCTTTCGCCGCGAGTCTATTCTGGCAGATGCGATGGAGGCTCTGATTGGCGCTATCTATCTGGATGCCGGGATGGAAGCGGCCAGAGATCGGATCATGGCTTGGCTAGGGCCGCAACTTCGTGAGCTTACGCCAGTCGATACGAACAAGGATCCCAAAACACGCCTTCAGGAGCATCTGCAGGCGCGGGGATGTGAGTTGCCAAAGTATGAAGTGGTCGCGATCGAAGGCGAGCCACATTGTCGCGTCTTTTTCGTCGAGTGCGACATATCGATGCTAAGCGAAAAAACCAGTGGCCAAGGGCCCAGTCGCCGCATCGCAGAACAAATGGCTGCAACAGCCGCGTTGATTGCTTTAGGAGTAGAGAATGGCCATGACTGACCCGGTATCCCGTTGTGGATACGTAGCTATCGTTGGGCGTCCTAACGTGGGCAAATCTACTCTGCTGAATCATATCTTAGGGCAGAAGCTTGCTATCACCTCTCGAAAGCCCCAAACGACACGTCATACGTTGTTGGGTATTAAGACAGAAGGGGATGTTCAGGCTGTTTATGTCGATACGCCTGGTATCCACAAAGAGAATCAAAAAGCTCTCAATCGCTATATGAATAAGACCGCATCCGCAGCCCTCAAAGATGTAGATGTAGTTATCTTTGTGGTGGATCGCATGCGCTGGACTGAAGAGGATGCGTTCGTTCTAGAACGAGTCCGCCATGTCAAATGTCCGGTGATTGTGGCGGTTAACAAAACGGACCGCATGGAAGATAAAGCAGAGCTTCTACCTCAGTTGAAGTGGCTATCCGAGCAGTTGCCTGAAGCAGAGGTTATCCCTATCTCTGCGCAAAATGGTGTGAACCTGGATTCCCTCGAGAAGCTTGTAGCGGATCGGCTGCCTGAGGGAGACCACTTCTTTCCTGAGGATCAGCTTACTGATCGTAGTAGTCGTTTTCTGGCTGCAGAGCTCGTACGTGAAAAAATTATGCGTCAGCTGGGTGCTGAACTTCCCTATCAGGTCACGGTTGAAATTGAGGAGTTTAAACAGCAAGGGAATGTGTTGCACATCCATGCGCTGATTCTGGTAGAGCGTGATGGACAGAAAAAGATACTCATCGGAAATGCAGGTGAGCGAATCAAGCGGATTGGTCAGGATGCTCGGAAAGATATGGAGGCCCTCTTCGATTCGAAGGTCATGTTGAACCTTTGGGTGAAGGTAAAAAGCGGCTGGTCAGACGATGAGCGCGCACTCCGCTCTTTGGGATACGCAGATCTTTAATGCAAGAACCTGAGAAAGCCTTCGTTCTTCATGCTCGGCCCTTCAGGGAAAGTAGCACGCTCGTAGACTTTTTTTCATTGCGTGGGAGGTTTCGAGCAGTCTATCGAGGCGCTCGTGGAAAATCTGGCAGTGTTGTTCGGCTGTTTCAGCTATTTGAAGGGCAGTTCCGGGGACGTACTGAATTAAAGACAGTTCACCGTATGGAGCCTTTGGCTCCTCCCTTTCTTCTGAGCGGAGATGCTCTGTTTAGTGGCCTTTATCTCAATGAGCTCATCGTACGTCTTCTTTTGCCAGAAGAGCCGCACCCGGCGATCTTCCATCAATATGCAAATACCTTGCGTGCATTGAGTAATCATGCAGACGTGGAACCTCCGCTAAGGAACTTCGAGTGGACGTTTCTCGATGAGTTGGGTTACGGCTTTTCATTAGAAGTGGATAGTCGCGGCAACGCTATAGATCCCAAAAATATCTATCGTTTTGTTCCAGATGAAGGCCTTGAATGTATACCTGTGTATCAGCCTGGTGCATTCCAAGGTAGTGAGCTGCTGGCCTTGTCTGGCGCTGACTGGAATGATGCAGGTGTCCTTAAATCAGCTAAACGACTCATGCGCCAGGCTTATGCTCCGCTGCTTAGTGGCAAGCCGCTTATTAGCCGTGAATTGTTTCTTAAGTGAGAGTTGAATGCGATGTTTGCTAGCCGACTTTTATTAGGCGTCAACATTGATCATGTGGCAACTTTGCGCCAGGCGCGCGGTACACGTTATCCCGATCCTCTTAAGGCAGCGCTTGATGCAGAGGAGGCTGGTGCAGATGGAATTACACTGCATTTACGTGAAGACCGTAGGCATATTCAGGAGCGAGACGTTCGCCTCTTCAAGGCAGCCCTTCAGACGCGCATGAACCTTGAGATCGCAATGACTCCGGCGATGCTGGATTTAGCCTGCGATGTCAGGCCGGAGCATGTCTGCCTTGTACCTGAAAAAAGAGAAGAATTGACGACAGAGGGTGGCTTGGATGTTCTAGGGCAAGAACATCGGATAAGGGAAGCTATCGCTAGGCTTGCGTCGGCAGGTTGTCAGGTATCACTTTTTATCGATCCCGATCAGCAGCAAATAGAGGCCGCCGCGAGAGCTGGCGCTCCTGCCATTGAACTTCATACAGGAAAGTACGCGGATGCAGCGAGCGAAAAAAGTCAAACCCTCGAACTTGAGCGTATTAAAGACGGTGTTGAGGCAGGTTTGTCTAGCGGGTTAATAGTGAATGCAGGTCATGGCCTTCATTACCATAACGTAGAGCCAATAGCGTCAATCCCAGGTATTAATGAGTTGAATATAGGTCACGCCATTGTGGCCCATGCTGTGTTCGTTGGCTTTAAGCAAGCAGTAGTAGAAATGAAAGCGTTAATGTATTCGGCTTGGCTCAAAAATAAAGCTTGACCTGTGAGCGGAGGGGCCTATAATGCGCCCACTTCCGCTGCAACAGAACAGTAAGAAGCCTTGTATATCAATGGCTTAGCTGTTTAGTCAAGGTCAGGCCTCCGGTCTGGCAGAAGTGGAAAGAGGTAAGCAGTAGTTGACAAGCCTCTGGGCTTGTGTAGAATACGC